>CAZWXO010000003.1:0-64015 GCA_964637885.1 uncultured bacterium
AGCTGACAGTGCGCTTTATGACGGTGCGCAGTGATAAAGAGCTGCACCGGGCGGTATTGTCGGGCGGGATTTTTATCCTCTTTATGACGGGAGTCGCTTTTGTTGTCGGGGCGTTGGCTAATGCCCTTTTTTATGAGTCGACGGGTAAAATTGCGATTGTGGCGTCGGAAGGAATTACGGACAAGATTATTCCGATGTTCATTAAGGCGTATATGCCGCCTTGGTTCGGTGCCATTTTTCTGATTTCGATGCTGGCGGCGGCGATGAGCACTCTAAGCTCGATGTTTCATACGATGGGTTCGGCTGCCGGCAGAGATTTGTACGAGGAAGTGCTGAACAGAAGGGGAAATTCGGTTTTTATTACCCGCAGCGGGGTGCTAGTCGTAATTCTTATGAGTTCGACGATTGCCTGGATGACGTCGTTGCCCCAGTTTGTCGATGTCGGCGATGCGATTATCGCCAAAGGGACAGCGCTGTTTTTTGCGCTGACGGCGGCGGCCTTTTTGCCGGCTTTTGTCGGGGCGTTATTCATGCCCAAGATGCCGAAAGCTGCAGCCCTTTGGGGGATGGTGGCCGGATTTTCTGTTAGTTTTTTCTGGAATTTTTTCGTCCACGCCAATGCTGCCAGCTTGCAGCTAAGCATGCTGCTGACTGGCAAAATTTCGTTGGTGGAAGGGACAGCTTTCTCTAAGTGGATGGTGGTTGATTCGCTTTTTATCGCCTTGCCAACTTCGATTCTTGTCACTGCCATTGTGTGGGGGTTGATGAGGTCGAGGGGTGCTTTTGATGTGGATCCGGCTCATGTGGCTAGATGCTTTGAGGGGATCAAGCGATGACGTGCCTCTGGTGATTCTTTGATTCTGGCTTCAGGAAACATTAAGCTTAAACAGGAATCTCTTTTTCGGCTCGATGTAGGGCCGGGGAAGGGATTCTTTGCATTGCGGCAGATTAAGAGGAGTGGCGCGGACAATTGTGAGGCGCTGTCAAAATTATGGGCACAAGGATTTAATAAGCAGGGCGCCGACTAAGGATGGCAGGGTCTCCATGGCGTTGTGGGTGGTGTTGAGGCTGTGGTTGCCCCATTGCCCGCCAAGGATTTCTTGGGAGAGGTTCTTCTGGGATATTTTTGTCACAGGGAGGAAAATGCTTTGGGTGCATTGGATAAAATCTTTGCGCAGATGTGAGATCTCGAGCGGGTTGAAGTGGAGTTTCTCAAGGTAAGGTGCCAGCGCCTCAAGGTCTGTGAATGTCAGGGGATCGACTCCAGCTTCGGCAAAGATGTCGAACAGAGACTGTCCAGGCAAGGGGACTGCCGCATCGATATAAACGATGTTATTGATTCGCGTGGGACAAAGTGCTGCAGCACCCGTAATTACCAAGCCTTCGTAGCCATGGCCGATGAGGGTGATTTTCTCATTTTCGAGGGCCAGAATTGCATCAAAAACACAATCGATGTGTTCGGATAAATCACTGGTGTGCTCATCGGGAAGGTCTACCACATAGCATAAGTGCTCACTGTGTTCGATATTTTGGCAGACTTTATCCCAGGCGCTACCATCGCAGTTGCCGCCGCGTACTAGAACAAAAGTCGCCATTGCCTCACCTTCTAACGCTGAAATTGCAAATAGGTAATCTTTCCTAATGGAATTATGCCACGTTAGAGGTCAGCGACGCAAGAAAATTTTACATGCCTGCTCTTTCTTTGACTTGCTGGACTAGCTCGGGATGCCTGTCGAGGATTTTTTTGGCGGCTTCGTCAGGGCTGGCACCACTCTTTAATAGCAGCATCATGGCGTTGGCAACCGACGTCGGCCAACTGAAAGCAGTCATGATTTTGACTAAGGTAGGGTGATCCTGTACTAGGCTGGTCCGAGCAACAGTGCGGACTCGTCTGTAGGCATTAAAGGCGCCTTTGGGGTCATCGAGAAACCGTAAATTCCATTCTTCCATCATCCAATGAGGTTCCCAGCCGATGGCGATGACCGGTTGTTGCCGAGAAATAGCATTGCCGAGTGTTTGAAGCATGGCCTGGGTGTCGCTCTTGGTGATGGTCATGTCGATGTTGTACTTTGCAATTGCTTGCTCGGACCACATCCGCATTTTTTCGTATTCGATGCCAACGATTTGTTTGTTGAATTCGTTTTCTCTGCTCTTTAGGTCGCTGATGCTGCGGATCGAGAGGTAGGGGGGGATGACAAAACCCATCCTGGCTTCGGTGTGATCGGCAAGAGCGACGAGTTTGTCCGGGTATTTCGCTAGCATGTCTTCGCTGAGCCCTTCAAAATAAGAAAAGGCGGCGTCGAGGTGGCCTTCAGCAATGGCATCGAATATTTCATCATCGGCCAAGGCTTCGACTTCGACGGGTTCGATCTGCTGCCCCGTAATCTGCAGATAGATGTGCTTGAAGATAAAGGTAGTGGCAATTTCTGAATCCCATGGGGGGTAAGCGATACGGATAACGCGCTGGTCGCTGATGGCTTGATAGAGTTTGTTGACGACTTTTTCAAGTCCGCCTGCTGCGTCGCTTAGCTCTTGCGCGGTGCCGGTCTGGTCTGCAGTGGTGGCACTGACTTCTTGGCTGGCAGCGGCAGCCTGGGCGGTGATGGTGGCGACTTCAACAAGATCTTCTCGAACTTGGCTGACGCTCTTTCCTAAATCAGCTGCAGTGAGGCGAATCGATGATACGGCTGTGGCAGATTCTTCTGCTTGGTCAGTTATCTTTCCGAAAAGTTCAAAAAGTTCCCCGAGGGCTTTTTGTTGCTCGCTGGTGGCCTCCGCAGAAGCATCGGCAGAGAGGTTGGCTTTTTCCGTTTCCCGGAGGACTTCGGAAATTAATTCTTCGATGCGTTTGGAGGAGTGCATGGTGCTTTCAGCTAACTTGCGAATCTCGTCAGCGACAACGGCGAAACCACGACCTTGCTCTCCGGCACGGGCGGCTTCGATGGCAGCGTTAAGCGCGAGTAGATTAGTTTGACCGGCAATATTCCGAATTGTGTCAACGATGCTGCGGATTTCGCTGGATTTGCCGGCGAGAGTTTCCATACCTCCCCGCATTTGTGCCACGGCTGAGTCGGTGGTTTCCATCTGCAGTCGCTGGGACTGGACGGTGGCTTCACCCGCTTTAATCATGCTCAGTACTTGGTTGGTTATTTTTTCTGTGGTATCGATGCTTGTGTCTAGTTCGGCGAGCCTCTCGCTGGCGTGGCCGATGTTTTGTCTGGAATTCTCGGCGTGGCGGGCAATTTCAGTACTTCCCGCGGCTATTTGTTGCATAGCTGCCGCGATTTGGGTGACAGCGCTGCTGACACTTTGAGCAGAAAATTCGAAATGGCGGACTAGGGATATGATTGTTGTGGCAAGTCCGGCTACTTTGTTGCGGATCGTGGTATCCTGCGACTCATTTTTTAAAATAACTGGGTCAGGTCGGGGATTGCGGAAGAATTTCATAATTAATCTCCTCATTTTAAACAAATGGTAGCATTCGGTACGCATAGTATACAATTATTCGATACAATCTTTCAACTGATAGAGAATCGCTTTTTTCGAATAAAGATTTGTTAATAATCTGTTGCTTGGATTTATTTGTGCAAAGTCCAAGCTTCTGCTATGCTTAAACGGTGATAAAGCTATGAGGAGTTGGATGAGCTGATGCCAGAAAAATTGCCGGAAAAATGGGACCTTACGCATTTATTTGTTTCGCCGGAGGTGTGGCAAAAAGAGTTTGACGATTTGCAAGCACTGGTTCATAAAATGGAAGCGTGGCAGGGCCGAAAATTTGAAACTGGTGGGATTTTTTTCGCATATCTGGAGGAGAGCGAAGCTGCCGAGCTGCGCATGGAGATTTTGTACCAATATGCCCAGTTGCTTCATACTCTGGATACCGCCGATGCGACAGCGCTGGAGATGGTGTCCAAGGTAGAGTGGTTATTTAGCTTATATAGTCAGATTACGTCCTTCTTTTTCCCGGTTTTTAAAGAGATTGCAGTTGAAACCTTGGAGCAATGGTTAGCCGAGTCAGAGGATAAAAGCTATTACCGAAGAATGATCGAAGTGATGAATCGAAGACGTCCGTATATCTTGACGGATAAGGAGGAGCGTCTCCTGGCTCAGTCTGGTGAAGCCTTGTCGGCTGTCTCATCGACGTATAATTTATTGGTCAACGCTGACATGACTTTTAAGTCGGTGACAGACGCTAAGGGCAAGCGCTATCGGGTTGATGAGGCAGTCTTTACTCTACTGGCACGGTCGAAGGACCGGGAGTTGCGCAAAAAGGCCTTTGCTTCTTTGACTGGCAGTTATTATGCCAATCGCAACACCTTTGCCCAGTTACTGACGGGAAATGCGAAAACAGACGAGTTTGTCGCCAAGGCCAGGGGCTACGAGTCAACCATTGAAGCCAAGCTGTATCAGGACGAATTGACGACGGGTTTTTATACTGATTTGCTTGAATCAGTTGAAAAACTGCTACCGCTTTCGCGGCAATATGTCGGGATGAAACGGGACGTCTTAGGGTTGGATAGTATTGCCGCTTATGATCTGTACGCTCCGATGGTAGAAGATGTTGACAAGGAAACACTTTCTTACACTGCTGCAGTGGATCTGATTTGCCAGGCTTTGGCACCTCTCGGAGAAGACTATGTCACAGCGATGCGGGCAGGAGTAGGGCAGGGCTGGGTCGATGTTCACCCAGGCAAGAATAAGCAAAAGGGAGCTTTTATGAGCAATGTCTGGAGCAAGCATCCCTTTGTTTTGTTAAATCATACGGACAGTTTTCAGGACGTGCTGACATTAGCCCATGAGATGGGGCACGCGATGCATTCGCACTATACTAATGATGCTCAGCTGTACACATATTCCGGGCATTCGATAATTACGGCTGAGGTAGCATCGATTACCAATGAGTTGGTTGTTTTGCGTTTTCTGATTAACAAGGCCGAGAGCAAGGTTAAAAAGCAGCGCCTGATTAATCAATTGCTGGAGGGATTTCGGACAACTGTTTTTCGTCAATCACTGTTCGCCGAGTTTGAAAAGGACACCCATGCCAAGGCGGCAGACGGGGGTACATTGACATCGGATTGGTTGATGGAAGAATGGCGGATGTTGTATAGTAAGTATTATGGAAATGATTTGGTCTTGCCCCAGGAGTTTTTGGCGGAATGGGCTAGGATTCCGCATTTCTATAGTAGTTTTTATGTCTACAAGTATGTTTTAGGATTTTTAGCGGCATCTTTTCTTTCTGAAAAAATAGTGCAAGGCGATGTTGAGACGATCAAGAGGTATCGCAATTTTTTATCTGCCGGTAATAGCGCTGCGCCTTTGCAGTTGCTTCAGGATGTCGGGGTGGATTTAAAGAATCCGGCGGTAGCAAAGGCTGCCGGGCGGGGATTTGAGTTGGCTTTGCAAGACATGTTTTAAGATTGGGAGGTAAAGACGGATGGAAATTAAAATCAGTGACGCTGCTGCCGAGCGGATTGCACTCAAGGGAAATTCAGTTACTTTGGTGATGCTGGCAAAAATGTGTTGAGGGGGCGGTACGTCTTATATTCGGTCCGTGCGACCGGGTGCGCCTTTTCGAAATAAAGAAAGTTATCAGCTTCAGGATGTAAGCGGTGTCAGCGTATATATTGCGGAGGATTTTAAATGGCCGGATGATGGGGTAATTACCATCAAACTGGCGAATTATTTAATCTTTAAGCTGCTCTATGTTTCACCTGAGGCCGTAGGAGTGTACCGTTAGTTGATGCAAGCTGAGGAGATTTTTGGACCGATAGCAGCAATGCGCAGTCATCTTCTCGAAGCGGTGCAAGCGTCTGGCTTTCACCACGGAGGTTTTGTCTGGGGTGAAGGTCCGCTTTCGTCGCGGATTGTTTTTGTCGGTGAGGCTCCCGGAGCTAACGAGGTTATGTCTGGAAGGCCTTTTGTCGGGCAGGCAGGGCGCAATTTGGATGACTTTTTTGGCCTGGCGGGTTTGCGCCGAGAAGATATCTACCTGACTAACGCTGTTAAGTTTCGCCCGGTGAAATTGGGCAAGCGAGGGCTGGTCAATCGCTCGCCGTCAGTGCCGGAGATGCGTCTTTGCGCTGGATTTTTAATGGAAGAAATAAAGCGGATCGGGCCGATGCTCGTTGTAACTCTGGGTAATGTCCCTCTCAAGGTATTGGCAGGAGGGGGCGTGACAATCGGCCATGTACATGGGACAACGATACCACTAAATGATGGGTTGGGGTCGGGGATTTTGTTTCCTCTATATCATCCGGCGAGCATCATTTACAATAAGCTTTTGGTGCAAATTTATCAGGCGGATTTAGCCAAGCTGGCGTCATTAGTAAAAAGTCAGCTGGGCTAATTTGGGTGATAAAAGTAGATTAGCTGGGTTTTTCGTGAATTGCCAAGGTTTGCGTTTAAATATCGAGGATATAAGTGGTAAAATTATTTCGAACAATCGGGAGATGAGTTTGCAGATGAATTCGGCTTTACCTTCGGGAAAACTACCCGGGAAGGTGCTTCAAGAGGAAATATTGCAAAAAGTCCGAATGGCCAGTCGTCCGGAGCTGATTGTCGGGCCGGGTCTGGGTCTGGACTGTGCGGTCCTGAAGTGCGGCAGCGGGTATTGCGTTGCTTCGATGGATCCGATCACCGGGGCGACTGCGCAGGCAGGAACCTTGGCGATTCAGGTGACGGCCAATGATGTCGCCGCCTGCGGTGTGGAACCGATGGCTATTTTTATGACTATTTTGGTGCCACCTGGAACTACGACCAATCAAATCAGTGAGATAGCCCAGCAGGCGGCGACGGAAGCCCAGCGCCTGAATTTGGCTATTGCCGGAGGGCATACCGAGGTCACCAGTGCGGTGACTCGTCCTGTTGTTGTGACTACGGGAATCGGTTATACCGAAGAGATTATGCCCGGGAGCGCTGCGGTGCGGCCTGGTGATTGTTTGTGCATGACGAAAGCGATCGCTATGGAGGGAACGGCCATCCTGGCTGCTGATTTTGCGCCAAAGTTGCGGGAATTGGGCATAAGTGAAGCGGTGATTAAGTCTGGGCAGGCTTTGGGCGAACACTTAAGCGTTGTCCGAGAAGGAATATTGGCCCGTAAATTCGGTGCGATCGCGATGCATGATGCGACTGAGGGAGGGCTTTGGGGTGCTGTCGAGGAAATGTGTGCTGCTGGTGGTTGCGGTGTACGCGTCTGGCAGGAGCGGGTGCCGCTACGCCTGGAGAGCAGTGTTATTTGCGAGGCACTAGGAGTGGATCCGTATAGTTTGCTTTCCTCGGGGTCGATGTTGGTGGTTGTCCGCCAGGATGTCGAAGGCTTTCTGGGGCAGATGCGCGAGGCGGAGATTGAGACGACGCACATTGGGGAGTTTCTCCAAGGGGAGAGCCGGGTTATAATAAAAAATGGCGAGGAATTTCCCTTAACGGGGCCGCCTCGAGATGAGATATATCGAATCCTAGAAATACTTGCAAATGAGGAGGCTGTCGAAAATGCTTGACATCAGGTTTGTTCGGGACAATCCGGAAAAGGTCTTGGCGGCGATGAGGTTGCGCAATGCGGAAATTAATCTGGATGATTTTTTGGCGTGGGAGTCGGACCGTCGGGAGATAATTCGCCAGGTGGAAGAGATGAAGGCGACGCGGAACCGGGAGTCGGAAGAAGTTGCCCGGATAAAAAAAGCCAAGGGTAACGCTGAGGAAATCATTCTGGAGATGCGACGCTTAGGCGAGGCTATTGCCGGGCAGGATGACAAGCTGCGAGATGTCGAAGGCAAGATGCAGAACTTTTTGATGACGCTTCCCAATCTTCCCCATGAATCTGTTCCCCACGGAATTGATGAGAGCGACAATGTCGAGCTGCGTCGCATCGGACAGGTGCCAAAGTTAAGCTTTACTCCCAAACCACATTGGGATATTGGCGAGGCCCTGGGGATTTTTGATTTCGAGCGCGGGAGCAAGGTTTCGGGAGCGCGTTTTACTTTTTATCGTGGTCTGGGGGCTAAATTGGAGCGGGCTCTGATTAGCTTTATGTTGGACATGCATACCAAAAAACATGGCTATGTGGAGCTGATGCCTCCATACTTGGTCAACGCCACGAGCATGATGGGCACGGGGCAGCTTCCTAAGTTTGAGGATGACGCTTTTAAGTGCGAGCGAGAGGGATTGTATCTAATTCCGACGGCTGAGGTGCCGGTTACAAATTATCACCGGGATGAGATTCTCGAAGAGGATCAGCTGACGATTAAATATTGCGCTTATAGTGCGTGTTTTCGTGCCGAGGCTGGTGCGGCGGGTCGCGATACCAGGGGCCTGATTCGGCAGCATCAGTTTAATAAAGTGGAGCTTGTTAAGTTTGCCCGCCCAGAGGATTCGTATCAAGAGCTGGAGAAATTGACGCAGGATGCGGAGAATATTCTGCAGGCTTTGGGTCTGGCTTACCGAGTTGTGGCACTATCTTCAGGCGATATGGGTTTTGCTTCGGCAAAGACCTACGATATTGAAGTGTGGCTGCCAAGTTTCGACTGTTATCGGGAGATTTCCTCTTGTTCTAATTTCGAAGATTTTCAGGCGCGCAGGGCCAATATCAGGTATCGGCGCAATGATAACGGGAAGACAGCGTTTTTGCATACATTAAATGGCTCCGGAGTTGCAATCGGCAGAACTGTGGCTGCCATTTTGGAAAATTATCAACAGGAGGACGGTAGCGTTCTGATTCCTAAGGCATTGCAGCATTATATGGGTAATGTGGAGCGCATGACTATTTAGTGTTAAGTCTCCGCGATGTATGGCGGGATGATAATGCAAAATGGCGTAAAATCGGTTTTTGTGTTCGCTGGTATGATGATTCACAGAATAAGATGGAGGTGGGATGATGGCTGAATATTTAGAGGTGGTTGCTGGCCTATTCATGGTTTCGAAAATGCAACCTTTCCGCATTACTCCTGGGGTGACTTTTGATTTTTTACCTTTAGGGGACTTGCCGCGCATCGATTCCATCGAGCGGGTCATCCACAAATTTCATGCGCTTTCGCCTGGAAAGGTCGGCAAGGTAAAGCGACCGTGGTATTGCCATCATTTTCAGGACGATCATTTGGTAGTCTTGCATGGCTGCCGGCATGTGGAGTTATTCTCTAAAGAGCATGGCAAAATTGAAAAACTAACAGTTTATTCTGACTGTATCTATCGCAACAATGTCATGTTGCACACTGGCGGGGTGATGTTGACATGGCCCCGGGGCGTCTTCCACCGCATTGTTAGCGGAGATGAGGGGTCGGCTTCGATGAATTTTGCCTCACATTACGAAGGCTATTCTGAAGCGACTAACTATGATATTTATGATGTGGATATAGAGACTGGAGAAAGCCAGATTATCCGCAAAGGTGTTGAAGATCAAGTAATTTAATTTTTTAGCAATTGACTTGACATGGGAGCTTCAAAGTAGTAGTATCGTGGCAAGGAAGATGCGTGATACCATGTGTGGGGTCTCAATCAGGCAGCTCGACAGCTACGCATCCGGCTGTTGGTTGATATACAGACCTAGCAGTACTGGCGGAAGTCCATGGTTGGATTAGTAGTCTAAGGATCTTTCTTGGTGTTCTCTGGTTGATCTTAGGTGGTTTTTAGAAATTTCCAGGGGTTTTTAGGTAGATTGGTTTGGATGTCTAAGGTAAATCTAAGGTGAATCTCAGTTAAATCTAAGGTGATTCTATTCTTGGTAAACCCACAGGTCCTTCAAGGTTTAAATGGTGCCTCAGGTGGCCGGTTAAGCTAGGATGGTTGGTTTTCCTAATTATTTGGTGGTGGTAGATTGGGATCTGGTCAAATTAAGTTAATGAAATGGATGCGTGAATAGTCCGCTGAAAGTGTCACCCGGGTTGGAGCACAGGATCAGCGGACTATTTCATTTGTGCGGATTTTATTGACATCTTATTCCTAAGCAAGTAGAATGACCGCAGTGATAGAATCGGAGAGGAGATGATCAGCAATGCTCGAGGAAAAAGGCAAACTGCTGGGAAAGTCCCTGAGTGACAGTGATCTTTTATTGGCTGCCGGAGGCACCCAGGGCGGGTATTTGGAAAAAACCGAAGTCTTTTGTAGCAAATGCGGAACACTTAACATCTTCTGCGAGTACGATCCGCTTCCCGGGGATGAAGTTACTCCTTCGCCAAGGAATTGCTCTAAATGCGGAGCGATAATTTATTATTGCTAACGACATTGTAAGCACCAATGTCAGGGGTGCGATGCTAGCTCGTGTAATTGTAAATTATCCTTTACAAGACTTCGAAAACATGATAACATGTGCACATTAATTAAATAAGATTTCACCTCGTCTCGGAAAGAGATGAGCCAGAGGTCGCGAGAAGTAAGAGTAATATTCGCAAGGGGAGGCACCCGATGAGCGGATATGAAAGGACTTTTCGCCGAAGCTGAGGTTTGTGCCTTCAAACCAAGGTTGGGCATGTATCGAATAGATGCATGACTGTCGCTTACACCATTCCCAAAGAGTGTAAGGGAAGCGCTGCTCATTCAAAGGGGAGAGAAGAGGAGGACCATCCGTCGACCTTTTATGGGGCCGCGAGGAGTTCTCTCTTCGCGGTCTTATTTTTTTATTTTTTAATAAAATATTACATAAAAGGGGATGTTAGGAATGCATTTACGCGGAACAATGGAGATCAATGGAGCTGGAAATCTGAGTATCGGTGGCTGTGATACGGTGATGTTGGCAAAAAAGTATGGCACGCCACTGTATGTAGTTGACGAGCAAGGCATTAGGGAAAACTGTCGGCGACTTAGTTTTGCTCTGGCAAAACTACAGGTGCCGGCGCGGATTATTTATGCCGGCAAGGCGTTTTTAACCTTGGCGGTTTGCCGTATCATGCAAGAAGAGGGGATGGGGCTGGACCTAGTCTCTGGAGGCGAGCTCCACACTGCTGTGGCGGCAAAGTTTCCCATGGAAAAGGTATGTTTTCATGGGAACAACAAGAGTTATGAAGAATTGGAGCTGGCAATCGCTTCGGGAGTTGGTCGAATCGTTGTCGATAACTATTATGAACTTGAAATGCTTGGGCGGATAGCTTCACATGCTGGAGTTATGGCGGATATTTTGATTCGTGTCACGCCGGGGGTTTCTGCGCATACCCACGAGTATATTCAGACGGGACAAGAAGATTCCAAGTTCGGGTTCGGGCTGGGGAGCAATCAGGCCCGAGAAGCGGCGCTTAAGGCATTGTCGATGCCGGCTATCCGTTTACATGGTTTTCATTGTCATATTGGCTCGCAGATATTTAATGAGGAATCCTTTGAGCTTGCTATCGATATTATGACGGATTTTATTCGCGAGATTCAAATTGAGACCGAATTTGTCACGAGAGAGCTTAATCTGGGTGGAGGCTGGGGTATCCGCTATGTTGAGGGGGATAATCCGATGCCTTTGGAAGATTACGTCAGCTTTTTGGCGCAGGCTACTCAGATCAATTGTCAAGAGAAAGGCCTGGAGCAACCGTTGCTTATCTTCGAACCGGGGCGCGCTTTGGTTGGGGAAATGGGTACGACCTTGTATACTGTCGGGGCGATGAAGGATGTTGTCGGGCATCGGCGGTACCTTTCCGTGGATGGTGGAATGGGGGACAATCCTCGCTATGCTCTGTATCAGGCGGAGTACGAAGCCGAGCTGGTGACCAAGATTGACCAGCCCCACGATGACAGTTTTTGTATTGTGGGCAAGTGTTGCGAGTCTGGCGACGTTGTCATTAAAGAAATATCACTGCCATGCGCTGAGGCAGGGGATATCTTAGCTGTTTTTTGTACCGGCGCCTATAATTATTCGATGTCCAGCAATTATAACCGCTTACCGCGACCCGCCGCTGTCCTTGTCGAAGGTGGCGAGGCTTCCTTGATTGTTCGGCGGGAGACCTACGATGATTTGCTGCGGAATGATATTTTACCGGAGCGCTTAGGATTTGTTCATAACCCGGATTTGGCGATTGACTGCGAGGAAGAATTGACTGAAGTTGCCTTATAAGGGTAGCGAGAACGCGACGCGACAACAGATTATCAAAATGAGGATTTGTGTTAATATTTTTTTCGTAAAACTGCACACTACTTGGTCTTAAGTATCTATTGCTGCCATTTTTCGCAGCCCTGAAGAGTATGGACGCTGGATTATTTAAACCGGACCTTTAAAAAGGTCCGGTTTTTTTTGTGTCAAGAGAGATTTCTTATGGTAATATATGCAGGTAGGAGGTGGATGAGTATGGTTAAATACGGGTTTATTTTGCAAGATGAAGGTTTTTCTGTTCCGCAAACGCAGTTGATGGAGTGTCCGGGTCTGGAGATGAAAATTGTCGGGGTTAATGCTTTTCCTGAGGCATGTCGGCAAGCAAAAATACTTGTCGAGGATGGCATCGATTTTATTGAGCTTTGCGGTGCCTTCGAGGAGGGCCATTGCCAGGAGATCATCGATGCTGTCGATGGAAAGGTACCGGTGGGTTATGTAACTTATTCCGAAGCCGAAGCGGAAAAATTTGCCAAACTTTTTCCGGAGGGATAACCATGCCGACAAGACCCGCGATTTGCCAGATCAAGGTGGAATGAAGATATAGTGATGGAGTGATTTAGCTGTTCGATGTTTTAGTAATTGGCGGTGGCCCGGCAGGGATGATGGCTGCGGTGACAGCGGCCGAAGCGGGGGCAAAGGTTGCCCTAATCGAAAAAAATGAGCGGCTGGGTCGAAAGCTGGGGATAACTGGCAAGGGACGGTGCAATATAACTAATGTAGCCGGATTACAGGATTATATAGCTAGTTATCTGGTAAACGGAAAGTTTATGCATGGGCCGCTGGCTGCGTTTTCACCCGAGGATACAATGGCTTGGTTCCAAAAACGCGGAGTAGAGCTGAAGGTGGAGCGTGGCGGGAGAGTTTTTCCTGCGTCGGAGCGGGCGGCTGATGTTGTCAACGCGATGCGCAATGCGCTGGCCGCCAATAATGTCCGAGTGCTAAGACCGATGATTGTGACTAAAGTCGAGAGCCTGGAGTCGGAGGGAAATCGCAGTTTTGTCGTCAGCACTCCCTCGGAGTCAAAGTTTTCTGCTCGGAGGGTCATTGTTGCCACTGGTGGTCTCTCGTATACGGCGACTGGATGTACCGGGGACGGCTATCGCTTTGCCAGGGATTTTGGGCATCAGGTTTTGCAGCCTCGAGGGGCTTTGGTGGCCTTGATTGCGGACTGCGATGTCAAAAACTTGGCAGGGATTACGATGAAGAATATTTCTGTCCGGTTAAAGATCGATAAAAAAGTTTCGGCGGATGAGTTCGGAGACTTGCTGTTTACCCATCAAGGTGTCAGTGGTCCGACAATCCTCACAACCAGCTCCAAAATGTCGATGCTGTTGGCTTTGCCTTTTAAGCGGGCTGAGTTGTCGATTGATTTGAAGCCAGCGTTGTCTCGGCAACAATTAATCGACCGCATTGGTCGGGAGATCGAAGAACACCCGGGCATGCATCATCAGAATTTATTAAACTTGCTGATGCCAAAAACTTTGGCTGTCTTTTGCGCTGAATTGTGGCATCTACCGATAGGGAAGAAGATTAAACAAATGCAAAGCGGAGAAATCGGCGAGTTGGCGGATTTGCTAAAGGGCTTTGTCTTGCCTATCAAGGGGACAGCTCCGGTAGAGGAAGCCATTGTGACTGCCGGGGGCGTTAGTCTTAGAGAAATTGACCCTCGCAGTATGGAATCAAAGCTGATCGAGGGGTTGTTTTTTGCTGGCGAGGTGGTTGATGTGGACGGCTTGACGGGTGGATTTAATTTGCAAATGTGCTATTCCACTGGTTTTTTGGCGGGGCGCATGGCTGGATCTAAGTAAATAATTGAATCGAACATTCGGAGGGATTTATTGATGCCGGAAAAAACAAGCAAGGATATTGCGCGAGCAGCCATGAAAATGGCCTTTTCGATTGACCGCAGTGAGGAAGATAATTACAAAACATTGCTGTTGCGCGAAGGTATTAAAGCGGGAGCAGTGGATTGCGGGGGCGAATTTAATTCCTCTTTACAAAAATTTATTGAGCGGGCAATAGTTGCGGCTCGGCGAGAGGGCGTCATCCTCGAAACTCATGTGGAGGAGGGCGCTGTCGCTGGAGCTGCCCATGAAGCGCTGATCCAAATCTTACCTAAGGCGACTGGTCTCAATGTCGGGGGCAAAATTGGATTTGCCAGGCAAGGCGACCACATCAGCGTGGCGGTATTTTTTGCCATCGGGATGGGGCATCTCAATGAGGTTGGAATTGGCATGGGGCATCGAGCAGTTCCTGCGCTGGCAGAAGGGATTGAGACGCGATGATGCGAGGAATTCGGGGTGCTATTGTTGCTCGTGGAATCGGTAAGAATGATGTCCTTGAGGCTACCGAGGAATTATTGTGCCAGCTTGTCAGTGACAATGATCTGGCGATCGAGGATATCGGAGCGGTTCTTTTTTCGGTGACACCGGACATTCAGGTTGCGTTTCCCGCGGCGGCGGCGCGGCGGCTGGGATGGCAATATGTGCCTTTGTTTGATTGTCTAGAAATTGGAGTCGAAGATGGTCTGGCCGCTTGTATCCGTGTTTTGGTGCTGGCAGAAATGACTGTGACGCAGAGGGATGTGCGACATGTATACCTCGGGGGGGCGCAGTGCCTTCGACCCGATTTGATATCAGGAAAAATTGCTGAAGGAGAATTTTGATGCGCATTGCAATCGACGGGCCTTCGGGGGCTGGAAAGAGTACTATCGCTAAAGGGCTTGCAAATAGCCTTGGCTTTTTGTATATTGACACAGGTGCGATGTATCGCGCGGTGGCTTATGGTGCTGCTTGCAATGGAATTGACTGGCACGACTGCGCTGCTGTCGAAGAATATGCCAGCAAGCATGTCGTTGATTTAGTCAATAGCGAGAGTGGGCAAGATGTTTTGCTCGACGGAGAGCAGGTTACTGATTTAATTAGGACTCCGGAAATGAGTAGCGGTGCCTCGCTGGTGTCGGCCTATCTCGGTGTACGGAAGGTATTGGTCGAGCGCCAACAGGCTATGGCTGCCGCTAAGGATGTTGTGATGGATGGCCGGGATATCGGGACGCATGTCTTGCCGGATGCCGAATTAAAAATATTTTTAACGGCTACTCCGGAAGAAAGGTCACGGAGACGATTTCTTGAGCTGCAGGATAAAGGTGTCCAAACTACTCAGGAACAAGTTTTGCAAGACTTGATGCAGAGGGACCACGACGACTCGACTCGGCAGCACTCACCCTTGCGCCAAGCAGAGGATGCGGTGGAGCTCGATTCGACGAGTATGAGTATTCTGCAAGTAATCGAGGCTGTCGAGAAACTGGCTCTTGCTAGAAGATAGAGGAGGATTTATGTTTGCTTAGATTGATGAAGCGATATTGCATCTTTTGTCTCATCGGTTTGTTGTCAGTCACTGCCATCGCAGGTTGCGGTAGTAATGGTGAAGAGGCGGACAGTGTTTTTTCAGGCGACAGTTTAGGCATTGCCGTTTTTTATGATAATGGTGCTGACACGGATAACTCTGATGTCAATCTTGCGGTGGCGCGGGGTGCGAAGCTGGCTGCGGGTGTTTTTGCCGACGCCGGCACCTATAGTATTGCCTTAAGCTTTGCGGGGAGGCGAGATTGGGATCAAGAAAGTTGTGTCGCTCCGGCTGAAGATTGGTTACGACGCAAGCAAATTTCCGCGGTAATTCTTGCTCCTGGGACGGAGCTTCATTCCAAACTTAAAGTTTTTTTAAGCAAGCGAATGATTCCGATTATCTATTTGGGTGAAACTGAGATTAAGAATTACGAGGATAACGAGATTTTCATGGGCGGTGAAGCTAAGAGCTCGTCAGCGGTGATGGCGAAATTTTTAGCTAATTATATGAAGTACGAAAATATCGTCGTTCTTGGAAGGATTAACTCGCTTCATGCTCGACAAGAAGCGACTTTTCTTCGAAAACGCTTCAATCAGGAAAATCCGAAGGGTCAGGTTGTCGAGTTGCGTTTTTCGCAGACTACGCGGCAATTTGGGGATAAGATTAAGATCATAGCAAGGATGCAGCCCCAGGCGACATGTTTGGTGGGTGACGATGCGGAGCTGTTAGGACAATTCGCTGCCGAAGCCTTGCAGTCCGGAAAACCGCAAAATCTGGTCTTGGGATCTTCGGTGGATTTGGTGACATTTGCCGAGGCTGCCGGTCCGGCCTCGGATCAGTGTTACGTTATCCGCGCTTATGACGGGAAAATGTCCCTTACCCGGCTTTCTAATTTGTTTAACGAAAGCTATGAGATGGTTTTTGCGAGCAAGCCTGGCAAGCTCGAGGGCCTCGCTTTCGACGCATTTATGATTATTCGTGAAGGTTGCTTAACCAAGGGGAGTATTGATTCCAAAGATTTGCTCGACTATCTCCATAATTTGGAGGGATATTCGGGGGCTTCTGGAATATATGCCAACGACGGGAAAAGCGTTTTGTTGCGCAGCATGTTGGTAATTAAGCATGTCCATGATTTGCCGGAAGAGGTTGTGGCGGTTATCGATCCTTAAAGAGGGACTGGCATTGTTGTTAAGCGCTATGGCGCCTGACATAGTAGACAAGGGGATGTAGCACGGTAGCAAAGCTCAAGGAAATATGCAGGAGGGAAGAAAAAAATGAAAAAATTTTTAGCTCTCATGACAACAATTGTGATGGTTTCCGGGATGTTGCTGTCCGGTTGCGGCGGCGGTGGTGGCGATGTTGAAAGTGAAACTCCGATGGGTAATCCTGAGGGGGATGTCATCGTTGTCGGCGTTTACGAGCCATTGACAGGTGACAAGGCTGCCGGTGGTCAGATGACGGTTGACGGGATGAAACTTGCCAACGAACTATATCCTACCGTGGAAGTCAATGGTGTGGAGAAAGAAGTCAAGTTAGTCATTGTCGATAACAAGAGTGACCAAGCTGAGGCGACAACGGCTGTTGCCCGACTTATCGATCAGGAAAAAGCAAATGTTATCCTTGGTTCCTATGGCAGCGCCCTTTGCATGGCAGCTGGCGATACGATTAAAAGCGCGGGTGTCCCGGCTATTGGTTGTTCACCCACAAACCCATTGGTAACCGAGGGTAACCCTTGGTATTTCCGAGTTTGCTTTATTGATCCTTTCCAAGGGACTGTTTTAGCTAATTACGCGACTGATACGCTGCAGGCAAAAACTGCCGCGATGCTGGTCTGTAATGGCAATGCCTACTCGGTTGGATTAGCTAATTACTTCAAAGAAGCTTTCATCGCCAACGGCGGCGAAATCGTTGAAGAGCAGGCCTATCAGACGGGTGACCAGGATTTCACAGCTCAACTCAATACTATTAAGCAAGCTGCGCCAGATGTAATTTTATGCCCTGGTGAGTATGCTGAAGTGGGACTAGCATTGAAGCAGGCTCGTGAGCTTGGCATCGAGACGCCTTTCATGGGCGGCGATACTGTCGACGTCCCCGAGTTCTTGGAGTTTGGTAAATTAGTTGAAGGGACAACTGTCAGCACGCATTTCGATGCTAATGCAACTGTGACGGAAGAGACTACTACCTTTATTAACGCCTTTAAAGCGGCCTTCCCAGACAAAGAGCCTAGTGCTTTTGCCGCACTCGGTTACGATGCGTATTTGTTGGCCCTGGATGCGATAAAGCGCGCTGGTTCTGCCGATAGTGATAAAATCACTGGAGCCTTGGCAATGACAGAGGGCTTTATGGGAGCGACCGGTATTATTACTCTTGATTCAGAGCGCAATGCTATTAAATCCGCTGTGATCAAACAAGTCAAAGACGGCAAGTGGGTCTTTACTGCTACTGTCGAACCAAAATAAGCAAATTTTTCCCCTTTGTCTTTTCTGGCATTCCCCCGTTCAAGTGAGCGGGGGAATGCATTGTTATTAATGTGACGAAATATGTTTGTAGTAAGGATGGTCTAAATGAATCCTGAAATGTTTTTTACGAGCCTAGCTAACGGGATATCGCTGGGTAGTCTCTACGCCTTGGTGGCTATCGGTTATACAATGGTCTATGGAATATTGCGCCTGATCAACTTTGCTCATGGTGACTTGTTGATGATTGCGGCCTATTCCGTCTTTTTCATGAATGCGGCACTTTTCCCCTGGTGGGCAGCGGCGATTCTCGCAGTCCTGATTACGGGCGTGCTCGGGGTGTCAATTGAGAAAATGGCCTACCGGCCGCTGCGGACCTCGCCCCGTATTTCTGTTCTTATTTCAGCTATCGGAGTCTCATTTTTCATCGAAAATTTGGGCTTGGTCATTTTTAGTGGGGTACCAAGGCCTTTCTATACTCCGGATTTTTTTACCAGAGAAATTGTTATCGCCGGTGTTTCTGTTACCAGTCTTACTTTTTACATCATTATTGTCACGGCAGTGATGCTGGGACTATTAGTGTATCTCCTAAAATACACGAAGACGGGCATGGCGATGCGGGCACTGTCGGTCAGTTTTGATACTGCTAGCTTGATGGCAATTAATGTCAATAGGATTATAGCGATTACCTTTGCTATCGGCAGTATTTTGGCAGCTGTGGGCGGAATTATGTGGGCACTGAAGTATCCTCAGATACACCCGCTGATGGGGATATTGCCTGGGCTTAAATGCTTTACGGCAGCAGTGCTTGGTGGAATCGGGAATGTCACGGGAGCCGTGATTGGTGGTTTCTTGCTGGGGCTGGTCGAGATCATGGCAATTACTTTTTTGCCTGCTTTGTCCGGTTATCGCGATGCCTTCGCATTTATAATTTTAATTGTGATTCTTCTGCTGAAGCCCTCGGGTATTATGGGCAAAGAAGTGACGGAGAAGGTGTGAAATGAAAAAACAAGATTATTTTTTAGCAGGCGCTGCCTTAATCTGTCTGATTGGTTTTTTGTTTTGGTCGGGAGGCCAGCTTGATGGTTATAAAATTCGCATTCTTAATATCTGCGCGATCAATATCGTGCTCGCGTTGGGACTTAACATAATCAACGGGTTTACGGGTTTGTTTTCCCTTGGACATGCAGGCTTCATGGCTATCGGAGCATATACTTCGGCCTTGCTGACAATGCCGGCATCGGCTAAACAGATTAATTTCTTTATCAAGCCGATAGTGCCGTGGCTGGCGGAAGTGGAGCTGGGATTTTTGCCGGCGATGATCATTGCGGTACTTGTAACGGTCTTTTTTGCGGCCTTGATTGGGATTCCGGTTTTGCGGCTCAGGGACGATTATCTAGCAATCGCCTCGTTGGGATTTGCCGAAATTATTCGCATCGTACTGACTAACACCCAGGGCCTGACTAATGGGGCGCTAGGACTTAAATCGATTCCCTCCTACACCAACTTGACATGGAGTTGGGGCGTCGCGGTTGCCGCGATTATCTTTACTGTTTTGCTGATTCGTAGCTCTTATGGGATGGCTTTCAAGGCGATTCGTGAAAATGAAATCGCCGCGGAGGCAATGGGGATAAATTTGTTTCGGCATAAACTGATGGCGTTTTTGATCGGGTCGGCGATGGCAGGCCTCGGGGGCGCTTTGTACGCTAATCTTCTTACTTCGATTGAACCGGGCATCTTTAAGTTTGGATTTACCTTTCAAATATTGCTGATTGTTGTGCTGGGAGGGCTTGGGAGCATCTCGGGCTCGATTATAGCGGCGGTTGTTATCACGATTCTTTTGGAGTGGTTGCGTTTTGTCGAGTCGCCCATGGTGATTGGATCTTTTACCATCCCGGGGATTTCAGGGATGCGGATGGTTATATTTTCGGCCTTGCTGATGATGGTGATCATCTTTTATCAGCGGGGATTTATGGGAAGTAGAGAACTGAGTTGGCAATTTTTTAAGGAGAAATATGGTCAGCTAAAAAAATTGCTCGGTGCGGCGCCAAGGGGGGAAGCATAAGATGTTGATGGCGATTGAACATTTGACGATTAATTTTGGAGGACTGACGGCGGTTAATCGTTTTAGCATGGGAATTAACGAGGGGGAGATTGTTGGATTGATTGGGCCCAATGGGGCTGGGAAGACGACAATCTTTAATATGTTGACGGCTGTTTATCAACCGACTTCAGGGAGTATCACTTTTAAGGATCGAAACATTTCCAATCTGCGGGGCGGACGGCGCCTGACGCCCGATAAGATTAACCGGATGGGCATTGCCCGGACTTTTCAAAATATTCGACTTTTTGGCAGGCTGTCGGTATTCGAGAATGTCTTGATTGCGCACCATGTCCACCTGCGCTCGACATATGCGGAGGCTGTCTTGCGGCTGCCCCGGTATCGGCGGGAGATGCGGCAGTTTTACGAATCTTCAGAAAAACTGTTGCAGTCCTTGGGCTTATCCGATCTAAGAGATGAGCAGGCTGATTCTTTGCCCTATGGGCAGCAAAGGCGACTGGAGATTGCCCGAGCCCTCGCTACCCGCCCTCAATTGCTGTTGCTGGATGAACCGGCGGCTGGGATGAATCCCCACGAGGGTCAGGACCTGATGGGCTTTATCCGGCACATCCGAGATGAGTACGATCTGACTATTTTGATGATTGAGCACGATATGAAGGTTGTCATGGGTGTCTGTGAGCGGATTTATGTCCTCGATCATGGCATCGAGATTGCCGAGGGGCTACCAGAGGAGATTAAGAAGGATAAAAAAGTCATTGCGGCTTATTTGGGGGTGAGTGAGGATGCTTAGAGTTGAGAATCTCCACGTGCACTACGGTGGCATCCACGCTCTGCAGGGGGTTAGCTTTGAGGTGCCGTCCGGTAAGATTGTCACCTTGATTGGCGCGAATGGCGCTGGGAAGAGCACGACTTTACGCGCAATCATCGGCTTAACCAAGGCCTCGGATGGCAAGGTTTTTTTTGGTGATGCGGAAGTGACTAACGTGCCGACGGCCGAAAAAGTCAAGAGAGGCATTACAATGGTGCCTGAGGGCAGGCGGATCTTCCCGAACTTGACTGTTTTAGAGAATTTAAAGCTGGGTGCTTTTGCTCGCAATAATCATCAGGAAATTAAAAATGATCTGGGGATGGTTATGGAAATGTTTCCGCGCCTCAAGGAGCGCGAGTGGCAGGCGGGTGGTACATTGTCAGGTGGGGAGCAGCAGATGCTGGCAGTGGGACGGGCTTTGATGTCCCGGCCGAAAGTATTGATGATGGATGAGCCGTCGCTAGGGTTGGCTCCGTTAATTGTCCAGGAGATTTTTCGCATCATTCGCCAACTGAATGAAGAGGGGATGACAATTTTGCTAATCGAGCAAAACGCTCATGCAGCCCTCAATGTTGCGGACTATGCCTATGTTTTGGAGACGGGGAGCATCGTCCTTGAGGGTACTGGTCATGATGTTGCCAATAATGAACTGGTCAGCAAGGCGTATCTCGGCGGGTAAAGTGTCGAATTACGAGGATGTGAGATTATGTCCCGATTGTGGTCGATTAGAGTGACTGCTCAGCAAGTGGCGGAAGCGATTACGGATGTGATCGGCGTCGAGACCGAAATTGTCGACGACAATTTAAAGATTGTTGCTGGCACAGGGCGCTACAAGGCAAAGGTTGGCAGCCTCGAGGAAGAGGGCAAGCTGGACTCAGGATTAATGTATGCCAATGCTCTCTGCGACGGGCAGGAGCGCATCGTCTCGGATAAAAATTTTAGTGCTGAGTGGGGCGCAGTCGAAGGTGAGATGGCTGAAGTCTGTGCACCGGTGCGACTAGGGGAAGACATTATCGGGTTGATGGGGCTGGTGGCCTTTGATGATGAGCAAAAAACACTTTTGCTGAAAAACACGGAGCAGTTGTTGAATTTTTTACGCAGGATGGCTTTTTTGCTGGCTAGTCGAGTTTCAGAGCTGGAACTGACCGGCGAGCTGCGCTCGATTCTGGAGTCGATTAGCGAGGGCATTATTGCCGTCGACGGGCATGGCCGGATTACCAGCTGCAACTTAATGGCTGAGCAGCTGCTGGGCAAACCTAGAGAATACATTGCGGGAAGAATACTAACGGACATATGGCCGGATTCGCCTGTCAGAGAAGTAATAGCCTCCGGACAGCCTTTTCATCGGCGGGAAGAGATTTATGGGGGAAAGGATGGCACGAGTCGGCATTTCATGGCCAATATCTCTCCGATTTTTACGACTGATCCTTTGCAAAAGGAAAGCCATCATGTCATTGGCGCGGTTGTTTCTTTTAAGGGAATCGCTGAAGTGCGGGAAATGATTTATGCTTTGGCTGAGGAAAAGCATTCATCCTCTTTTGAAGATATTCTTTCAATTTCTGAAGTGATGGATAAGTTAAAGAAAACTGCCGAGACGGTGGCTAAAGGGATGTCGACCGTTTTGATTACGGGGGAAAGCGGGACAGGCAAGGAGCTTTTTGCTCGGGCGATTCACTATGCGTCGCCACGGGCCAGACAGCCTTTTGTGACGGTCAATTGTGGTGCTATTCCCGATACATTGCTGGAAAGTGAATTGTTCGGTTATGAGTCGGGGGCTTTTACAGGTGCTAATCGAGGAGGCAAGGCCGGCAAATTCGAGCTGGCTGATGGCGGGACTGTTTTTTTGGATGAAATTGGAGATTTGCCACTCCATCTTCAGGTCAAACTTTTGCATGTTTTACAACGGCGAGAGATGGAAAGGGTGGGTGGCAACCGAATTATTCCGGTGGATGTGCGAGTTGTTGCAGCAACCAACCGAGATCTGGAAGAGATGATGCTCGATGGCGAATTTCGCGAAGATTTATATTTTCGCCTGAACGTAATACCCCTCGTGATTCCGCCATTGCGGGAGAGGCGCGATGATATCGAATTATTGCTGCGCAGTACGTTAATAAAGCACAACCGCATCCATGGGAAATGCATTTTAGGGTTTGATGTTGCGGCTACTGCCGTGTTATTGCAGCATTCCTGGCCTGGGAATGTCCGAGAGTTAGAGAATGCAGTTGAATACGCAGTGAACATGGAGGCCGGCTCGGTCATCCGACTTGAGAGCCTGCCGCCGCGTTTTAAGCGAAGCGAAATGAATCGAGGGCACAGCCTAGGCGCTGTGGTTGATCAGACGCAACGCGAAGCTATCGTCAAGGCGCTGCAGCAATATGGCAACGACTTGTCCGGGAAGAGGCAGGCCGCTAAACATTTAGGGATTAGCGAGACGACACTCTATCGTCGTCTCAAGGCTTTGGGCATACCAACTAGATAAAAAGAGAGGGGCAAGTTGATGAGTGATCGCTTCAAAGGAAAAAGAATTGTTTTGACGGGGGCTGGCAGCCCACTGGGGATCGGGTTTGCGACGGCAAATTTGTTTGCAAAAGAGGGGGCGGATTTGTTTGTCATTTCCACCACGGATCGGATCGAAGAACGGGCTGCAACGCTACGATCCTACGGGAACAAGGCCTTCGGTTACGCGACGGATTTATCGGTTTACAGCAATGTAGCAAAGGCGATGGAGGTGGCCCAGGAGAAACTGGGGGGAATTGATGTTTTAGTCAATAATGCTGGAATGGCGACGCTTAATCGCCAGGAAACTTTTAGTGATGTGGCGACGATGGATTTGGATGATTGGCAACATCAGCTGGGTATCACGCTCAACACTTGTTTTTTTAGTATTAAAGCGGTGTTGCCGTATATGCAGGCTGCTAAATATGGTCGGATTGTCAATACTTCCTCGGTGACTGGTCCGTTGGTGAGTAATCCAGGTGAAGCCGGCTATGCTGCAGCCAAGGCGGCCATAATGGGCTTGACGCGAACTTTGGCAATCGAGGTGGCCAAGGACGGCATTACCGTCAACTCCGTGGCACCAGGCTGGATTGAAACGGGATCTTCCACCGAGGCGGAGTTAATTGCCGGGAAAAATACTCCCATTGGCCGCTGTGGGACAGCGGAGGAAGTCGGCAAGGTGATAACATTTTTGGCCTCCGATGACGTCAGCTATGTTACCGGTCAGATGGTGGTCATCGATGGTGGTAATACTTTGCAGGAATATAAAGGCCCTAGTGAGTTTTATTATTAAGAATTCAGGAGGTAGATTGTCGATGCAGAAGCAACCATTTGTTCACCCGTATATCCCAAACTCTGTGCCCCATGTCCGGGAAGAGATGCTCCGGGAAATTGGAATCAAGGATGTAGAAGAAATATATCAGGAAATCCCCGAATCATTGCGTTTTAGAGGTGAGCTCAATCTGCCCGAGGCCATGATGGCTGAGGCTGATTTAAAGCGGCATTTGCAAAAATTGCTAAAACGCAATACTACCTGCGAGGATAATCTGTGCTTTTTGGGCGGAGGCTGCGCCCGACATCACGTACCAGCGGTCGTTGATGAAATTATTAACCGGTCGGAATTTTTAACGGCCTATTGTGGGTCGATCTACTCTGACTCCGGAAAATATCAGGCCCGCTTCGAGTTTTACAGCATGATGGGCGAGCTGTTGGAGATGGATGTTGTCAGTGAACCCACATATGACTGGGGCTCCGCGGCGGGCAGCGCGATTCGGATGGCCAGTCGCCTGACAGGTCGACGACAGGTCTTGGTGCCTGCTAACATATCACCGGAAAGACTGGCTGTCATTCGGACATTTTGTCAACCTGAAAGCATGGCAAATGCGGTTAAGGTAGTCATTGTGAAGGTCGATCAAGCTACTGGGCAACTAGATCTGGAGGATTACACCGCCCATCTTTCAGCAGATGTGGCAGCGGTCTATTTGGAGAATCCTAATTTTTGGGGTCAGGTCGAAGGACAGGCTGAGGAAATCTTTCGCCTGGCTCGCGCCCAGGGAGCGATAGCGATTGCCGGGGTTGACCCGCTCTCCCTTGGAGTGCT
Organism: uncultured bacterium; assembly: GCA_964637885.1. Lineage (GTDB taxonomy): Bacteria > Bacillota > CAZWXO01 > CAZWXO01 > CAZWXO01 > CAZWXO01. The sequence goes on from CAZWXO010000003.1 coordinate 24,823, forward strand.
GGAAGCACCGGGGCTGTATGGGGCAGACATTGCAGTAGGTGACTTGCAGTCCTTGGGAATTCACATGAGCTATGGTGGCGGTGTGTCGGGATTTTTAGCCTTTCATGATCATAAAGAGTACGCCGAGGAGTGTCCTTTGGCCCTTTACTCGATAGCCGAAACTGTCAAAGATGAATATATCTTTGGTGAAGTGATGGCTGAACGTACATCGTATGGTACCCGGGATCAGGGCAAGGACTGGGTTGGCACGGCTTCAGGCCTTTATACTATCGGCGCTGCCGTTTATCTTGCCTTGATGGGCCCCCAGGGGATGCAGGAGATCGGAGAGACGATTATTCAGCGGGCGCATTACGCAGCGCAGGCGCTTGCCGCTGTCGACAAAGTACAGGTTGCTTTTACCGACAGTTTTTTCAAAGAATTTGTTGTGGATTTTTCCGCCACGGGCAAATCTGTTGCCGAGATTAATCACGCTTTGCTCCAGAAGGGTATTTTTGGCGGCATTGATTTGGGCAAAGCTGACGCTTTGATGCAGGGTAAATCCTTGTACTGCGTCACGGAAATGTGTAGCAAAGAGGATATAGATTGCTTGGTGAAGTCTGTGCGGGAGGTGCTGAAATGAAAGATGTCAAGCTGATGAATTACCATAGTGCCAAGTGGGATGAGCCGGTTATCATGACGTTGGGGGAAAAAGGCGAGCGGGGGATTATCCCGGCGGCTGCGGAAAAAGCGGTGCAAGAAAAAGTGGGCAATTGGCGACAATTTGTTCCTGCCGGGATGCAGCGCAAGGCGGCTCCTAAATTACCTGAGCTGTCCCAGTACCATGTCTTGAGGCATTTTCTTCGCTTATCGCAGATGACTGTAGGCATGGAGACAGGTATCGATATCAGTGAGGGTACTTGTACGATGAAATACAGCCCCAAACTGCATGAAGAGATGGTTCGTTCGCCGCAGATGTGTGAGCTCCACCCGTATCAGGACGAGAGCACTGTTCAGGGCATTCTTGAAATTGTCTATCGGTTTGGTGGTTTTTTGCATGAGATATCCGGGATGGATGAGTTTTCCTTCCAGCCTGGAGGTGGATCTGATGCGGTCTTTACAAATGCCTGTATTGTGCGGAAGTATCATGAAGAGCGTGGCGAGTTGGCGCAACGACGAGAGATAATTACGACTATTTTTTCCCATCCTTGCGACTCGGCAACCCCTGCCACAGCTGGATTTGATGTTATTAACCTGATGCCCAACGAGAATGGCTATCCGGACATTGAGGCTCTTAAGACGATAGTTTCGGAGCGGACCGCGGGAATAATGATTACAAACCCGGAAGACACGGGGATTTACAACCCCCAAATCGCAGAAATAGTTAAAATGGTGCATGATGTGGGAGGACTTTGCTTTTACGATCAAGCAAATTCGAATGGAATTTTGGGGATTGCGCGGGCAAAAGAAGCTGGGTTTGATTCTTGTCACTTTAATCTGCATAAGACTTTTTCTTCGCCTCATGGTTGCGAGGGTCCAGCAGGCGGTGTTTTGTGTGTTCGCGAGCATTTGGCGAAGTATTTGCCTGTGCCGACAGTTGGCTTTGATGGGGAAAAGTATTTTCTGGATTATCAGCGCCCCGATTCGATCGGTAAAATCCGATCCTTCATGGGCAACTGGCAAGTGGTGATGCGGGGCTATGCCTGGGTTATGAGTATGGGGGCCGAGGGTCTGCGGATGGTTGCGGAGACCGCAGTCATTAATAATAATTATCTGACCAAAAAGCTGCTTGAAATTCCCGGGGTGACTTTGCCTTACGCTGAGGGACATCGTCGCCTGGATCAGGGGCGGTTTTCATTGGAAAGACTAAAAGAAGCAACTGGATTTGGGACGGAAGATATCCAGCGACGCTTCGTTGATTTTGGCATTCAGAGCTATTGGCTCAGCCATCATCCGTGGGTGGTGCCCGAACCTTTTACCCCAGAGCCGTGCGAAACATATTCGCGAGAGGACTGTGATTATTGGGCAAAAGCTTTGGCACAGGCCTGTGAGGAAGCTCACAGTGCCCCAGAGATGATTGAAAACGCACCTTTTTGTCAGTCTAAATCCAAACTCAAAGATCACGATGTCTTTGAGGTTCATGGAAAATGGTCATCGACATGGCGGTCTCATTTGCGCAAGCAAAATTTAGCGGCTGACGCTGAATAAAGGCAAGAAGATGCGACGAATTGGATTAATTATCAATCCTTTGGCTGGCATCGGCGGCAGCGTCGGTTTGAAGGGGAGCGACGGAGCAGAAATTGTTTCCCAGGCGTTAGCGATGGGTGCTGTTGCGCAAGCAAGCGCAAGGGTCAGCCATTGTTTGCTTCGGTGTACCCGTTTGGCGCCCGAGTTGTGCTTTTCTACCTTTGGCGGAGAAATGGGAGCCGACGTTTTGCAGGCGACTGAATTTGATTTTAAGACGGTCGGTCACCCAGTCAAAGCTGTGTCGACGGCTGAGGATACCAAAGCTGCTGCTGCGGCGCTGTTGCAGCAGCAGATTGAATTATTGATTTTTGCTGGAGGCGATGGCACTGCCAGGGATATCATGGATGTCGTCGGACAGAATCTCCCGGTAATCGGGATTCCCTCCGGTGTAAAAATGCATTCGGCGGTTTACGCAACTACTCCGTCAGCCGCCGGTGACTTGCTAGTACGTTTTTTGCAGGCTGGCCAAGCATTGCCCTTACGGGAAGCCGAAGTCATGGATATCGACGAGGAGGCATTTCGCAGTAATCGATTGTCAGCCAGTCTGTACGGCTACATGCAGGTTCCGGTATATCGGAATTTGTTGCAAAGTGCGAAAGCCGGCAGTACAGCGGGAGAGCTAGCGGCCCTCGATTCACTAGCGGGCCAGATCGTTAAAATGATGGAGCCGGATAAGTATTATTTTTTAGGGCCGGGCACGACTTTGCGCGCTGTTGCTCAGTGGCTGGGGGTTGAAAAAACTCTTTTAGGAGTGGATATCGTTAGGGACGGACATTTGGTCTGTGCTGATGCCACCGAAAAAGATTTGTTGGCTGCCCTGGATACGGGTCCGGCTGTCGCTGTTGTGACAGTTATTGGCGGGCAAGGTCACGTCTTTGGTCGGGGTAATCAACAGCTGAGTCATCGGGTGCTCTGTCGGGTGGGGCAGGACAATATTATAGTCGCCGCAACGGAAAGCAAAATCCTATCCTTAGGAGGAAAGCCACTGACCGCCGATACAGGCGATCCCGCGATGGACGCCGCGCTCTCGGGCTATGTGCGGGTGCAAACCGCCCTTGGCCGCTCGTTGGTTTATCCTTTGGGCGAGGCATCTATTTAATGATGGCTGAAATGGTTTTAAAGCAAGGGTTGCGGGAGCTTTGCAGCAGTTCAAAGAGAAACATTTCGCTGCTGCCGATACGACAACCCATGTGCGTCATGCTGGCAAGAGCTAGTTTGTAATCGCCTTTTGCTCTGCTGCCACAGGCATCGGCGGCCAGAAAAACTTGATAGTCGGCTGCGAGCAACTGTTGGACGGTTTGATGAACGCAGATGTGAGCTTCGATGCCGCAGACGATGATTTGCTTTTTTCCACTTTGGAATAGATGCTCCTGAAATGCGCATTCCGCCAAACACCCGAAAGATGTTTTTTCGAAGCGCGCATAGTCCCCGGCGGCTTTGATTAATACCGGGCTGGTGGGGCCAAGTCCCTTTGGGTACTGCTCAGTGATGATAACAGGAATCCCCAAACTGGCAATCCCGCCGGTTAGTTGCGTGGCTTTGTCGAGCAGACGGTTTTTGTTGGCCATGACCGACAATAGTTTCTCCTGAATATCAATAACCACCAAAAGACTTTCTTTGACTGAAAGTATATCCATCTTAATCCTCTTTTCTCTTATTTTCTTCCCCTTATGATTTTAAGTTTTTTTTATCCCCGAGACAAGCGACTGCAGGAGGAAACTTAATGCTAGCAAAAATAATGAGCTGTGCCTTGGAGGGTGTCGATGGATACCCGGTTCAGGTGGAAGTTAACGTTGCGGCGAACACAATGCCGGGATTTGAATTGGTTGGTTTGCCGGACATTTCTGTCAGGGAGGCTAAGGAAAGGGTGCGGGCTGCTGTCGGCAATTCCGGGTATAAGTTTCCGGCCCGACGGGTTACAGTTAATCTTGCTCCTGGAGATCGGCGCAAGGAAGGACCACTCTATGATTTGCCGATGGCGATGGCCTTGATTTTAGCGGCTCTGGAGATCGATACACAATTCACAGAGTGTTATGTCTTTGGAGAATTAGGGCTTGATGGCAGCGTCCGGCCGATTCGCGGTGTTTTGGCCCTGGTTTTGGCGGCACGTAATCATGGGGCCAAGATAGTGATGGTGCCGGAGGCAAATGCTGACGAAGCAGGCTTGGTTTCGGGGATCGAGATAATTCCGGTGAGCAGTCTAGCTGATAGCGTGGGTTTTCTGCTGGGGACAAATGAGATTCCACCGTATCAGCGACAGGCCTTAGCGGCAGGTTCGATAAATCAGCCAGATGAGTTGGATTTTTCCGAGGTGCGGGGTCAAGAACAAGCCAAGCGGGCAATTTTAATTGCTGCAGCCGGTTTTCACAATGTTTTGTTGATGGGACCGCCTGGTTCGGGAAAAACTATGCTGGCTAAACGCATTCCGACAGTGATGCCATTGCTGGGCGAAGACGAACTCCTGGAAATTTCAAAAATATATAGCATCGCCGGGGAAATATCCCGTGGCGGGCTTATTCGTTCGCGTCCCTTTCGTTCGCCGCATCACAGCATCTCGCTGGCTGGAATGGTGGGAGGCGGCTCTAACCCCCGTCCTGGCGAGGTCAGCTTATCCCACAATGGTGTTTTGTTTTTAGACGAGCTGGCTGAGTATCGCCGCGATGTTTTGGAAGTGTTGCGGCAACCTCTGGAGGACCGTCACGTCACTATTTCAAGGGCAGCCGGGAGTCTGAGGTTTCCTGCGGACATAATGCTGGTGGCGGCGAGTAATCCTTGTCCTTGTGGATATTTAGGTGATAGTCGACAAAGCTGTCAGTGTACCCCCTTGATGGTCAGCCGGTACCGACGCAAATTTTCGGGACCGGTGATGGATCGGATCGACATTCAACTAACTGTTCCGCGGACAGCCTACGAGGATTTAAATTCGTCTCGGTCGGCGCTCTCATCTGAGGAAATGCGCCGGCAGGTCGAGAGTGCTGTCGGGTTGCAAGATTTAAGATTTAAACGTTCTTTGTGCAACAGAAACGGGCGAATGAATAATCAGCAACTGAAAAAATATTGCGGCCTGTCACGGGAGAGTCAACAATTAATGGAAGCGGCTTTTAAGCAGATGAATCTTTCAGCGAGGGCTCATGACCGTATTTTAAAGGTGGCCAGGACAATTGCAGATCTGGTAATGAGTGAAAATATCGAAGAAGAACATTTAGCGGAGGCAATTGGGTATCGGGCTCTGGATCGCTCGATTATTTAACTGACGATGGGAGAAAGACGATGATATCTGATAAAGACGCTGCTGTTGGCCTTTCATATTTGGATTGTGTCGGACCTAAGAGTATGATGCGGATGGAATTTTTTTTTGGTTGCCTGTCTGAGGCATGGAGCGGTTCTCCGGCAGCACTTCGGGAGGCCTTAGGGGTCAAGCTAGGGGAAAAGGTTTACCAGCATTGCCGAAACTTTTCGCTGCAACAGGCCTACGAGGACATTTATAAGGCGGGAATTCGGGTCATTGAGCTAAACGAAGCGGATTACCCGGCCCGGATTCGCGCTATCTTTGATCCGCCACGCATTTTGTACCTTAAGGGGAAGGTGCCTTCAGAGGAGTTTTCAGTTGCTATCGGAATGGTCGGGGCCCGTAATTGCACAACTTATGGCCGGACTGTCGCATATAATTTGGCTAAAGAGCTGGGTGAAGCGGGTGTTTTGATTGTAAGTGGGCTTGCCCGGGGCATCGACACCGAGTCGCATAAGGGCGCTGTGGCAGGGGGGTCGACCACTTGGGCAGTGCTTGGTTGTGGGGTGGATATTTGCTATCCGGCGGAAAATAAGTTATTGTATGACCAAATTGCCTCAGCTGGTGCAATCTGGTCGGAGTTTCCCCTGGGAAAACCGCCACTGCCTTTTAATTTTCCTCGGCGCAACCGGCTAATCAGCGGTTTGGTTGACGGAGTGGTCGTTGTGGAGGCGGCCGAGAAAAGCGGCACTTTGATTACGGTGGATTTTGCGCTGGAGCAAGGCCGGGATGTCTATGCAGTTCCAGGCAATATCACCAGCCCTGTCAGCAAGGGGACCAATCGTCTGTTGCAGCAGGGCGCCAAGCTGATGACCCGGGCCTCTGATATCTTGGAGGATTATGGGATGGCTTTTTCGATTGTTAAGCCGGGAGAGATGGCTGATTTGACAGAGATAGAGCGTAGCGTTGTCGATGGGGTGGTTGTGCAAAGTACGATTGATGATATAATTGCGACAACTGGTTTGCCAGCTGAAAGCGTCAGAGCGACTTTGGTCAGGCTAGAGTTGAAGGGTTTGTTGCGGATGGTGCCGGACGGGCATTACGTCAAAATAGCTAATATTTAGGATAGGAGAATAATCTTGACAAAAAACGTTGTTATTGTTGAGTCACCTGCCAAATCAAAAACAATTGGAAAATTTTTGGGCAAGAATTACGTGATTGTGGCCTCGAAAGGACATATTCGTGATCTTCCCAAGAGTCGTTTTGGTGTCGATACGGAGAATAACTTTGAACCAAAGTACATCGCTATTCGTGGAAAGGGCGATGTGATTAAGGAGCTGCGTAAAACTGTCAAGGATGCGGATAAAATATTCCTCGCGACTGACCCTGACCGCGAAGGGGAAGCCATTTCCTGGCACATATCGCAGATGCTTAAAAGTAATCCGGAGAAAATTACCCGGGTCGAGTTTAATGAAATAACCAAACAGGCTGTCACTGACGCCATTAAAAACCCGCGACCGATCAATATGAATCTTGTTGACGCACAGCAGGCCAGAAGAATTCTGGATCGTATTGTCGGATACAAGCTCAGCCCGTTGTTGTGGCGTAAAATCCGCAAGGGGCTTTCAGCCGGGAGAGTTCAATCAGCAGCCTTGCGTTTGATTTGCGATCGTGATGAAGCAATTCGTAATTTTGTCGAGGAAGAGTATTGGACTGTTTCGGTTGCGCTCCATAAGGATGGCAAAAAAGAAACCTTTGAGGCAAAATTGCTAAAATATGCCGGGAAAAAAGCGGAATTAAAAGATGAAAAATCGGCTGACAGTATTTTAGCTGATTGTAGTAAAAATGATTTTAAGGTGGAGCAGCTTAAATACAGCACAAAGATTCGCAATACTGCTCCGCCATTTATCACTAGCACATTGCAGCAAGAGGCTTCGAGGAAACTTAATTTTACGGCTAAGAAGACGATGTCGGTAGCGCAGCAGCTTTATGAAGGTTTAGCCGTCGGCAAGCATGGGACGATCGGTCTGATTACGTATATGAGGACGGATTCGACCCGAATTTCGGAACTGGCAGCCGGAGAGGCGAAGGATTACATCGTCGGGAAGTATGGCGCGGAATACTATCCGGCAAAACCAAACAAGTATGCAACAAAAAAAGGGGCTCAGGATGCTCATGAAGCGATTCGGCCTTCCCTCGTCGTCATTGAACCAGGCGAAGCGGAAAAATTTCTGACGAAGGATCAGTTTCGTCTCTACAAATTGATTTGGGACCGCTATGTCGCCAGTCAAATGAAAGCAGCTGTTTTCGATACGGTTGCGGCGGATATTGTTTGCGGAAATTGTCTGTTCCGCGCCACCGGGAGCAAGGTGAAGTTTAAAGGTTTTACCATTTTGTATACAGAAGGCGCGGACGAGAAGGATGGAGAGGCGCAAAAGAAACTCCCTGTGCTGGAAGAGGGGGAGTTGCTGGTCCTGGCTGATGATGGCGTTGTCAAAAAGCAGCATTTCACTGAGCCTCCCCCGCTGTTCACCGAGGCGACTTTAGTTAAAACCTTGGAAGAGCAGGGGATAGGCCGCCCCAGTACATACGCACCTATCGTGGATACCTTGGTGCAGCGTGGCTATATCGTCAAGGCCCAAAAGCGCTTTGCATCAACTGATCTTGGTCAAATGGTCGTCAATATGCTGAAGGAATTTTTCCCGGAGATTATTGATATTACCTTTACTGCCCAGATGGAAGCGAAGCTGGATATGATCGAAGAGGGCAATCAAGTATGGACAAACGTCCTGGCGGAATTTTATGGTCCGTTTGAAACGAAAATGACTGTGGCGGAAGAAAAAATTCCCAAGCTTTCGTTGGAACCGGTGGTGACAGAAGAAATTTGTCCGAATTGCGGAAAAAATTTAATTATTCGCAGTGGCCGTTTTGGGGATTTTTTAGCCTGCCCAGGCTATCCGGAGTGCCGCTTCACAAAGCCGATAGTTAAAGAGGTGGCGGCTGAGTGCCCGATATGCAAGCGACGTATGGTTGAGAAGAAGAGTAAGCGCAAGAAAACTTTCTGGGGCTGCCAGAATTATCCCGACTGTAATTTTATTTTATGGGATCGCCCCCTTGAAGAGAACTGGAAGTGCACCCAATGCGATGATGGAATTCTCGTCCATAAATGGGGCCGCGGCAAAGAACAAGTGATTTGCAATAACGAAAATTGTCCTTCGCGCAAAAAGCCTGAAGGAAAAGAAAAGAGTCAAGAAAATGCCGGAGATTAATGTTGTCGGGGCAGGTCTGGCTGGTTGCGAAGCAGCGTGGCAGCTAGCAAAGCGGGGTTGTAGTGTCAACCTATTTGAAATGCGGCCGGAGAAAATGACGCCAGCACACACCACTGGAGATTTTGCCGAACTGGTGTGTAGCAATTCTTTGCGCTCGGATCAGCTTGGCAACGCAGTCGGTGTTTTGAAAGAAGAGATGCGGATGTTGGATTCGCTGATTATGCATTGTGCCGACGCCTGTCGGGTTCCGGCCGGGAGTGCCTTGGCTGTTGACCGGGATTTATTCGCCAAAAAGGTGACTGAAATGGTTGCCGGACACCCCTTGATAAATGTGTGTCGCCAGGAGGTTGTTGATTTTTCCAGCGATGATTATTGGATTATTGCCAGTGGACCACTGACTTCCGAAGCCCTGACGCAGCGGCTTGCTGGCTTGCTTGGCGCCGAATATTTGCATTTTTATGATGCCCTTGCTCCTATTGTCAGTTGTGACAGCATCGATATGGAGAATGCATTCTGGGGATCCCGCTACGGTAAGGGGGATGACGACTATCTCAATTGTCCGATGGATGAAGGGACGTACAATGCTTTTTGGCAGGAGCTGATCGCTGCTGAGAGGTTTGCATTGCGGGATTTTGAAAAACCAATCTACTTTGAGGGGTGCATGCCTGTTGAAGAAATGGCCAGCCGCGGCAAGCAGACTTTGCTTTTTGGACCGCTTAAGCCTGTGGGGCTAGAAGACCCAGCTACTGGCAAGCGCTTCCATGGTGTAGTGCAGCTGCGCAAAGAAAACCAAGCCTCGACGATGATGAATCTGGTTGGATTTCAGACGAGTCTTCTCCGCAAGGAACAGGAGCGGGTTTTTCGCATGATTCCAGCCTTGGCCCGAGCTGAGTTTTTGCGCTATGGAATGATTCATCGCAATACTTTTATCGATGCTCCTAAATTTCTCACCGAGACTTGGCAATTCAAGGATTCTCCCAAGATATTTATGGCGGGTCAGGTCGCGGGGGTCGAGGGTTATGTTGAGTCGGCGGCCTCAGGGATGATGGCAGGGATTCAGGGGGCAATGCTTGTGAGGAATCTGCCTCTGATTAAATTTCCGACCGAAACCGCGATGGGGGCCTTGGCGCGCCATATCTCGACGCCAAACAAAGACTTCCAGCCGATGAATATAAATTTTGGTTTATTTCCGGACCTTGATTGCCGTGTTAAAAGCAGTCGAGAGAAAAAAGAAATGCAAGCCAAAAGGGCAATTGAGAATATTCAGACAATTAAGAAAATAATCCTTTAAATCTATTGTTGTCCTAGAAGCTTTATGCTAACATACCCTTAGCCATCATAATTGACAGGAGGTGGGAAGGGTGGAGGCTGAAGTTTCTTTTTTTCGTTATTTAGAGGCAGAAAGGAATGCTTCAGTTCACACTGTGACCGCCTACCGCACGGATTTGCAGCAGTTCTTTGCTTGGGTAGCTTCGCGCCGCAGAGTCCTTAACCCGCAAGAAATCGATCCGCTGGATGTCAGGGCCTGGATGGGGCAATTACAGCGTGATGGCTATGCTCGGCGCAGTGTGGCGCGGAAGGTGGTTGCGGTACGCAGCTATTTTCGCTACCTCTGTCACGAAGGTGAGCTGGTCAGCAATCCGCTGGAGGCGGTGTCTTCACCTAAGCTTGACAAAAAGCTGCCACGATTCTTAATGGAATCTGAAATTAATACGCTCCTGGATGCAGCGAACAAGAATACCCCGTTAGGGAAGCGTGATGCTGCCATTCTGGAGCTTTTGTATGCGACAGGCATGCGAGTCGGTGAGTTGGTCGGCCTTGACGTCGGAGACCTTAATTATATGGGTGAGTACGTCTTGGTGCACGGCAAGGGTCAAAAGGACCGGATCATTCCCCTGGGAGAGCCGGCGATCGCAGCGATTGAGGAATACTGTCGTTCGGCTCGCCTCGTTTTACTACAGCAACGTGGACAGGGCACTCCTGAGGCGGCGCTTTTTTTGAATCGTTTTGGCGGTCGATTGACGGCCCGGAGTGTGCGGCGCATGTTGGACGATGTAGTCAAGCGAGCGGCGCTGGGACGGCATGTCAGCCCCCATATGCTTCGGCATTCTTTTGCCACGCATTTACTAAATGCCGGGGCTGATCTGCGCAGCGTTCAGGAATTGCTGGGACATGTGGAAATTTCGACGACGCAGATTTATACTCACGTATCTCACGAAAAAATGCGCCAGGTATATAATGATGCCCACCCTAGGGCTTAAGGAGGATTATCAATTGGAAGCTACAACGATTGTTGCCGTTCGCAAAAACGGGCAGGCTGCTATGGCGGGCGACGGACAGGTGACTTTGGGTAACACGATTATGAAGTCCAGTGCCAAGAAGGTCCGGCGACTCTACAAGGATCAAGTGGTGGCAGGTTTTGCCGGGTCGGTGGCCGATGCCTTTACTCTATTTGATAAGTTTGAATCGAAGCTGGAGGAATACAACGGTAATTTGGTGCGCTCTGCCGTGGAACTCGCCAAGGAATGGCGAACAAACAAAATATTACAGCGGCTTGAGGCGATGCTATTGGCGATGGACGCCGAACACACGCTTTTAATTTCGGGGAATGGTGAAGTAATCGAGCCGGACGATGAGGTAATTGCAATTGGATCGGGAGGTTCATATGCTATCGCGGCAGCCAAGGCGATGCACCGACACACAGAGATGACGGCGGCGGAAATAGCGGTGGAATCGATGCACATCGCAGCCTCAATTTGTATCTACACTAACGATAATATTTCTCTAGAAGAATTAACAGGAGGCAAGTGACGTGGAAGGATTAACACCAAGTCAGGTTGTTGCCGAGCTTGACAAGTATATCATCGGGCAAAAACAAGCCAAAAAAGCCGTGGCGATTGCTCTCCGCAATCGGATTCGCCGCAAGATGCTGGATGAAACAATTCGGGATGAGGTCTTCCCCAAAAATATTTTGATGATCGGGCCGACAGGGGTGGGGAAGACGGAGATTGCCCGACGCTTGGCCAAGCTTGATAAGGCTCCGTTTCTCAAGATTGAAGCGACCAAGTTTACCGAGGTTGGTTATGTCGGAAGAGACGTCGAGTCGATTGTCCGGGATTTAGTCGAGTCGGCTATTCGGGGCGTTCGTTTGGAAAAAGAGACGGAAGTTGAGGAGCGGGCGTATCGGATGGCTGAGGAACGGGTCATCAGTCTATTGATCCGCGGTCCGAAAAAAATAGAAAAGCCGAGCAATCCTTTTGCCTCGCTTTTCGGTGGACAGGCCTCCGCACCGCCAGAAGACCATTCAGTCAAAGAAGAAAGCAGTGACGAGGGGGAGAAGAGAGAAAAGATGCTGCAGCTTCTCCGCGCGGGCAAACTGGATAACAATACGGTGGAAGTAGATATCGAGGAGAGCAGCAATCCCTTTATGGGCGCCTTTTTAGGGGCCAATGAGGAAATCGGGATGAATTTGAATGAAATGTTTGGCAGCATGATGCCTAAGAAGCATCGCCGCAAAAAAATAACAGTCAAGGATGCGATGAAGATTCTGGCTCACGAGGAAGCAGAGAAATTAATCGACATCGATGCCGTGCAGAGTGAAGCTCTGGAGCGGGTTGAGCAAACGGGCATCGTCTTTCTTGATGAGATTGATAAAATTGCCAGCCGAGGCGATATGCACGGACCGGATGTTTCCCGGGAGGGAGTGCAGCGGGACATATTGCCGCTGATCGAGGGCTCGACTGTCAATACCAAGTATGGGCCGGTCAAGACAGATCATGTTTTATTTATCGCCGCCGGAGCTTTTCACGTATCCAAGCCATCGGACCTGATTCCTGAGCTGCAGGGCAGATTTCCGATTCGCGTCCATCTGGAGAGCTTAGGTAGTAAAGAATTTAAAATGATTCTGACGCAGCCCAAAAATGCTCTGATCAAACAGTATTCCGCGCTTTTAGAAACAGAGGGCGTGGAGCTGGAGTTTACCGAGGATGCGATTGATGCCATTGCTGATTATGCCGATAAAGTAGGAGACGGAAAATATCGGAGCGCGACGGCTGCACACAATTTTAGAGAAATTGCTGGAGGATCTTTCCTTTAGTGCTCCGGACATGGGGATGGGCCGAGTTGTAATCAACGAGGCATATGTGCGGGAGCAATTGGGAGATATTATTTCGGACAACGATTTGAGCCGGTATATCCTCTAGGCAGGTGGAGAATAATTTGATTAACGAGATGCTCGCAAAAACTAAAGAAATTGCAACCCTGGCCAAAATGAGTCCTGTTGGGACTGAGCCGCTTAGCGGTTTTTTGCAGGGGTTTTCTTCGGTGATGAATTGTCACGTTTGTCTGTGCGATTTGGACGGGAGCATTTTGTTTCAATTCGAGGAAGGTGCAATTGCTGCTGTAGTTGACCAGAAACTTGAGGCGGTAGCTGTGGATGACGATGAGCTGTCCCATGTTACCTTGCCGGTAGTGTGCAAGGGGACGCAATGTGGCACGATGCTGATGAAGAAGAAAGATGCCCTGACGGTCTGTGATGCTGTCTTGGCTGATTTGGCCACAGTTTTTATCGCTCAAGAGCTACAGCACGATAGCGAGAAAGAAAAGGAGCTGGCGGTACGACTGCGCAAGGCTGTCCACCACTCGCTGGAGTCCCTGTCCTACTCGGAAAAAGCAGCCTTTGCCAAGGTCGCTAAAGAATTGGCAGGGAGTGAAGGAGTTCTGGTCGCTAGCAAGATTGCCGAACAAAGCGGGGTCAAGCGCTCGGCGATTGTCAATGCGATCCGAAAGCTCGAATCTGCTGGTATCATCGAATCGAGGTCACTTGGGGTCAAGGGAACTTTTATTCGCATCTTGAACCCTGAAATAGTCTTAGCACTGAAAATGGAAGCTTAGTTCACGCAAGGATGCTCCAAACTATTTTTGGAGGTGGTTTAAATGGGAGATTTTTTGTTTACCAGTCAGGTGTATAACGTTTTGCAGCGAGGGATGGATGCCTCGGCAGTTAAGCACCAGATAATCTCGAATAATGTTGCAAATGTCGACACGCCAGGCTTTAAAAGATCTGAAGTGGTTTTTGAAGAGTTGCTGAAGGGGGCGGCTTGGCGGATTGAAAACAAGACAGCTCCGCTTCTTGAGCCGCCAGAGGATTTGCGGGCGCACGTTTATCGCGTCTACGATACCTCGCAGCGCCTCGACGGCAACAATGTGGATATCGACGCGGAAATGTCGAAACTGGCGCAAAACACGCTGTACTATCAAGGCCTGACTCAATTGCTGTCGGGTAAATTTACCGGCATGAGAAATGCTATTAGAGAAGGGAGGTAATGAGTAATGGGTATGTTTCGCTCAATTGATATCAGTTCTTCAGGACTGACGGCGCAACGCATGCGCATGGATCTTATTGCCAATAATATCGCTAATGTTAACTCGACGCGGACTCAGGCCGGGGGAGCATATCGGAGGCAGATGCCAATATTTCAAGCGCGGGAAAATCGGGATTTTGCTTACGCGCTGCAAAACTCAACATTTGGTCGCAATACCGCAGGTGGTGGCGTCAGAGTTGCTAGAATTGTCGAGGATCCGAGTCCCTTGCTGACGGTTTACGATCCTAATCATCCGGATGCCGATGCCAACGGTTACGTGCAAATGCCGAATGTCAACATTGTTAACGAAATGGTGGACATGATTTCGGCAACACGGGCGTATGAGGCTAATGCGACATCCGTCGATTCGGCTAAGAAAATGTTTAGCCGTGCCTTGGAAATCGGAAGAGGTTAGGGCGAGGGGGTGCTTTAAATGATTGAACGCTTAAGTAGCGCGGTGGGAGCGACAGGTGGTAGCAGCAATCGTTTATGGAATAAGGACGAGAGTTTCGGTAAGATAATCACCGATATGCTTAAAGATACCAATCAGCAGATGTTGGATGCGGATAAAGCTATTGAGGCTTTTGCCGCTGGCAAGATCGAAAACGTTCATGATGTGATGATTGCCACGGAAAAAGCTTCGCTGTCGTTTCAGCTGACATTGCAGGTGCGAAATAAGGTAATCGAAGCATATCAGGAGCTGATGCGGATGCAGGTCTGATCTAGCTAGGATCAACATCGAATTAATTTCAGGGAGGAATCAGGTTGCAGCAACTGCTAAAACAATTGCTTGAAATATGGATGAAGCTGACGCGGGTTCAGCGCGTTGTCATTATTGGTGCTCTAGTATTTTTAATGGCTGCTATTCTGATATTGGCTCGCTGGGCGAGCACTCCTGAATATGTGCCGATTGCCACGGGGCAGACAATTGAACAGGCAGCGCTGATCAGCACTCAGCTTGATGAAATGGGGATAAAGTATCAGATTAGTCAAGACGAGACCACTGTCAGCGTTCCAGAAAAAGATAAACACCAGGCCCGCATGGCATTGGTCACAGAAGGTATTCTCGGAGGGAAGAATGCTGGTTGGGAGATTTTTGATGAGAGTAAGCTTGGAACGACGGATTTTGAGCGTCGGGTCAATTATCTCCGGGCACTGCAAGGCGAGCTGGAATTGACAATCTCCCAGCTTAACGGGGTCAAAGCTGCCCGGGTGCACATTACGATTCCGGAAGAAAAATTCTTTGAAAAAGATCAGAAGCCATCCAAAGCTTCGATAACCTTGATGCTGCAACCCGGCGAGACCTTAGAAGAAGAGCAGGTCTTGGGAATCATTAACCTAATTGTGGGTGCGGTGGATGGCCTCGATGTCAGGAACGTCGTCATTATCGATACCAACGGGAACATATTGTCGACAGATACTCTCGGAGCTGATGGATTTTCGATTGGGTCCGGGACTGTTAAGACCCTGGAGATTCAAGATGCCTTTAACAAGAAGTTAGGGGCAGAGTTACAGAGTATGCTCGAGCAGGTTTTAGGCATCGGCAAGGTGGTTGTCCGGGTCAATGCCGCCCTTGATTTTGATCAAAAGACGATTGAAAGAGATATTTATCAGCCAGTGGTCGATGGCGAGGGGATTGCACGAAGTGTGCAAAATTTGCAAGAGTTTTTTGAGGGGGCAAATTCTGGGGCTGGTGTGCCGGGGACAACGTCCAACCCACCAACGTATCCGATTGACGCGACGGGGCAGGATGTAGTCAGCGAACGCTATCAGACCTCGACAACTTACGAAATTACGAATATCAAAGAGTATCAGGAGGTGGCCCCTGGGACCGTTAAGCGGATGACAGTTGCAGTAGTCGTCGATGATGAGTTGACACAGCCTCAGATCACAGCTATCGAGCAAACGGTGTCGGCGGCTATCGGACTAGATGTTACCCGTGGTGATGCCGTCATCGTGCAAGGAATACCATATGATAAGACGTTTCAAGATGCTGCTGCCGAAGATTTCTTGCCAGTGGAGGATGTTCAACCATGGTACATTTATCTGATTCAAATATTGGCGATTTTGTTTGCTTTTTTCTTGATTTACCGGGGGTTATTTCGACGAAAACGTCGTAGTGATGACGAGGATGAGGGGCTGGATATCGTTGTGGGTGATGAAATGGCGATCGGCTCCGATGGGATGACCTATAAGCTCGGGAGTTTATCACCGGATGAGATGGAGAGACAAAAGATGATCGAACAGATTCAAAGTATGGCTCGTAAGCAACCCGACGATGTGGCGAATCTGATTCGCACCTGGCTTTCAGAGGACGATGAGTGATGGCAAAACATTCTGATTTAACGGGAAAAGAAAAAGCGGCGGTATTGCTGATAGCCTTGGGGCCAGAAGTTTCATCCCAGGTTTTTAAGCATCTTTCCGATGAAGAAATCGAGGATTTGACCCTCGAGATTGCGAATGTGCGTAAAATTGATTCGCAGATAAAAAACGATATACTTTTTGAATTTCATCAGCTTGCCTTGGCCCAGGATTTCATTTCTCAGGGCGGAATAAATTTTGCAAAAGATATTTTGGAGAAGGCCTTGGGGCCGCAAAAGGCTGCTGAGATTATCGCCAAGCTAACTTCATCACTGCAGGTGAAGCCCTTTGATTTTGTGCGGAAAACTGATCCACAGCAATTGCTTTCTTTTATTCAAAACGAACATCCGCAAACAATTGCACTAATTTTGGCGTATTTAAAGCCGGAACAGTCGGCGATGCTGCTGTCAGGTTTGCCGGCCGACAAGCAAGCGGAAATAACGCGCCGGATAGCTGTCATGAGTCAGACCTCGCCTGATGTTATTCGCGATGTCGAGCGGGTGCTTGAACGTAAAGTTTCGTCTTTGGTCACTCAGGATTATACCAATGTTGGCGGCGTTGAGACGGTGGTAAAAATTATTAACCGGGTTGATCGGACCAGTGAAAAAAATATTATGGAGAATTTGGAGCTTAATTATCCCGATCTCGCTGAAGAAATTAAGCTGAAAATGTTTGTTTTCGAGGATCTCGTTATGTTGGACGACCGCTCTGTACAGAGAGTATTGCGGGAAGTGGATTCCAAGGATTTGGCTCTTGCTCTCAAGTCTTCCAGCGAGGAAGTGCAGGAGCTTATATTCCGCAATGTTTCCAAGCGGGCTGCTGAAACTCTCAAAGAGGACATGGAGTATATGGGACCGGTCCGCCTGCGTGATGTTGAGGAAGCCCAGCAGAAGATTGTAAATATTGTCCGCCGTCTGGAGGACAATGGTGAAATCATCATCAGTCGGGGTGGAGAGGATGATCTAGTTGTCTAGGGTAATCAAATCCTTTCGGACCGAGGATGATAAGGATTATATCTTAAATCCCTTTGCCGTTATCAGTGAGCGCGTCAAAGTAAATTCCGATGCTTTTGTTTTAGACGAGGATCGAAAAAAAGGCAAAAATGATGATCGTCACCATAAGTCTGCATCTTTGTCTGCTGTCGAAGACGCCCAATCTCAGGCTGACGCGATTCTGGCGCAAGCGCAGCAGCAAGCGGCCCAAATCGTATCCCAAGCCCAAGCCGAGGCGCAGCAGCTAAAAAGCGAAGCTGTAGCTAGCGGGCAAGTGCAGGGTGTAAGGGAAGGTACGGAAAAAGGCTTAGGCAATTTTAAGACGGCGATACAGCAGGCAGAGGATTTAATGCAGGAAGTTCGACAAAATGTGCAGCTATTCTTTGATGAGGCCGAAGGGGCAATTTACGCGATGGCCCTAGCCATGGCTGAGCAGATTATTAATCATAAAATTGATAGCGACAATGAGATTGTGGTGGATATAGCGAAGCGGCTCGTTGAAAAAGCCCGCAATGGCAAGCGTTTTACCTTGAAATGCAATCCTTTGGATGTGCCGATACTCACCGAATCGATGGATGTACTGACAGCTGCTACCGGAGGTAAAGAAATTGAGCTTGACGACGATCGCAATGTATCAAGGGGAGGCTGCCGCTTAGAGACGGATTACGGTGTCTTGGACGGGACGATGGAGAGCCAGCTGGAGCAATTGCGACGCTTGGTCGAGGACACATTTGATGAAGGTTGACATTGAGGCGCTTCAGGAGCGGTTATTGCGCCGTTTGGGAGAAAAGGATTGTATTCGCAGTATCGGCAAGGTAGAGCAGATTATCGGTCTGGCAATCGAATCTTCAGGGCCGCCTGATGCCAATTTAGGCGAACTGTGCAAAATTGCCCGGCCTGACGGCGATTTTGTTTTAGCGGAGGTTGTCGGCTTCAGGGACAAAAAGGTTGTTTTAATGGTTCTAGGTGAGATGCGGGGGATTGGGCCCGGCTGCAATGTCATTGCCACGGGGAGGGTCTTGCGGGCCGCCGTCGGACAAGAGCTATTGGGGCGCATTCTCGATGGATTAGGCAACCCGATTGACGGAAAAGGCATGCCTGATGATCTTGTCGCCCACAACATTTTTGCTGAACCGATCAATCCCTTAGAGCGGCCTAGAATCGATAAACCACTACCCGTTGGTGTCAAAGCGATTGATGGTTTAATTACTTTTGGCCGCGGCCAGCGTGTTGGAATTTTTGCCGGCAGTGGTGTCGGTAAGAGCACTTTGATGGGAATGATTGCTAAAAATACTGAGGCTGAGGTCAATGTTATCGCCTTGATTGGTGAGCGTGGCCGGGAAGTCAAGGAGTTTATCGAGAGGGATCTTGGCCCCGAGGGCCTGGAGCGCTCAGTGGTAATTGTGGCGACATCCGATCAGCCGGCACTGGTTCGTATTCGAGGAGCTTTTGTCGCCACGGCGATAGCAGAGTATTTTCGCGATTGCGGCAACGACGTTTTATTGATGATGGATTCATTAACACGATTTTCCATGGCCCAGCGTGAGGTCGGATTGTCAGCCGGGGAACCTCCGACCACTAAGGGCTATACACCTTCGGTTTTTGCGTTGATGCCTAAATTACTGGAGCGATGTGGCCGCACTAATCAAGGTTCAATTACTGGCATATATACGGTCTTGGTGGATGGTGATGATTTGGATGAGCCAATTGCTGACGCGGCTCGTGGGATTCTCGATGGGCACGTTGTTTTGTCGAGAAAGCTGGCCAACCGCAATCATTTCCCTTCACTGGATATTTTGGCGTCGATTAGTCGGGTTATGCCCCAGGTTGTCGAGAAGGATCATGCGGAATTGATTCAAAAATGTAAAAATTTAATGGCGGTTTATCGTGATTCGGAGGATTTGATTAACATCGGCGCTTATGTTAGCGGGAGCAATCGCAATATCGATGAAGCAATCGATTATATGCCTCGGATTAACGCGTTCTTGCGCCAGAGCGTCGACGATCATTTTGATTATGCCCGGGTTATCAAAGAATTGGCGGGGGTATTTTCATGAAAAAGGTAGGATGGGATGAAAAAATTTATTTTTCGACCGCAAGTATTGATAGATATCCAGAAAAGCAAGGTTGAGCAGTTGCAGGGCGACTTGGCTGACGCACTAAGGCATCGCCAGGGAATACTGGGCGAGATTTCGAAAATACTAGGGAAAATGGCAGATAACTTAAAAGCGAGAAATCACAAGATGGAGGAAGGGATGTCCGTCTTTGACCTGCTGATGTTTAATGAATTTGAGGATTTCTTAACTATTAAGCGGGTTGAAAAGGAAGCTGAGCTAGTTGAAGTGGAAAGCTTGATAGAAAAAATCCGGAGTGATTTGGCTATCGCTTTCAAGAGACAGAAAACTTTAGAAAAGTTTAAGGAAATCCGATATAACGAGTATAAGTTTGAAAAAAATCGCATCGATAATCGACGCATGGATGAGATTGGTATTGGTGGGTTTGTTCGGAACACACAGTTGTAGTTCAGGAGAGATAGATGGCTGATAGGAAAGATTCGACGGGGAGTAGGGAAAGTAACGATGCTCAGGAAAGCAGCGTTAAAAAATCTCCCGCAAAAAAAGGTAATAAAAGTAAAGTTAATCGCGGCAAAGAGCAGAAAAAGCGCAAGAAAGCAGGCCCTAATACTTTTCTGCTGTTGATTGCCGTTATTCTCTTAGCTGTTGTCATGCTTTGGGTGACAGGGGCAATCAATTTTGCCACGCTGCTCGGACAGGATGCTCCAGAGCAAGAAACCGAAGACATTGCCAATGCTCAGCCTACCGGTAGCGCACCGGTAACTTTTGCCGCAATTCAGCCGGATGAGATCGTATATACCGCTAACCCTGATGCCGTCAAGCTAGCCAAGATTTATTCGGAGATGCGCCCGGAGAAAGCTGCTGAAGCTTTGTCCCAGATGCCGGTTGAGGAAGCGATGCCAATCATGGCCGCAATGGATGAGTGGCGGGCGGGCATCATTATGAGCAAGATGGAAGCCGCAAAAGCGGTAGAGATAAGTCAGTTAATGGCCGAAACCTATCGGACGGGTGAGGCTGATGCTGGCGAAGTGCAAGTGCTTCCATAGTAAGATTGAAGGGAGGATAGCAGTCGTTCTCTGAAAAGTTGACATAAGGAGGTGAGGCAATGGATCTTTTCGTGTCATTTTCTGCTCCTAACACCTCTGAAGGCCCGAAAAGTTTTCTTCAACCTGCCAGGAAGGTGGGTAGTGGCGATGCTTTTCGTAAGTCCTTGGATGACTCGGTGCAAAATGGTTTGCAAGCTAAAGATTCGCGGGATCTAGCAACCGAGGGAGGACTAGCTTCAGAAAGAAAGGGTCAGAATGGCATGGAGGCCGAAAAAAACAAAAACACGGATGTCAAAGCGAAGGCGACCGAAAAGAAAGACGAGGAAAGCCAGGCAATTCAGGGTGAAGAGCCAGGCGAAAACCCGGAAAAGGAACTGGAGCTACAAGAAGAGACACAAGGGACGGATGCGCAGGCAATGTCTAGTGTGGTCGTCTTGGTAGCCGAGCAGGCAGCGGTCATTAATGAAACCGCTGGAGTCGCATCCGCTGTTCAGGCAGGTGTTAATGTGACTCAGGCGACATCAGTTGCGTCGGCCACTCAGGAAATTGACCCGGAGCTGATTAAATTGATGGAACAAAAACTCGCCAGCATGGCGGATCTCAAGTCGGAAGCAGAGGGGAAAGCGACCAAGCAACAGATAGAGATTAGCGTCAAGGGACAGGTCGTGACAACAAGCGAAGGAGAAGCCTTTGCGATTGAAAAACTCAAAGAAGGTAAAATTTTTCACGATCTCAAGGTGGTGGATAATACAGATACCAAGACTCCCAAGACCGATATTGAGCTAAAGAACGGCAAATTGCTTTGGGACGGAGATTCAGATGGTGAGGCACTCAAGGTTGACGGCCTTAAAAAATCAGCCGGACAACAGGATGCAAATTTATCGGAGCACAAAGGCAACAAGGATGAGGGACTGAAGCTGGTGGATACACTACAATCTAAAGAAGTGGAAAAACCGGTGGCACCTCGTTCGTTTTCGGAGCATTTGAATCTATTGAGTAACGAGAGGCAAGGGATTGCTGAAAAGGGAGCACCACTGGCGGCGAAGGTTAGTGTCAGTGAATTCATCAATATGAAAAACCCCTTTGAACAAATTGCCGAGAAACTTGATTTCAAATTAAGTAATGGGCGTCACGAAGTACTGATGCAGCTCAAACCAGAAAATCTTGGGCAGGTCAGAGTAATGCTGCAGGTGCACGAGGGTAAACTCGAGGGTAAATTCCTCGCCGAAAACCAGCAAGTCAAGCAGACCCTTGAGGGAAACATGGACCAATTGAAACGACAATTTGAAGAGCAAGGTTTGCAGGTGAGCAAACTCAGTGTCAGTATCGGAGGCTCGATGGATCAGCAACAGTGGGCCGGGCAAAGTGACGACGAGGCGCAAAGATTGCGCAATCGCAATTTCATGCAGGATGGGATTGACGGGATTGATGAAATGGATGCTGTGATTAGCAAGGATCGCGATGACTTGCATCGAGAAGCCGGCGGCAACGTCAGCTACGCAATTTAGCGAGGGGAGGGACAGTAATGGAGGCTTCAGGTATTAACGCCGCGACTAATTCGACTGCGGTTACCGCTGCGGTGAAAAAAGAATTGGACAAAGATGCATTTGTTAAGCTTTTATTGGCGGAACTGAAGTACCAGGATCCGATGGAACCGATGAAGGACAAGGATTTCATCGCTCAGATGGCGCAGTTTTCGGCGCTGGAACAGACGCAAAATTTGGCGACTAGCATGAATGGTTTTATCACACAACAAAAAAATCTGCTGGAAGTAATCTATGAATCATCGATGATTTCTCAGGCAGGTACTTTTCTCGGAAAAATGGTTGAAGCTAAGATTGATGGAGACGTGGTTACAGGTAGGGTTGATGCGATTAGCATCGAGAATGGTGTGCCGACACTTAGCATTATGGGTCGGAAGGTTGCTATCGTCGATGTATCGACAATTTTAGCGGACACTTTGCCCGCAAATGAAGAAGCCACCGATATTTAGTCGGGAAGAGGGGATACGATGAACGCAGGCAATTTCGAAATCGGGCGTCCTCTACAGCCTGCTGGAAGCAGACCACTGAGCCCAGCTACTAAAGATCGTCTTCAGCAAGACAAGGTCGGATCTGAAAGTTTTCAACAGGCCCTGATTAAGGCGTCAGATAGTAATGGATTGAAATTTTCCAAGCATGCGATGGAGCGCATTGAAGCACGGAAGCTAAGCCTAAGTGATCAGCGACTCAGCTCGATCAGTGAGGCTGTTGCCAAGGCAGATGCTAAAGGATCTCGAGAATCGTTAATCATTATGAAGGATATGGCCTTAGTGGTCAGTGTCCGCAACAGAACAGTGATTACAGCGATGGATCCTGAAGGCATGAAAGGCAATATATTTACTAACATCGACAGTGCGGTAGTCATGGATTGACTCCGAGGCCGGACCTCATGGAGGAAGCCTCAAGAACGTGGACTGACAGAAGCGTTCTTACGAATTTGCACCATAAGGAGGTCATGAGCTATGATGCGCTCACTTTTTTCCGGTGTCTCTGGACTCCGGAATCATCAAACGCGGATGGACGTTATCGGCAACAATATTGCCAACGTCAATACCGTTGGTTTTAAACGCTCAAGAGTTAATTTTCAGGATATGCTTTCCCAGAATTTTCGCAGCGCTACCCGACCCCAGGACAATCGGGGTGGCACCAATCCAATGCAGGTAGGTCTGGGGATGAGCGTTGCCAGTATCGATACAATTCATACACCAGGTAGTGCCCAGAACACAGGGAAGGAAACGGATTTAACGATTCAGGGGGATGGCTTTTTCGTCGTTAAGAACGGCAACACCCCATACTACACCCGTAACGGAGCCTTTGACTTTGATACGGATGGCAATCTGGTTTCCACGTCTAACGGGTTTTTTGTCCAGGGATGGATGAAGGATGCCGCTGGGGTTATCGACACCACCCAGCCGACTAACAACCTCAAACTCGTGGTCGGGCAGCCGATGCCTGCCCAGAAGACAACCGAGTTCAATCTGGAGAAGAATCTGCAGGTGTGGAACAACGATATGTTGACGATGGAGGAAATAGGCGTTGATGGAACTACGCCTCCAACTACGCCCGATTCTTCGATAAAATTGGTCCCCACTGGGACTGCAAACCAATTTAGAGTTGTTTTCACGAATACTGGTGCACAAACAGATGGCCCAGATGGACCTCTATTGATTACATTACGTGAAAATGGGCGTATTGCCTCAATTACTAACTCAACTATTGTTGGAGGGAGTACGATAGAAATTAATCCTGCATTCGATCCCGATGATGATACTGACCCTTTATATGATTTGACAATCGCTCAATTAAATTTTAGTCAAATTTTAGAATCGTCTAATGATGCTGCTGTCACATTATCTACCTCAACAGACATGATAGCTGTTACTCACCCTTATTCTGTCAAGCAACGGATTTTTGACTCGTTAGGGCGGGATTATGACGCGGTTTTGACTTTTACGCCGGTCAATGATACAACATGGACGACATCAATGACGATTGATGGATTGCCTCCAAATGAACCAGCGACTCCTGCGGACTTCCCCGCTCTGACTTTTACTAGCAATGGTTTGTACAGTTCGGGCAATTTTAGTGTTGAATTTCGCGTTGGGCCGACGACTAACGATGTTATCACCTTTGATGTCAACTTTGATAAAGTCACCCAGTACAACACCGACTTCACTATTTATGCCAACCAGGACGGTTATGAGCCAGGCTCGCTGGACAGCTTCAATATCGATGGCAACGGCCTGATCACCGGGGAGTTTTCTAACGGCGTCAATACTCCCATTGGGAAAATTGCGATGTCGGTCTTTAATAACCCGGGGGGTCTCCGCAAAGAAGGTGACTCGCTGTACTACCCCTCAAATAATTCCGGCGATCCCCAGGTGGGGACGGCGGGGACCGGGGGCCGGGGGCTGATGATTTCCAGCTCCCTGGAGATGTCCAATGTGGATTTGTCGGAAGAATTCACGAACATGATTATTACACAGAGAGGTTTTCAGGCTAATTCGAGAATCATTACCACCTCCGATGAAATGTTACAAGAACTTGTCAATTTGAAACGGTAATTAAATAATCACCCCGGGTGTGGCGCTCGAATAATTTTTCAAGCCATGCCCGGGATTTTGTGCTAAAAAAGATGCAGGAATTTCCGTAAAATTAGGAGTATAATAGTAGCGAGCTATGCCGCCTTGGCTAGCAACAATATCAGCAAAGGAGAATCCAAGGATGGATAATAGAGGCTTCGCCAAAATTTTAATAATAGTCATCATTGTGTTGGTGCTTCTAATCGTTATTGGAGGAGCAGCGGCGGTTTATTTTCTCTTTTTTCGGTCGGGAGAAGAATCACCGATTGAGAAAAGACCCGATCCGATGATAGTTCATCAACTAAGGAAGGGTAGCAATTTCCGTGTCAATGTCGCGGAATCAAACTATTCTGTATTTCTTTTAGCATCTGTCAGCCTTGGTTATTCGGAGAAAAAGCTGGGCAAAGAACTTGTCAGCCGTCAGGTGCAAATCGAAGACATTGTTGAAAGCGTCCTTTCATCATGGACTTTAGAAGAGTTTGCTGAGGATGCGGAGCGGAGCAATTTAAAAAAAGAAATAGTGGATAAGGTGAACGGGGTCTTGAAAAAGGGAGAAATAGAGGATGTCTATATAACTGAATTTATCATACAATAGTGCTTAGAAGTATTGACACACAAGGAGGTGATGCCGGTTGGCCGAAATTCTGACCCAGGAAGAGATTGATACTCTATTACAAGCTCTGTCCAGTGGTGAAATCATGGCAGAGACGATGCAGCAGGAAGAAGAGGAGCGGCGGGTCAAGAGTTACGATTTCCGGCGTCCTGATAAGTTTTCTAAAGAGCAGATCCGCACTTTGAGTATGATTCATGATAATTTCTCTCGCAGCGTCAGCACGACCTTGGCGACGAAATTGCGTTCGATGGTGGAAGCCAGGGTGGCGTCTGTCGACCAGATGCCTTATGCTGAATTTACGCGCTCGATGCCTAATCCGACAAGTCTGTGTATCTTTGAGGTACCACCGCTTGAAGGTAATGCGGCGATTGAGTTAAACCCGAACCTTGTCTTTACGATTATTGATCGTTTACTTGGGGGAACAGGGTCGTCAGCTATTAAGAATCGTCCGCTGACTGAAATCGAGCTTTCAGTTATTGAGAAGATAGTGCAAAGTTTTCTTGGTAGCTTGAAAGATGCATGGGAAAACGTTGTTTCATTTAAACCGAAGCTAAAAATGGTCGAGGCCAATCCCTTGTTTGCTCAGCTAGTGCCTCCCAATGACATGGTTGTTTTGATCACTATCATTTCCCGGATCGGGGATGTCGAGGGCATGATTAACGTCTGTATTCCCTATAGTGTTCTCGAGCCTGTTATCAATAAGTTGACGGCGCAGTTTTGGTTTTCCACGGATGTTAAAGAATCTTCGCCGGAGCATCTTTTAAAGATCCAAAAACGGCTGGAGAAAGCGCAGGTCCCTGTTATTGTGCATCTAGGAAATGCGCGGATAACTGTGCGAGAGCTCATTGAGTTACAGCCTAAGGATGTCATTCAGCTGGAAAAAACTGCCGAAGATGACTTGGATGTTATGGTTGGAACTCACGTCAAATTTAGGGGACGACCTGGTGTTTTTGGTAATAAAATGTCTGTCCAGATAACGGAAAACTATCTGGAAGAGGTTATGGGAAAGGAGGAAGATGATGGGTAAGGGCATGCTTTCGCAAGAAGAAATAGATGCTTTATTAAATCCTGATTCGGCAGCGGATAATACAACCTTTCCCGAAGCTGAGATCCCGATGGATTTGATGACGGAGAATTTACCCGGATCTGGTGGAGGTGGAGGTGGATCTTCGTCTGACGTTTTAACTCCACAAGAGATCGATGTTTTGGGCGAGATTGGCAATATGTCAATGGGGAGCTCAGCAACGGTGCTTTCCCAGTTAGTTAACGACAAGGTGCAGATTACAACGCCCCAGGTAAGTACGATTACCATGGGTGAATTGCGCGAAATGTACTCAACTCCTTATCTAGCTGTGGTCGTCGAGTACGTTCATGGCCTTGAAGGTCAAAATTTGCTAATCATGGATATGACCGATGCTGCCAGGATTGTTGACTTACTGATGGGTGGGGACGGTCAAGACGTTTCTATCGAGTTTGACGAAGTCAGGACAAGCGCAATTAGTGAGATTATGAATCAGATGATGGGGTCGGCGGCTACCTCGATGTCAACTTTGTTTTCGAGGCGCATCGATATCTCACCACCTTATGTGCGGGTTTTTAATTTCGGTAGCGAAGATATCAACGAGCTTCTCAAGGATCCGCAGGAAATTGTCGCCCGGATTAAATTTGACATGCATGTCGGTGATTTGGTGCATAATGATATCATGCTTTTATTGCCGATTCATTTTGCCAAAGATATGGTGCAGTACTTTGTCCAGGGTAGTCAGCCAGCTCCACAGGCAGCAGCGCCTCCGCCAACTGCTCCGGCGGTTCCGCCGCCGGCTCCGCCTCAGGCTGCAGCCCCACCTCAGGCTGCGATACCGCAGCAGCAGGCACCACCTCCGGGTATGCCTCCACCTGGAGCTTATCAGCAGCAGCCCCAGGCTTATGGCGCACCCTCCGGCTATTACGATGCCAGTGTGCCAGTGCAACCGGTGCAGTTTCAAAATTTGCAGGTTTCTGGAGGAGTCGCTCTTCCGAAGAATATCGACATGATTTTAGATGTCCCGATGCAAGTGACGGTTGAACTTGGGAGAACCAGAAAATATATTCGAGAAATACTTGAGTTTAACAAGGGTTCTATAATAGAATTAGATAAGCTTGCTGGCGAGCCGGTAGATATTTTAGTAAACGGCAAACTTATCGCCAAGGGTGAGGTTGTTGTCATTGATGAGAACTTTGGCGTCAGAGTAACTGAAATCATCAGTACGGTTGAACGGGTGGCAAATTTGCAATGATAGACAGGAGGTCATAGAATGGCATCTAAAATCCTTATCACAGATGATGCAGCCTTTATGAGGATGATGCTCAAGGACATTCTATCCAAGAATGGATACGAGATTGTCGGGGAGGCGGCGAATGGTTCAGAAGCCGTCTTAAAGTATCAAGAATTAGCGCCGGATTTAGTCACAATGGACATCACAATGCCTGAAATGGATGGAATCAGCGCCGTAAAGGAGATTAAAAAACAGGATCCTAAGGCAGTGATAGTGATGTGTTCGGCGATGGGGCAGCAGTCAATGGTTATTGAGGCAATTCAATCAGGAGCGAAGGACTTTATTGTTAAGCCATTTCAGCCAGAACGGGTAATAGATGCTGTGCAAAGGGCGTTGACGTCGTGAGTTCCGACGGGAAGACCTGGCAGCGGGTTTTTCTGTTGGGGGCGTTATTTTTTGTTTTTTGTTTGTTTATGGCTCCAGAGTTATGTTGGGCGGTTCCTGGTGAGGCAACTCCCGGGGCGGTTATAGTATCTGAATACGAAAATCCGGTTTCTAATCGTCCCAGCTTGTTCATGGACTTTGTCAAGCTGGTTTTTTCGTTGGTTATTGTTATTTTGCTGGCATACATTTTAGTTCGCGTCTTGGGAAAAAAGATTAAAAGAATACAGCAGGGAGATCATATTGAGATTATTGACTCGATGCCCCTCGGTGTCAACCGTGGCATCCATATTATTTATGCTGCTAATAAATATCTGATTGTCGGAATAACAGAGCATAGCATCAACTTGCTGGGGGAAGTCGAGGATGAGGAGCAGCTAGAAGAATTGGCGGGGAAACGAATGATGGCACAGGGGGAAATGGATTTTCGTTTATCTCCTATCAATTGGCAGCGTTTTTATCCTTTAAACCAAAAAGGTTTGAGCGCAGACAAAAAAGAAGAGGGGGACATCGTGGAAGAAATGGAATCCACCTTTAATCAGCAGTACAATAGTTTGCAGTCAATTCGAAAACGTATCGGTAAGGGGGATCGTCATGAGTAAGGTGTACATGCGCAGCCTTACCGTGCTGATTGTAGGTGCGGTTTTTTTTATTACAATCCATGTCGCGGAGGCCGCCCCATTTGTTTTTCCGCAGATAACAGTGGGTGCAGAGCAAGTCGATTCCCCAACAGAGACTGCGACCTCGATGCAAATTTTATTTCTTTTGACAATTTTATCTCTCGCTCCGGCCATAATGATTATGGTGACCTCTTTCACACGAATTATTATTGTCTTGTCGTTTGTCCGAAGTGGTCTCGCTACACAACAGATGCCACCGAATCAAGTTTTAGTAGGCTTGGCATTGTTTATGACCTTCTTTATCATGATGCCTGTTTATCAGGAGGTGGACGAGACCGCTATCAAGCCCTATATGGCAGGTGAGATTGCCCAGGCGGAAGCCTTTGAAAAAGGGATCAAGCCGCTCCGGGATTTTATGTATCTGCAGACCCGGGAAAAAGACATTGCGCTTTTTGCAAGTTTTGCTAATATAACCAATCCTGAATCTATCGATGATATTCCAACTCACGTATTAATTCCATCCTTTATTATCAGTGAGCTGAAGACAGCTTTTGAAATGGGTTTTTTAATTTTTATCCCCTTTATTGTTGTGGATATGGTCGTCGCCAGTGTATTGATGTCGATGGGGATGATGATGTTGCCGCCTGTCATGATATCGTTGCCCTTTAAAATTTTACTTTTTATCATGGTCGATGGATGGCATTTGGTTGTGCGCGCTTTGCTGATGAGTTTCGGGATGTGATGAGATGACACAAGAATTTGTACTTTCCCTGGGGCGAGATGCTTTGCTGACCGTACTGCTGGTGTCTGCTCCGATGCTAGGACTAGGCTTGGTTGTTGGGTTAGCAGTCAGCATTTTTCAAGCGACGACGCAAATACAGGAGCAAACCCTATCTTTCATTCCCAAGATAATCGCGATTCTCTTTGCTATTATTTTTTTCGGTGCCTGGATGCTAAATATTTTAACGGATTTTACCAGTTATTTGCTGATAAATTTGCCTTCCTTTATCAGTTAGGAGGCAGGAATGAATGCAGAATCTGCTTTAAATTTGTTTGCTTATTTGCCATTTTTCTTACTTATTTTTGGGCGTTTGATGGGCCTTTTGTATGCCGCCCCTTTCTTTGGAAGCAGAAATATTCCTAATATGGCTCGCATCGGGTTGGCTTTTTTGGCAGCTTTCATTTTTATCCCGGTATTGATGCCATTCCGTGCTGAGCCGCCTGATATTTTCACGTGGGTCTTTTTGTTTTTGTTAGAGATTTTAGTTGGTCTGGCGATGGGATTTGTCAGCAGTCTGCTATTTTACGCAATTCAGGTAGCGGGCCAGTTTATTGATATGCAGCTAGGCTTTGGTTTTGCCAATGTTGTCGATCCACAGTCAGGGATACAAGTGCCGGTTTTGGGTAACTATCTGCAAATCATCGCCATGCTGATTTTTTTGCTGATCAATGGCCATCACTGGCTGATTGAAGCGGTTTTTTATAGTTACCAGGCCGTGCCTTTGGGAGGAGCAACCGTTAATGGTTCGATGCCGGAAGTTATCAGTTATCTGTTTATAAATTTTTTTATTATGGCTATTCGTATTAGCATTCCAGTAATCGGAGCGGTGATGCTGGCTGATGTCTCCTTGGGAATAATATCGCGGACAGTTCCTCAAATGAATGTTTTTATGGTTGGGATGCCACTAAAAATAATCGTCGGTTTTTTTGTGGTGGCCCTCTCAATTCCCTTGTTTGGGCAAATCATTATCATTGGCTTTGAAGGAGTGATAGAGGATGTGTTCAGGATTTTGGGGGCACTGTCCCGATAGCATGGCCGCCAATGAGATTAATATAACTAGAAAATTTGTTTTTTCCTTTGATTTACAGCTTTTCGGTGGTGGCGGCGGTGAGAAAACTGAGCTTCCGACTCCAAAGCGCAAACAGGAGGCTCGCAAAAAGGGCCAAGTCCCCCACAGCAAGGAGATTAACAGCGCCGTAGTATTATTGGCAGCCTTTTTTACGTTGCGGTTTTATGGTCCTACGATGTTTGCCAATTTAAAAGACCTTTTTTATCTTTTTTATGCTGAGGCGAGTCATCCGGATGTGGCTGGGTCGTTGTGGGTGATAGTTCGAGAAGTCGTCTATTCTTTTTTAATTATTATATTGCCATTGTTAGTAGTAGTCGCCATCACTGGTGTTTTAGTCAATGTCTTGCAGGTGGGCCCAATATTTTCAACTGAGTCACTGAGCCCCAAATTGAGTAAACTGAATCCCTTGGAGGGTTTTAAAAGGATATTTTCCAAACGCACATTAGTTGAATTGGTCAAGTCCTTGTTGAAAATTTCGATGATAATTTATATGCTTTATACTAGCATCAGGGATGAGTACCGTCTTTTTCCGGATTTGATGTTGATGGATGTTCCAACTGCAGTTTCGACTTTGGCGATGTTTATTTTCACATTGGCGGTCAAGGTAGCTGTCATGCTTTTAATCTTGGCTGTTTTTGATCTTTTCTTCCAACGTTGGCAACACACCCAGGATTTAAAAATGTCCAAAAAGGAAATCAAGGATGAGTACAAACAAATGGAAGGCGATCCGCAGATTAAATCAAAAATAAGAGAAAAGCAGCGGCAGCTTGCTATGGGACGGATGATGCAAAATGTGCCAGGTGCAGACGTTGTTATTACCAATCCGACCCATCTGGCGATAGCATTGTTGTTTCAGAATAAAAAGATGTCGGCTCCAATGGTTGTGGCAAAGGGTCAGGATCGAACTGCTCTCAGGATAAAAGAAATTGCCAAGGAAAACGATGTTCCCATAGTGGAAAACAAACCTTTGGCTCAAGCACTCTATAAAACCACAGAACTTGGGCAAATGATTCCGACTGAGTTATATAACGCCGTGGCTGAGGTTTTGGCTTTTGTTTACCGCTTGAAAAAGAAAAATGTAGGATGAGAAGAGGATAATCATTAATGGCGCCAGCTAAGAGAACCGGAATAATCGATCGCATTATGGATAATAGAGAAGTAATATTGATTATGGCTGTTATTGCGATAGTGTTCATGATGGTTATTCCATTGCCTACTTTCGTATTGGATGTTTTGCTAGCACTTAATCTGAGTGTTGCTTTAATTATATTAGTTTTGGCAATCTATACAGAGGATACTCTAAGCTTTTCTACTTTTCCGTCTCTGTTGTTGGTGGTGACTTTGTTCCGACTTGCTCTAAACATTTCGGGGACAAGGCTCATTTTGCTCCATGGTTTTGCAGGGCATGTCATTGAAGCTTTTGGTAATTTTGTCATCGGCGGGAACGCTGTTGTCGGATTCATTGTCTTTTTTATCCTAGTGATAGTTCAATTCATCGTTATCACCAAAGGGGCCGAGCGCGTCGCGGAGGTTGCTGCTAGATTTACCTTGGACGCGATGCCTGGGAAGCAGATGAGCATTGATGCTGATCTCAATGCCGGTATCATCACAGATTTAGAAGCCAAAGAGCGCCGGCAAAAGATTCAGCGGGAAGCTGATTTTTACGGTGCGATGGATGGTGCTAGTAAGTTTGTCAAGGGTGATGCGATTGCCAGCATCGTAATTGTATTTATCAATGTCACCGGCGGTTTTATTGTAGGGATGTTGCAATTGGGAATGTCTGCCGGAGAAGCATTGAGTCGCTTTACCCTCCTTACTGTTGGGGAGGGACTTGTGAATCAGATGCCTGCTCTGTTAATCAGTACGGCGACGGGCTTGATTGTGACGCGGGCGGCATCAGATTCTAATCTTGGTAAAGATTTGATTCGCCAGATTTTTTCCCGACCTAAGCCTCTTATCATCGCTGCGATTGTTTTGACAGCGATGGCTTTTTTGCCGGGAATGCCTACCTTCTCTTTTCTTGGTTTAGCAGGATTTTTTGCCGGAGTTGTGGTGATTATGCGCAGGATGCCGCAAATTGCCTTGGAGGACGAGGGGGAAGACGAAGAACCGGATTACGAAAAGGAGGCCGAAGAACTGAAAAAACCTGAAAACGTCTTAGGGCTGTTGCAGGTAGAACCGATTGAATTTGAGTTTGGTTACGGCTTGTTGCCTTTTGCTGATCCGGCTCAAGGAGGTCCTTTAATGGATCGCATCGTCATGATTCGTCGGCAGTGCGCTCTGGAACTTGGAGTTGTGGTCCCGACTGTGCGGATTCGCGACAATATGCAACTAAAACCTAATATATATGTATTAAAAATCAAGGGAATTGAGGTCGCGCAATACGAACTGCTTTTAGGTCATTATCTCGCACTCGATACAGGTGGAACCAGCGGTCCCCTGAATGGGTTGGAGACGGTAGAGCCGGCGTTTAACCTTAAAGCGTTTTGGATTACCGAGGAAGAGAGGGAAATGGCAGAAACGACGGGCTATACTGTTGTCGACATTCCTACTGTCGTTAGCACTCACATCACTGAAATTATCAAAAAATATGCCCACGAATTAATCGGTCGTCAAGAAGTAAAAAAATTGTTGGATAATGTTCAAAAAGAGTATCCGGCGGTCGTCGATGATTTGGTGCCCAATGTTTTGAGTTTAGGAGAGCTGCAGAAAGTAATGCAAAATCTTTTAAAGGAGCGCATCTCGATTAGAGATCTCGTTTCGATTTTAGAAACTCTTGCTGACTATGGTAATATGACTAGGGATACCGATGTTTTAACAGAATATGTCCGGCAGACTTTGGCCCGACAAATAACACAGCAATTTAGCCAGGGCCAGCGTAAAATATCGGTGATTACCATCGATGCATCGGTTGAATCAGCAATTAATGATGCGATTCGTCGCACTGACCAAGGCGCGTATTTGTCGATAGATCCACAATTAGCAGCCAAAATTGTGCAAAACCTCTCTTCATTGGCAGAAAAAACTTTGTCGCAGGGGATATCGCCGATTGTTATATGTGCACCAGTTGTCCGGGTTTGGTTCCGGAGATTAATTGAAAGGTCATTACCACATGTGACGGTTTTATCATATAATGAGATAGATCAGGATGTAGAAGTACAGTCGATTGGGACGGTGAGTATGTAATGCTGACAAAGAAATACAGGGCGACATCGTCGCATGAAGCGATTAAAATGGCACGCAAAGAGCTGGGGGCAGAGGCTATCATCATGCATGAGAAAAAAGTTCGCCCCAAGGGATTTTTGGGTGTTTTTCGCAAACCAGTTGTCGAGGTTCTTGTTGGAATCGAAGAAAAAAGTGAGCGGCGTGGTAGGCCTTCTTTAAATGAATTGAAGGGACAAGACGAGTCCCTCGGCAAAATTCTCAGCGAGTTAAATCAGATGAAGGAATTTATGCTGCAACTTTCACAGAACAATGACAAAGTTGCCGGAAGTGTTTCAAAAGAATTGGAAATGGCATATGTTGAGCTGAGTCGTATCCAAGAGGGCCTGATTGGGCAAGATGTCGGCAATGATATTGTCAAGAAAGTCATCAAATCATTGCTGGAAAGCTTGAGTGAAGCTGAATTGCACGATTCAGAGTGTATTGCAATGGCGGCAGAGCGCGAGCTGGCAAATATGTTAGGCAATGCGAGTCCGATATCCCGCAAAGATCATTCAGGGCCAAAGGTTGTCGCTTTGGTTGGGCCCACAGGAGTCGGAAAGACAACGACGATTGCAAAACTGGCCGCCAATTTTGCCCTGGTAGAGAAGCTAAATGTGATGCTAGTCACAGCTGATACATATCGCATCGCTGCTCCAGAGCAACTCAGGACCTATGCTGGAATCATGAATGTGCCTCTTGAGGTAGTATTGTCTCCTCAGGAACTGGCCCATGTTGTGGAAGAAAATAAGCATATGGACATTATTTTCCTCGATACTGCTGGGAGAAGCCAGCGCAACATGATGCAAGTCAACGAGATTAAAAATTTTCTTGATGCAGTTCCAGACGTTGAAACATACTTATGCATCAGTATGAACACGAAGCCCAGCGACATCGAAGAGATTCTGGCAAATTTCAGGCAGACCAAATACTCAAAGTATATTTTGACAAAACTAGATGAGACTAATTCCTTTGGAACAGCCCTAAATATGGTGATTAGAACCGATAAGCCTCTATCTTATATCACTAACGGGCAAGACGTACCGGACTTCATTGAAGTTGCGGACGCACGAAAGTTGGCAAAAATGATGCTCAGGGGTACAGAATAATGATTGATCAGGCAGATAAATTGAGGCGTTTATCCGGGAGTAGCGTTTTTCGGAGTGCTGCATCAGTTGATCGCAAGGCGAGAGTTGTTGCCATAACCAGTGGCAAGGGCGGGGTCGGCAAGACAAATATTGCTGTTAATATAACGATGGCCTTGGCAGCAAAAGGGAAACGGGCAATTATTATCGATGCCGATATTGGTCTGGCTAACGTCGATGTAATTATGGGTGTTTCGCCTAAATTCGATTTGAGTACTGTTTTAAGAGGAGAAAAAAGCATTCATGATATTATAACCAGAGGCCCTGGTGGAGTCGGTTTCATCGCGGGTGGAGTGGTGAACAAGGATTTATTAGACATTAGAGACTGGCAAATCGATAAGCTGGCGGCTGGTTTTGCTGAGCTTGACAATATGTACGATGTTATAATAATTGACACAGGAGCAGGTGTTTCTCAACATGTCATGTCGTTTGTTTTGGCAGCTCCGGAAGTAATAGTCGTTACGACACAAGAGCCGACTTCCATTGCCGATGCCTATCGAATGTTAAAAGCAATTTCGCTTAAAGAGTCGGGTAGCATCAACCGTTTGGTTGTTAACCGTGCGTCGTCGGCCCAGGATGCGAAAAATACTTTCAACAGGCTAAATCGCGTTTCAAATCAGTACTTAGGGATGCCTCTAAACTATTTGGGTTATATTCGGGATGACACTGCTGTCTCAACATCTGTGATGCGGCAGGCACCCTTCATTATAGAATTCCCCGAATCAATGGCTGCGGTTGACATTCAGCGTTTGGCGGACAACTTATCGATGGGCGCACCTGATGGCGGTGGGTTTAGGGGTTTTTTCAGTAAAATGACCAAAATGTTTAATTAATTTTCAACATTAGAAGGGAGGATGTACTTGAATAGCGAATTAGATATTAGCGACAACTCCCGCAACTTGATAATCGATGTGTTAAATGGTTTCCATCATGGGCGCTATCAGTGCGTCGTCTTATCAACTGATGCAAATTCTGTCCGCGTAGCGATGCCCAGTAAGAATGGACTGCCTTTACCGCTGGCAGTTGGACAGCAAGTCAGGGTGACTTCACCCCAGGATGGTGGTTTTTCTTTCACTAGTTCGGTTGTCGCCCGAAGTATGGCTGATGTGCCCTATATTGAGATTTCCAAGCCTAATAATGGACAGGGAGTGCAAAAATTCGCCCGGATAATTGCCGTCACCAGCGGCAAAGGCGGAGTTGGTAAAACCAATTTTACCGTTGCGCTGGCCATGGCACTGGCAGATATGGGGAAAAGTGTTTTGATTATCGATGCCGACATGGGGTTGGCTAATGTGGACGTGTTGCTAGGGGTGCGACCGAAATACGACCTGACCGATGTTTTTTCAGGGGAGAAACAGTTCCATGAAATTTTGAGTGACGGCCCTGGCGGGATTAAATTTATTGCTGGAGGAAGTGGAATTGAGGACCTGGCAAATTTAGATGAGAAGCAGTTATTAAAAATTATTGAGAGCTTTGACGATTTAGAAAAATTAGCTGATATCATTTTGATCGATACAGGTGCGGGCATTGCAAAAAATGTGACAAGTTTTGTCCTCGCTTCTGATTCAGCACTTTTGATTACTACTCCAGAACGGACGTCCGTCGCTGATGCGTATGCGATGGTGAAGGTAGTGCTCCTCAGCAATAAGAAAGCAAAGGTCTCGTTAGTGGTTAATCGCGCTGAAACTACCGGCGAGGCCGAGGGTGCATATAGGCGCCTTGCAGGTGTTTCTAAAAATTATCTAGATTATGAGCTTGGGTTTGCCGGGCTTGTTCACGACGATAGTAATGTTACTCACTCGGTAAAAAAACAGATGTCTTTTTATCGCTGTTATCCTGGCAGTGTGGCTAGCAGGTGTGTTCGGAAAATTGCTATTAAAATATGCGAGGACACGAATCCGACGCAAGACCAGAATAACACTGGAGTGAAGGGGTTCTTGGCAAAGCTGAGAAATCATTTTGGCGTTACTTCATCGAGGTAAGAAATGAATTTAAAAATAAATCAAAGAGTTGAAATAATTGTCCATGATGAACCATACAAGGGTTCTTACCTTAGTCGCGTGGAGAATTATGATAAAAAGCAGATTGTCTTAGCAATGCCGATGAGCCATGGTGGCTTAGTGCCCGTTCGTTCGGGTACGCTGGTATCAGTTGTTTTCTTTGATGAATTGGCCGTATACGAATTTCAGGCTCCTGTCGTGCGGTTGCAGCAGGATAATATTGCTCTTCTCAAGTTAAATCTGCCTGAAAACATTAAAAGGATTCAACGTCGAGCGTATGTGCGGCTTGAAGTCAGTTTGCCGGTCAACATTTTTATTGAAATGGAAAATGAAACGCAGATGTCGTTAAGTGGGGAAACTGCGGACATCAGCGGTGGTGGAATTAGGATTGTTTTGAACCGAATGGATTTTGCTAAGATGGCGGAAAAACTTCAATTAGAAAATATGGCTGGAATGAAATTAAAGATGGCGATACATTTGCAGCCGTATTCACACGACAAAACGGAGATGGTGGATTTTATTGGAGAAATTATTCGTCACGGGGAGAGTGGAACTTCATTTTGGCTTGCGGTAAATTTTGCGGTAGTTAGTGAAAAAAACCGTGATAAAATTGTTAGTTTTATCTTTCGAAAACAACTTGAACTTCGTAATAAAGGCTTGATGTGAGGTTGATGCGATGATGGCAGAGAAAATTAAAGTACTTGTAGTGGATGATTCTGCTTTTATGCGCCGTGTGATCAGCGATATGGTGGCAACGGATAGTGGTATGGAAGTGGTCGGGATTGCTAGGGATGGCTTAGATGCAATTGATAAAGCCAAAAAACTTCATCCGGATGTAATTACACTCGATATCGAGATGCCACGCATGAATGGGCTTGAAGCCTTGGAGATTTTAACCGGCCAAATGAGGATACCAACGATAATGTTCAGCAGCCATACCAAGGAGGGCGCTGAAATAACATTGACTGCATTAGAAAAGGGTGCTTTTGATTTTCTGCCGAAGCCAGATAACGCATATTTTGCGCCGCTTGACCAAGTTCAGCGTGATCTAATTGACCGAATTCGCGGGATTAAAAAAGTAAACCTTGGCAATCTTGTCGCTCATAAGCCGATGGAGAGGAAGATTGTCCATGAAGATTTCAAGAGAGATGTTTTCACTGCTCCTAAAAACTTTAAAAAATTAGTCGCGATAGGAACCTCCACGGGAGGGCCACGAGCCTTGCAGGAAGTTGTGCCCTACATAAGTGGCAATATTGACGCATCGTTTTTAATTGTGCAGCACATGCCGCCTAATTTTACTAAATCTCTAGCGGAGCGTTTGAACGGCTTATCATCTCTTCAGGTAAAAGAAGCAGAGGATGGAGACGATATTATCCGAGGGAGAGTCTTGATTGCGCCAGGAAATTATCATATGCTAGCCGTAAAGAAATCTGATGGAGTGTACCAAGTTCGACTGGAGCAATCGCCCACGGTGGAAGGCCACCGTCCGTCGGCAACGGTAATGATGGATTCTGTCGCCAGGACTTTTGGTCCGGCAGCCATAGGAGTTATTCTGACCGGAATGGGTGGAGACGGCTCCGATGGCATGGTCAGCATCAAGAAAGCCGGCGGGCAAACTATCGCCGAGGATGAGTCGACGTGCGTAGTATTTGGTATGCCAGAAGTAGCAATTAAAAAGCAGGCTGTAGATTATATTGTTCCATTGCCCAAGGTTTCAGAAAAAATCAGCGGACTCGTATAGTATGCGGAGGTGGATTCATGGACTTATCACAATACATTGGCGTTTTTTTGGAAGAATCTGAGGAACATTTGCAATCCTTGAACGAGCATTTGTTAGAGCTGGAGAAATCTCCATCTTTGGAGACATTAGACGAAATTTTTCGGTCAGCACATACTTTAAAAGGGATGGCTGCCACAATGGGCTTTGACGATGTCGCTAAGTTGACGCATCAGATGGAAAATGTTTTGCAAAAATTAAAAACCGGTGAAGTCGTCGTTACTTCTCAAGTTGTCGACGTTCTCTTTAAGTGTTTGGATAACTTGGAGAGCATGGTTCAACTAATCGCAAGTGGGTCTGAGGAAAAGACTGATATTAAAAGCTTAATGGATGCTTTGGCACTGATCGAAACCAACCAATCTCCAGCGGGTGTCGCGGTGGAAGTTGAGGAGGTGTCTGCTGGCGTTGCTCGCAATGAAGGTATTGACGAAAATCCTGCAACAGATGAGGCATTTGAGATTGATACAGCGGTGCTGGTTCTGAATCAGTATGAAGAGAACATTATCTTTAAGGCTAAGCACAAGGGATTTAGAGCTTATCAGATAGCTGTTCGCCTGCAAGAAGGCTGTCTTTTAAAACAAGCTCGCGCTTTTATGGTGTTTTCGGCGCT
>CAZWXO010000004.1:0-10049 GCA_964637885.1 uncultured bacterium
TTGCCCAGCATCCAGCATCAGGCTCA
Organism: uncultured bacterium; assembly: GCA_964637885.1. GTDB lineage: Bacteria > Bacillota > CAZWXO01 > CAZWXO01 > CAZWXO01 > CAZWXO01. The sequence continues at coordinate 27 of CAZWXO010000004.1, forward strand.
GGAACTCGTCGCCAATCATTTTTTTAAGCGGTGCGACGAAATCCTCTTTGAGGTCGATGCCAAAGCCGGGCCCGTCCCAGGGCTCAAAAAAGTTATCCAGATAATTCTCGGCATTGGCCTTGTCGGACTGCATCAGGAGGTAGAGGATGTCACCGGCCATCCAGGAAAAATAATCGTCGTCGGTTTCCCAGGCTTCCGTGACGTCTTCTTCAGCGAAGGCGTCTTTTTCATCTTGAAAGAAATGCTCCAAGTCGGTGGCAATAGCTTCGGCGATGTCCTCGGCCGCCACTTCCAGAGCATCTCGGTCCGACATGATGTATTCGGCTAAATCTGATATTATCGCCATTTATCTCACCTCCGTTTTTTGTTGCTTTATTTATTCGCTAACGGAGGAGAATAATCCTGCTTGTGTTTTTATTTTTCCTTGACGAAATCTGAAGCTCGGTGAGAAAATCCGGTAATCCTCCCTGTTGATCTGTAGGAATTATTCTCTTTGCCAGGCTAGTCTTGTATTCTTTCCACCCAGATGGGAGAAGACCAGGCTCGGTGGTGCAGGCAATACAATTCCTCGTTCCACTCGCCTTGCTTCACCATTTCTTCGATGGCCGTGGTGGGATTTTGGAATACTTTGACCCGGTAGATTGCCCTTTGGTCGCTTGGTTTCTCATCAGTCCACGTGAGGCTGATTGTGCCGGTCGCCTCGTCGACCGCGTCAAAAGCCGCTGGGGCGATGCGCAAGCATTCAACTTGATTGATAGTTTGCTTGAAAATCTCAACATGGTGAATGCCAGTCGGTGCTTCCTTGGAATTAAGGGCCAGGGGGTCAGGGGCGGCGGCAATTTTTAGCTGAATGGGCTCTCGATGGCCCGCCGGGAGGTGCATCGTCTCGCCCATGATGCAGCTGCTTGTGCCACAGCTTAGAGAGATCGCTAACATTATACGGGCTCCGGAGGTGGCGTAGGTGCGTTTTTTTTGCATTCCCTCCCAGATGGCATTTCCAGAAAGTTCAGTCGCCCAGACAACGGCGTAGCCGCCATAAAGTCGCCGACTATCGTAGGGCTTGGGTAGAGTGCCCTGACGGTCAAGATAGCCGGGGCGGGCGAGGTGATTGTCCGTCGAGGCTATGAAGCCGAGCTTGTAGGCGGGATTGTGCGGGGGGAGCAACCATTTTCCCAGAGCAACCTCGACAGTGTAGTCTTCCATGATGCCTTTGACGGGCTCTTCTCCCTCGGGCATTTCGGAGTTGCCGTTGAGGGAATACATTTCGACGAGGGGCATCCGCTCCGCATCGACGCCGCGCTCACTCCAATCCGAAGCCATGAAATAGGTATTGCCGTCTTCAAATAACAATCCCCGGGCGGGATGGTGGGGGACGGTGATGTAGTTGCCCCGAGCTTTTGTCCCATCTAGTTCGTCCCACGCCTGGCGGATGTTTTGGGCGATATTCCCATCCTTGTTAGCAGTGTCCGGGCAAGGAATCGGGCGAGGAGCGGCGACGCTGTGGTGCCGGAAAATAATGTGCTTGTTGCCATAGCCAAAATTGCCAGCTCCCGGGTGTTGACTGTTGGAGTATTCAAAGCCGGGGAAGATGACGATATCGTCAGCAGTGTCATTGGCGGCGCATAGCCGTAGCATTTCCTGATAGCGTCTGGTTATATCCGCCTCGCTCCAGTTCTCGGCAATATTGAAGGCCTCGGCATGGTCGGTAAAGGCCATAAAATCTAAATTTCCACCGGCGGGGTCCCGGGCGTAAGCCAGCGCCATCCCGGGTCCGTCGTCGATGGGATTGGCACCGTCATCCGGAAGTTTGACGTCAAAAGAATCAGCGGTATGGCCATGCAGGTCACCAAAAAAGATCTTATATTCCCCGTAACCGGGGATAGGGTTGAAAGTAGTTCCTTTTTTCATGTAAGTCATCTCCTCATCACATTATATTGTAACGGTTTTTTTTCTTCTGGCAAAGGCACTTAAAAAATGATAATATTCAAAGATAAACATAGCAGGAGATGAAGCAATGCCGGACGGTTTTTTTCAAGGTCTGAAGTCATCGGTGCCCGTTGTGCTGGGGTATGGTCCGTTGGGGCTGGCCTTTGGCATTCTAGCAGCGCAGCAGGGTTTTACTCTGGGAATGGTTTTTTTCATGTCTTTGCTGGTGTATGCTGGTTCAGCACAGTTTATAGCGGTGGCGATGCTCGGCGTCGGGGCATCGGTCTGGGCAATTATCGCTGCCACTTTTTTGGTCAATATCCGGCATCTGTTGATGAGCGCGTCATTATCGCCGCACTTGCGCGGAGCCGCAGCGCATTTGCAGGCGATTATCGCTTATGGACTGACAGACGAGACTTTTGCCGTGGGGATTACCAAGGCGCGGGACAAGGCCGTTAGGCCGGCTTATTTTGTCGGATTGCATCTAGCATCGCACACAGCGTGGATAGTGTTTACCGTGGTGGGCTGCTCGCTGGGCTCCCTCGTGCCGGATCCCTCGGTCTGGGGGATTGACTTTGCCTTGGCGGCAATGTTTATCGGGCTATTGGCGATGCAGATCAAGGGCCAGGTCGACGTGTGGACTGGCATGGCGGCAGGTTTAGCGTCGCTGGCAATCGCCTTGCTGATGGCAGGGAATTGGAATATTATCATTGCGGCTGTTTTGGCAGCTAGTCTGGGGGTGTGGATCGAGGGATGGAAAAAGAATTTATCATCCTTGTCGTAGGGATGGCTTTGGCAACTTATATCCCGAGAATGCTACCACTGGTTGTTCTCACCCGAACGGGTCTGCCGCCTCTGGCGCTGCGCTGGCTGTCGTTTATTCCTGTCGCGGTTTTGTCAGCGCTCCTCTTTCCCGGCATTTTTATGCAGGATGGCAAGCTCTTTCTTAGTTGGGAGAACATCTACTTGTTGGCAGCCATCCCGACGATCCTTGTCGCATGGAAAACCCGAAATCTTTTTTTAACGATTATCGTCGGGATTGTCGTCACGTTTTTACTTAAGACCTTTATTTTTTAATCTTGACTTTTTGCTGAGGTAGTATTACTTTTAACATAAAGGAATACTGGCAATAGAGCCTACAATTATCTTGCTACCCAGCAAGGTTTTTAGGCTTTTTATTTTTTTTCTTACACAGAGTACAATAGAGGTAAAATGTTGGGTTAATTTACAGGCGAAAGATTTGACGGGGGTGTTCAGGTGAAGAAAATCGTGATTGCTAACCAAAAGGGTGGCGTCGGCAAGACGACTACCGCAATCAACATTGCTGCCAATCTTGCTTTACAAGGGAAAAAGGTTTTGGCTGTCGACCTCGACCCGCAGGGAAACATGACGCTGGGAATGGGTATTTTTAGTGAACCGGAGCTGACCACTTACGATTGTCTGGTTAACGAGGTTCCGCTCTCTAAAGTGATGGTTAAAACTGAAATCGAGGGGCTATACTGCGCTCCTTCCGGGATGGGGCTGGCCAATGCGGAGCTGGAGATGGCCGGATTAATGGGTCGGGAGACGTTGCTGCGCGAATCCATGGAAGCGGACGGAATTCATCATCTCGATTATATTATCATTGATCCGCCTCCGAGTTTGGGGCTGTTGACGGTTAACGCTTTGTCTGCATCGGATGCTGTTGTCGTGCCGATAGAAGGTGGCATTTTTGCTCTTTCCGGCGTCGAACAGCTCCTAAGCATCATCAATGTCGTGCGCAAAAAACTTAATCCGCAGTTGATGATTGCCGGGGTCTTGCTAACAAAATTTGATGGACGTTCTAATTTTGCCCGGGAGATTGTTCAGGAGATTAATCAAATCTTTGGGGATAAACTCTTTCCCACCTATATTCACCAGACTGTGCGGATCGGGGAGGCGCAAAAAGCGGGGATGCCATTAATTTTTTACGCTCCAAAATGCCGTGGGGCTGAGGAATACCTTGAGGTTACAAAGGAGTTGGTGAAGCGTGTCGGTTAAGAAAAAAGCAGGTAAGAGCGCTGTCGAGTTCGATTCAAAGTTGACTAAGGGGATTATCAGTGGTTTGTCGGCTCTAGATGATATTGAAGGTCTGATAATTGAGGACGAGAACACTGAGCTTTTTTCCCGCCCCGAGCCTAAAGGTGAGCAGGATGATGCAAATGCTGTCTTGTCGGTCAGGACATCGGCAGAACAAAAACTGGCGAGTAAAAGTGTCGCCGCCAAAAAAGCGGCGGCTGTGAAGGCGGCTCAGGGCAAAAATATCCCCCAGCCCGGTAAAGCTGCTAAACATGGTGAGAAGTTAAAGCCCAACAAAACTGCGCCTGTCGCTACTCCAAAATCTACTGGGCTCGATTATAAAAAAAGTGAGGCCTATTTGGCGTATCAAGACATGCAGGTTTTAAACGGAGTCGACGATGACTTGATGGAAATTAGTTTTTATGTCCATCGGGAGCAACTGCAAAAGATAAAACATTTGGTTCAGTCCCTGGGGCTGGTGGCGCCAGAGCAGGTTTTTAATCCTGGATTCGGCCCGCACCGTCAGGTCGTGGTGCCAAGAGTTGCGCTGCGTGAGTATTCAGAGTTGCTGGGAAAAGGGATCGAACTGCTCCACGAAGTGCGCTTTGCTCTCGCTGCATCAGATATTGAGGATTTGCAGGATGCCGATGTTGGCAAGATCATTAAAAAGCTGATATAAACACTGATTTTCTATTTCCATGAGGTGCCTTTTCTGCTATCATAAAGGATGATAGCAGGTTTTTTTGTGATTTTAATTCCTCACTGCTGGTAAGATGCCACTGTGGGGAAGTTTTCATTCTAGAGGTTTTCTGGTATTTGAGATTGTGGAGGTAGCGGGATGCAGACAGGGATTTGCCCGATTACTCATCCAGATAATTTGTGGGAGATTGCGGAGATTTGCCGGCGGTATACGACTCGAAGTGAGGCTGATATCGCTGTCTTAATCGACGCTGCGCGGAATATCGGACTTGTTGCCAGCTTGACGGGCTGTGATATTTTTATCGAGGCGATGCTGGAAAATGGCATCGATTCGATAGTTTTGGCCTGGGGGACTCCAGGGGAAAATGCTTCACTGTACCGAAGCAGTGTGGTGGGGGAAGTGGCATATGCGATTAGTGAGCCAGCGGTTTTTCGGACGATGCGGACGGGCATTCCCTCGCGTAATGTTCGCGGGGTGAGTCAGGAAGGTTCCCCGATTGCCCAGACCGCAGTCCCGATTCGCAATGCGGCTGACGAAGTCATCGGCGCCTTGATTATGGAAAAAAATATCGAGGCGGAAATCCAAGAAGAGAGGCAGGTCGCGATGCTTTCCCAGACGGCGGAGCGCTTATCCAGCACTTTGATGCATCTGTCGATGACGGATATCAGTTTTAAAAATTGGATGGGCAATGGCATTTTCGTCCTCGATGGAAATGGTAAGATTATATTTGCCAACTCTGAAGCGACTGAGCTTTTTCGGGCCTTGACCGGGGAAGAGGCCCTGGCTAATAATTTTGGTTTGGTTTTTCCGAAACTATCAAGTTTTGCAGAATTGATGGATTACATACGCGAAGAAAGGGAAATTCGCACAGCAAAGAAAATATATGAACTCAAGGGGCACGGCCTGGTCCATGAAGGAAGGTCCAGCGGATGCGTGGTTTCCTTGCGCGATATTACGGATTTACGCATGAAAGAAAAAGAATTGGACATGAAGAGTACAATTATTGCGGAAATCCATCATCGGGTTAAAAATAATCTGCAGAACATTGCCGCCTTGCTACGGATGCAGGCACGGCGGACCGATTCTCAAATGGTCAGGGATGAGTTTACCTCCAGTATTAATCGAATTATTTCCATAGCTCTCGCTTACGATGTTTTTGCCCGCCAACCCATGGAATCAGTCGATTGCGTGGAAATGGTCCGAGGTGTTGTGACATCTTTAACGGACTCGTTGGGGAGCAGTGGCAAGCAGTTCACCTGCCGCGTTCGGGGCGACCAAATCAAGATACCCCATGCACAGGCGGTTCCGCTGGCATTGGTGGCCAACGAGCTGGCAACCAATAGTATTAAACACGCAGTTTCCCATCTCAATGACGGGATAATCGATATTTTCATTAAATCCTCATCTCGTAGTATAATGGTGTGTGTCAAGGATAATGGCCTCGAGGATATTCAGCCGGCGGTTTCGGCTTGCCGTCGCAGCTTAGGCCTTGATATTGTCCGAAAGCTGGCCCAGGACCAATTGGCCGGTCGGTTCACGTTAGCGCGCCACAAAGGTGAAACTTATGCAGTTTTAAGTTTTAACCGCAATGGCTTGATGCTATAAAGGCGGTGGATTGCTTGGAACGTCTCAATATTTTGATTGCCGAAGATGAAGCGTTGACCCGAATGGACATCCGTGAAATGCTGGAGTCGGCGGGTCATCTGGTTTGCGCCGAAGCTAGCAATGGCATTACGGCGGTGGAGCTAGCAAAGGAAAATGCCCCGGATTTAGCGATTTTGGACATTAAAATGCCGGGTCTTGACGGTATTGAAACCGCCAAAGTCATGCACTCCTTGGGCATTCCCGTTATTTTGTTGACGGCTTACAGCCAGACGGGTTTTATTAATCGGGCGGATAAGGTCCATGTCTTTGCCTATTTGACCAAACCAGTCACGGAAAAAGATTTGCTTCCAGCGGTGCGAATCGCTTTTGCTCGTTGGTCGGAGCTTCAATCGGCACAATCAGCGCTCAAGCAAACTCGGGAGCAATTGGAAAGTCAAAAAATATTGGCCCACGCCAAAGCAATTCTTGCCAGTACGGCAGAGATAGATCCTCTGGAGGCGCACCAAAAGCTGATCAAGGAGGCGATGGACCGCCGGATTTCCCTGGTGGAGATGGCACGTAAAATTGTCCGGGGTGAAAAAGAAGGGACCTGATAGGAAATGGGTAATCGGCTATTATTGAGATTGGCTGTTTACGATACAAACCTAGAGTGCTATAATTGCCGTGACAAAGTAATAAAGTTGGAACGATAGAGTTCTTTGCCTGAATCTGATTTATGATTCGGGGTCAAAGGGCTTTTTTATTTTATGCGAAGAATAGTTGTAGGAGGTCGAACATGGCTGATACAAACGAGAAACAACGAATAATTCAAGAGTATGTCCCCGGCAAGCAAGTGACGATGGCCCATATCATTCCTAGTCCCCAGGGAGGCATTCACGAGAGGCTGGGAATCGGCGAAGACGGCGCAATCGGGATTATGACGATAACTCCAAGCGAAGCAGCCATTATCGCAGCGGACGCAGCCGTCAAGGCAGGCGACGTTGAGATTGGCTTTATGGATCGCTTTACCGGATCGCTGGTTTTTACAGGGGATGTAGCCAGCGTAGAGTCGGCAATCCGGGCAGCTGTCAATACGCTGGAGAAGGTTCTCGGCTTTGCCCCTGCCGAAATCACCCGTAGCTGATGAATGAAATTTTATTGATTGGTCCGGTTGGTTGCGGGAAGACAACGCTCAAAAAAGCAATTCTAGGACAGGACCTAGCTTATCGTAAAACACAAGCCTTGGATTTCAGCCATAAATTAATTGATTGCCCCGGAGAATACCTGGAGATTCCCCGGTATTACCACGTCATCATTGATTTAAGTCATCGCTCTTCTGAGATTTGGGCTTTGCAGAGCGCCAATAGTATGAGGGCATCCTATCCTCCAAATTTTGCAAAATCTTTTAATCGACCTGTGATTGGAGTTATAACTAAGTCTGACCGCGACGATTCGGACGTCGAGCAAGCCAGAGAATTTTTACATCTTGCCGGGATAACCGGCAAGATATGGGTAATATCTGCGTTAACGGGGGAAGGTATCGATGGGCTTAAGCGCCGACTCAAACGTGTATCCGCAGGACATGTGTCAAATCGCGGAGATCTGCACTAGTTATACCGACTTGACTTCTGACGATATCGAGATTATTACTGATGTGGCATTACATATCGGGATGATTTCTGAGCTAACCGGAAGTGATGTTTTTATCGATGTTTTGTCGCGGAATGAGGTCGATTCTGTAGTTTTGGCCTGGGCTTCGCCGGGCCCAGGCTCTCTATACCGCAAGAGTGTCGTGCGTGAATACGCTTTCGCCATCAGCGAGCCCGCCGTCTATCGGACGATGAAAACAGGGGAGCCTTCCCGTAATATCCGGGGAGTCAGCCAAGAAGGCATTCCTATTGCACAGACGGTTGTCCCGATTCGCGGGGGAACCGGTGCGGTAATCGGAGTCTTGATTATGGAGCGCAACATCACCACCGAGGTGCAAGAGCAACGACAAGTCGAATTTTTGTCCCAGACCGCTGAGCAGCTTTCTAATACCTTGATGCATCTCTCAATGACAGAGTCAAGTTTCAAGGATTGGATTGGCAATGGGATTTTTGTTTTAAATTCTCAAGGGAAGATCACTTATGCCAACTTCGAGGCGGCCGAGATGTATCGCCATCGCTTGGAGGCGGAACCTCTGGGCAATGACTTCACGCTGCTTTTTCCGGAATGCAAATCGATCGATTTCTTGTTTAAGTACTTGCAAACACCCGTTGAAATAAGGGTCGATAAAAAAATCTATCAATTGCATGGGCATAACTTGATCAATTACGGTAAGCCAAGTGGTTGTGTCGTTTCGGTTAGCGATATTACGGATTTGCGCATGAAGGAACAGGAACTGAATATGAAAAGCACGATTATTTCGGAAATACATCATCGTGTGAAGAACAATCTGCAGAACATTGCTGCTCTTTTAAGGATGCAAGCGCGAAGAACTGATTCAGAGTTTATTCGGGGGGAGTTTGCCTCGAGCATTAATCGGATTATTTCGATAGCGCTAGCCTACGAGATCTTTGCCAGAGAACCGATGGAATCCATTGATTTAATTGAAATGGTTCGCGGAATCCTCGATTCGTTGCGCGATTCGATGGTGGATGTCAACGGCTGCTTCTGCTTTGAAGTCGAGGGTGCTGTGGTCCGGGTCTCCCACTCTCAGGCAGTTCCTTTAGCGCTGATTATCAACGAACTGGTGACTAATAGTGTCAAGCACGCTATTTCGAAGCGCTCGGAAGGGGTTATTAAGATTAAGGTTGTCGCTACGCCCCAGCGAATCATGTTTTATGTTGCTGACAACGGCTTTGCCGAGCTTTCTCCAGATTTGCTGAGTTGTAAGAAGAGTCTGGGCCTTGATATTGTGAGAAAATTAGTCGCGGAGCAGTTAGGTGGTCGCTTTACGCTGGCCCGCAATAATCGCACGACATACGCGGTGGTTAGTTTTCCGGTGGATGTGGCAATTGATTAGGGGGATGGCATGTGGAACGTCTAAACATTCTAATCGCAGAAGATGAAGCATTGTGCCGCATGGATGTCAGGGAGATGCTGGAAGGTGCGGGCCATCTGGTATGTGGTGAAGCTAGTAATGGGATTAGAGCAGTCGAGCTGGCCAAGGAGCACGCACCGGATTTAGCAGTGCTGGATATCAAGATGCCGGGGCTCGATGGTATTGAGGTCGCCAAAATCATGCATTCGATGAATATTCCAGTTGTGATGCTGACAGCATATAGCCAAAGTAATTTTATTAACCGCGCTGACAAAGTACACGTTTTTGCTTATCTGGTTAAGCCCGTCACAGAGCGAGACCTGTTGCCTGCGGTCCGGATAGCCTTTGCCAGGTGGCAGGAGCTGCAGTCAGTACAAACCGCATTAAAAGAAAGTCGCCAGGAGCTTGAGAGCCAGAAGGTGATCGCTCACGCTAAGGCAATCATGGGCAGCGCGGAAAATATCGATCAGATTCAGGCTCATCAACGTTTAATCCGGATGGCGATGGAACAGAGACAGTCATTAATCCAAGTGGCGACCGAGATTGTGCGCCTTCAGCGTAGTGTCGGGTAATAATTTAAAAATATTTAAAAATAAGTATAGGAATTTTTTAAAAAATCTCGTATAATGTCCACAGAAAAAGGAATACTGGGCAATAGAGCCCAAGCATCTCCGGTGGGACGGAGACGCTTGGGCTTTTTGTATTAGCAGGGAAGGAGGCAAGATATCGAGGAGAATCAGGGAGTAAATAA
>CAZWXO010000004.1:10226-21788 GCA_964637885.1 uncultured bacterium
GGCTGGCAGTCGGACTGGTGATATCGGTGGAATATTTCGGCTGGAGTTATGGTTATGGCACTGGCGGTCCTATCGGTCTTTTAATTGCATGTATTCCTGTAACTATTTTTTATGGTACATTCATTTTCTGCTATTCGGAAATGGCAACGATGATTCCTCACGCTGGCGGGCCTTCGGCTTATGCGCGCCGGGCTCTTGGACCATTTTTTGGTTATATCACAGGTATCAGCTGTTTGATGGAATTTTTATTTGCTCCTCCGGCTATTGCAATCGCAGTTGGTTGGTACATTAATTTCTTAGTACCCGTCGTTCCTCAGATGGCTGCAACTGTGTTTGCCATTATTTTGTTTGTCTTTATTAACTTCCGCGGTATGCACACATCAGCAGTTTTCGAACTGGTTGTTACTGTTATCGCTCTCGTTGGTTTGGTTATTTTCTGGGCATTTGCAGTACCTCATTTCTCGACTGCAATGTGGCTTCAGCCTTTAGCACAGCCAAACGGTCTTGATGGATTTTTAGCTCTTATTCCTAATGGTTGGGCTGGCGTAATGGCCTCAGTGCCTTTTGCAATCTGGTTCTACCTTGCACTAGAGGGTGGCGCCATGTCCGCTGAAGAAATGATCGATCCTCAAAAAGACATCCCAAAAGGATTCCTTACCGGAATGGCTACCTTGTTTGTCATGATGTGCCTAACAGTCGTCTTGACTGCTGGTATTGCAGACTATAACATCATTACTGCTGTTGACTTCCCGCTACCGATTGCTTTAGCTCAGATTTTCGGGGAGAAAAGTGCTATTACTGTTGCAGTTAACGTTATCGGCCTTTTTGGCTTGATTGCATCACTAAACGGTATCATCGTTGGTTCGTCTCGCCAGATGTATGCAATGGCGCGCACGGGTTACCTGCCTAAGTTCCTTGCGGCAGTTAACCCGAAACATCATACTCCTCACTGGGCATTGATTACAGCTGGTGCGATTTGCTTAATTGCTGCATTAACAGGCTTAACTGCTGTCGTTATTTCGATTTCGGTTATCGGCTCTGTAATGCTTTATTTCTGTAGTTTGATTGCATTCTTTGTCTTACGCGTCAAAGAGCCAGATCTTAACCGTCCGTTCAAAGTCAAGTATGGTATGTTGGTCGGTGGCATTGCAATGGCAATGTGCCTTTTCTGCATCGTCGCAGTGTTTGGTTATGCACTCAATAACACTGTTCTAATCGTTACTGGGGCTCTTTATGCTGTCTCAGTTGCGTGGTACTTTGTAGCGGGTAAAAACAATATCCGTCCTTTCGAAGAAGAATTCGGGGTACTTGACGATATAGCCTAAGCTAAATCGTTTTAGTATATAATCTAATCAAAAGGTTGCATCTTGCGGGACAGCTTTACGCTGTCCCGTAACGAGCAAACCGGGAAAGGAGAATTTGCATGGTTGTTTCAATCAAAGATGACTTCATCGCATTGGGCATGGTCGAAACAAAGGGTGTGGTCGGAGCTATTGAGGCTGCGGATGCAATGGTCAAAGCAGCTAACGTAACTCTGATCGGTAAGGTTAAGGTTGGTGGAGCCCTGGTTACAGTAATGGTTCGCGGTGATGTCGGTGCTGTCAAGGCATCCGTCGATGCCGGTTCCGCTGCAGCTGAGCGCGTTGGTGAATTGATTAGTTGCCACGTCATTCCGCGTCCTCATCCTGAACTGGAGGACATCCTCCCGCACTTGCCAAGACTAGAGAAAGTACCTGCCAAAAAAGCCCCGGAAGCTGGTAAATAATCACAATGATATCTGATGATGCTGCCTTAACTAGCGTCGGTATCGATATTGGGACGACGACAACGCAGATTATTATATCCCGCTTGACCTTGTCTAATGTCATGCCGGGGTCCCACGTCCCTAAAATCGAAGTCAGCCAGAAAAGCATCCTGTTTATCGGTGGTGTGCACTTCACACCTTTTATCGATCGAGAGCGGGTTGACGGGGCAGCACTGAGGAAGATCATTGCCCGTGAGTATGAAAAAGCTGGCTTTTTGCCAGGAGACATCGACACTGGGGCGATTATTATCACAGGTGAGACGGCGAAGAAGGATAACGCATCTGAGATCATTCATTCCTTAGCCGAGTTTGCCGGAGATTTTGTCGTGGCCACAGCTGGGCCTGACCTGGAAAGCATCATTGCTGGAAAGGGCTCGGGGGCCGAGGAGCTTTCTCGACAAGAGCGAAGCTATGTGGCGAACATTGACATCGGTGGCGGCACAACTAATATAGTCTTCTTTGATGCCGGAAAATGCGCGGGGACTGCCTGCGTCAACGTCGGTGGAAGGCTTTTTGAGGTTGATGAACTGTCACACCGCATCAAATATATGGCTCCCGCTGCTATGGCGGTAGCTAGGTCTTTGGGATTTGATGTGGAAAAGATGATGCATGCAGAAGAAGCTTCCATGCTACGTATGTTGGAGGCGTGCCTCGATGAGATGGTGGCCTCGGTGGACAGGGTAGTATTGAAGGAAAAACTGACAGCACTGGACGGGGAGCTGTTAATGACAGACTCGCTTCCGGTTCATCCCATCGATGCTGTTGTCTTTTCTGGAGGGGTGGCCAAGGAGATTTATCAAGCAGGGGATCCATCATGGTACAAGTACGGCGATGTGGGGCCACTGCTGGCGTTGGCTTTCAGAAAGGGAAGATTATTTACGGAGCATCGGGTAGGGGATGCAGAAGAAACGCTTCATGCTACGGTGTTGGGTGCTGGTGCACACACGGTCGATGTTTCGGGTTCGACGATTACCATCGATGAAGATTTACTACCCTTACGGAACGTGCCAGCTGTCTATCCGAAGGTGACGACGGATGGTTGCTCGCAGAAGCTGGACTGGGTTGGAGCGGCCGAACTTTTTTCCGAGTCGATATACCGAACCGTGGCATTAGTCGTGCCGGACACATGGGAGACTAGCTATGAAGCGATTGTTAATTTGGCCAATCAGTTTGCCTGGCAGTTACCGATTATCAAGGGAACGCCAAAGGTAATTGTTTGTCATCAGGATATCGCAAAAGTATTAGGGCAAACATTAAAGAATATTTTAGGGGAGACACCTTTGGTTTGTATCGATGCGATAGATTTGAAGCATGGTGACTATATCGACATCGCGAAACCGAGGGCGCATCAAGATGCAGTGCCGGTGATTGTCAAGACACTCGTATTTACACATTGATGCACTGGCCCCTTTGTAGGGAGAGGGATGCTAAAATGAACCTAAATACCAAGTTGTTTGGCGAGTTTTTTTCCTTCAAGGATATCAAGGAAGTGCTTGCTAAAGCAAACGAGATGAAGTCCGGCGATACTTTGGCCGGCATTGCTGCCGCTAGCGCCCAGGAGCGCATCGCGGCTAAACGAGTTTTATCAGAGCTGACGCTGGAAGATTTGCGAAAAAATCCAGTGGTCCCCTTGGAGGATGATGAAGTTTCTCGGATTATCGATGGTGATGTCAACGAGTTTGCTTACAGCCAGATTAAAAATCTCACCGTTGCCGAATTTAGAGAGTTTATCCTCGCTTCGGAGACAATGGAAAACGACCTCAAGAGAATTAGTCGTGGCCTGACTTCCGAAATGGTGGCGGGTGTCACTAAATTAATGAGTAACCTTGACTTGATGATGGGAGCATCGAAGATTCGCAATATTGGACATTGCAACACTTCCATCGGCATGCGGGGCACACTTGGATTGCGTTTGCAGCCTAATCATCCGACAGACGGGGGGGAAGGAATTTTAGCTAGCTTTAGAGAAGGTCTTTCTTATGGTGTCGGAGATGCGGTCATCGGAGTGAATCCAGTTGATGATTCGATTGCAGCGACCATGCGGACGCTGAATACTCTTAATGATTTTGTTAACGAATGGGAAATCCCCACTCAGGTTTGTGTTTTGGCTCACGTGACAACTCAGATGGAAGCCTGCGAAAAGGGTGCACCAATTCACTGTATTTTCCAATCCATCGCCGGAAGCGAAAAAGGAAATACGGCGTTCGGGGTTACCAAACAAATTCTGGACGATGCCGAAGCGATGGCCCTGAAGCTTGGTCGGGCGATCGGCCCCAATGTAATGTATTTTGAAACCGGACAGGGCTCCGAACTTTCATCTGACGCGCATCACGGTGCGGATCAGGTGACGATGGAAGCTCGTTGCTATGGCCTGGCTAGGCATTACCACCCATTTTTAGTCAACACGGTTGTCGGATTTATTGGCCCTGAGTATCTTTACGACTCCAAGCAAGTCATCCGGGCTGGCCTTGAGGACCACTTCATGGGTAAATTGACAGGAATTCCCATGGGCTGTGACGCATGCTACACCAACCATATGAAAGCAGACCAGAATGACATCGAGAATTTGGCAGTATTGTTGGCTGCTTCGGGTTGCACTTACTTTATGGGTGTGCCGATGGGGGACGATGTCATGCTTAACTACCAATGCACTAGTTTCCACGATGTGGCAGCTTTGCGTCAGACTCTGGCTCTGCGACCATTGCCTGAGTTTGAAAAATGGTTGGAAAAGATGGGCATCATGGAAAACGGCAAACTAACTGCCCTAGCCGGTGATGCAACACTGTTTACACGCTAAGAGGGGGGAAAAACATGAGTATGGAAGACAATTTACGCTTGTTGGTTGAACAAGTGCTAAAAGAAATGAACGGGAATCCGTCGAGCGGTTCACCCGTAACCCCCGCGGCTGTGGCTCAGAGTGTTGTTGCTTCGGCGCAGGGTGCGGCGGTACTTTCAGATCTGGCGGAAGTTGATTTGCAAAATTATCTGCAAGTGCCAAATCCGAAAAATAGAGCGCTATACGCGCAAATGAAGCTATCTACCCCGGCACGGATCGGTGTATGGCGGGCGGGGGTACGACCTTTGACCGATACATTGCTGCGTTTTCGGGCAGATCATGCTGTCGCTCAGGATTCAGTCCTGGGTGAAGTGGCAGATGATTTTATTCAAAAGTACGGCATGGTGGCAAGGATCAGTATTTGACGCGGCCAGATCTTGGCAGGCGTCTTAGCGCTGATAGCGTGCGCCAGATGCAAAGTGAGTGCCAGGCAAGTCCGCAGGTGCAGATTATCGTATCAGACGGATTATCTAGCAAAGCCATTGAGGCAAATTTGCCGGATATTTTACCAGCATTGGAACAGGGCCTAAAGAGCATGGGCATCAGTACAGGAAAGACTGCCTTTGTTAAATATGGTCGTGTCGCCGTAGTGGATCAAATTGGAGACATTCTAAAACCCGAGGCCTTGGTTTTGCTTATTGGAGAGCGACCTGGTCTAGGAACTGCCGAGAGCATGAGCGCCTATATGGCGTATCGTCCGCATCTTGGTATGGTGGAAAGTGAACGTTCGGTAATCAGTAATATCCATAAAGGTGGCACACCTCCTGCTGAAGCCGGGGCTCATCTGGCCACATTTGTAAAACGTATTCTCGACGCCAAAGCGTCCGGAGTAGATCTTAAATAGAGGAGGATGGCAATGAATATTACGCCAGTCAAACCCACAGTCTTAGCTGTGCGCATCATTCCAAACGTTGCGCCAGATCTGGCAAGGGACTTAAACCTGAAGCCTGAGCAGCGCTCCATCGGGATGCTGACAGTTGACATCGATGATTCCACATACACAGCACTCGATGAGGCAACAAAAAAAGCCGAGGTTGAGATTGTCTACGCCAAGAGTTTTTATGCAGGCGCCAATCACGCTAATGGGCCGTATTCCGGAGAAATTTTAGGAATTATGGCAGGACCGAATCCGGCCGAAGTCCGTGCTGGACTCGATGCGTGCATCGAGAATCTTGAGAATGAATCCTGGTTTTATACCTTCGAGGGATACGAGTCAGCTTGGTATGCTCACACGATTTCTCGAACCGGTAGTTATCTTTCCAAGGCCTGCGGAGTTCCTGAAGGCGATGCGATCGCTTATCTGATTGCTTGCCCGTTGGAAGCTACCTTTGGAACTGATGCTGCTCTCAAAGCAGCTGAAGTCGAGATGAAGGTCTATTATGGCCCGCCGACAGAAACAAACTTTGCCGGTGCGTTGCTCCATGGGACTCAGAGTGCATGTCGGGCAGCTTGTGAAGCCTTCCAGCGTGCTGTTATCGATGTGGCTTCCGCACCGATGAAGATGTATAACACTTAATCAGACGACTGGGTTTAATGGAGGTGAAATAGATGGATTTGGACAGGGATTTATGTTCCATCCAGGAAACGCGCAATCTTGTTCGTGCAGCTAAAAAAGCTGAGGAAGTTTTAAAAACCTTTACGCAGGAGCAAGTTGACAGGATCTGCGAAGCAATGGTCAAGGCCGGAGTTGATAATTCCTGCCACTTGGCGCAGATGGCAATTACTGAAACCGGGATGGGAAAATACGAGGACAAGTGCTTTAAGAATTACTTCGCGTCTCATTATCTTTGGGAGTATATCAAAGATATGAAGACTGCTGGTATTATCCGCGAGGACCAAGTCCGCCATGTCTGGGATATTGCCGAACCAATGGGTGTAATCGCTGGAATAGTGCCGACCACTAACCCGACATCGACGACGATCTACAAAGCGATTATTGCGATGAAGTCGCGTAACACAATTGTCTTTTCCCCCCATCCTTCAGCTGTGCGCTGCACCGTTGAGGCGGCAAAAATCATGAATGACGCCGCTGTTAGGGCTGGAGCACCGGAGGGCTGTGTTGGTTGCATTTCCCTGGTTTCAATGGGAGCGACCAACGAATTGATGAAGCATCCGGATACGGCTGTTATTTTAGCAACTGGTGGTGGGGCATTGGTCAGAGCGGCCTACTCTAGCGGCAAGCCAGCACTGGGCGTCGGGCCTGGCAATGTGCCGGCATTTGTCGAACGCAGTGCGGATTTAAAGCGAGCTGCCAACGATATCGTGACGGGAAAATCCTTTGACAATGGGACGATATGTGCATCCGAGCAGGCAGTAGTCGCCGAAGAGTGCATTGCTGACGAGTTGATTGCTCACATGAAAAATGCCGGGGCCTATTTTATGAACGCTGAGGATACCAAAAAAGTATCTGATGTGACAATTCTTCCTGGCGGCGCAGTCAATCCCAAAATTGTCGGGAAAGACCCTCAGTTCATCGGCAAGCTTTGCGGGATCAATGTGCCGGATAATGCCCGTTGCCTGGTGGCATTCTTAGACGGAGTCGGACCCAGCACCCCGCTATCCTATGAAAAGCTTTCGACGGTGCTAGGATTTTATCGTGTCCGGGATTGGCATGAAGGGTGCGAGCGTTGCCTGGAGTTAGTTAATCTGGGCGGGATTGGTCACAGCTTGGCCATCCATTCCAACAACATGGAGATTATTCGCGACTTCGCACTTAAAAAACCGATCTTCCGTATTTTAGTCAATACTGCTTCCACCTTGGGGGGAGTTGGCGCGACAACAGGTCTGGCGCCATCCTTTACCTTAGGTTCCGGGACATGGGGTGGCTCCGCTATCTCCGAAAACGTCAGCCCGTTGCATTTGCTGAATATGAAGCATGTAGCATGGCCGATTCGTGAGCTGGAGCGTCCTCCAATTGTGCCGATGAGTGAGGCTGGTAGTCAGGTGCCGGCACCGGCGATGGGAGATCGTCAGGTTATTGAAGAAATAGTTAGTCAAGTCATGCGGGCGATGCGCCCCACATCCTAATGAATGTACCTAAATAAAGGAGGACATAAAAAATGATTGATCGTGAGCGTGAACCCGGCGTAATCGCATTGGGAATGATTGAAACCAAAGGTTTAATTCCATCCATCGAGGCTATGGATCAAATGCTTAAAGCTGCTAATGTCACTATCGCAGGAAAAGAGCATGTCAGCGGCGGGTTGGTCGCGGTTATGGTGCGCGGAGACGTCGGTGCTGTCAAGGCTGCCGTCGATGCTGGCGCTGCTGCTGCTCAGCGTATTGGCGAGCTGATTAGCGTCCATGTTATCCCTCGCCCTCATCGTGAAGTAGAGTTTGTTTTACCGATCGGTGACAACAAGGAATACAATCAGGTATATGGCAAATAATCGCCTTACCGGATAAAAAGTTCGCGGAAATGAGGTGAGGCATTGATTCTGACAGAATATGAACTCCGCGCAAATTGGCATAAAACAAAGGAAAAAATCATCACGATACCAGAAGGTACGGTCATTACGCCGGCGGCCCGAGATTATCTGCGTCAAAAAGGCATCGAAGTCAAGATCGAGGGCAATGGATCCTTGGATCTCAACAAGACAAATTATTCGACGAGCAATCAGACGCGTGTGGATGTTGAGACCACCAGTGATCGGCGTAGTCACTTAAACCGTCAAGAGCCAGTATATTATCCTCCGGCGCGATCGCAGGGTGGAATTGACCCTAGCCCGGGGTATAGTCGCAAAGGTACAGCGCAAGCTGTCATACAGGCTCCAGCGGTGGCTTCTGCTACCGAGGAGTTACCTATGGTAACAGTTAAGCCGACCCAAGGTAAAAAACAGGAATTTGAGACTCACCTTCGGGGTAGCAAGCTGGTGGACAAAAAACACCCGGTAATTGCTTTTAGGGGACAATTAGATTCCTTTGACTGCCTACTAATCGAGGCACAAATTATTGCCAGTGAACGGGGAGAAGGCCAGCTGGTCGAGGAATTAGAAGAGATTGGACTCTTCGCCCGCAAAATGATGCTGGCGGAAGTCCGTCAAGAGCCATTGGTCTTTGATAAGCTGATTGGATTAACTGCCGATGAGATTCGAGATCGTTCGCATCATCCGGATAAGTATTACGGAGTGCGGCATAAACCGCTGGATTATCGCTATGGCTTGATTTATGCCAAATTGCAACAACTCCGGGCCAAAGCCCGGGAAGTTGAATTGGCCGCAGCTAGATCCTTTGTCGATGAAGGCGGGCATTGTCAGCGTGAAGACATTATTCAGGCGTTAAATCGTTTTTCAAGTTTGTTTTATATCCTGGCTTGTCAGCTCATGGCTAGACAGGATACGTGTCAAGAAATGCGTGTGCCGATCGGGATTTCCAATCGTCATTTGCACTTGTCCCAACAGGACCTGGAGGCACTTTTTGGTGCCGGAGCCAGCCTGAGTGTGATGAAGGACCTTTCCCAACCAGGGCAGTTTGCGGCCAACGAAACCGTGGATTTGATCGGCCCCAAGGGTAGCATCGAGAAGGTGCGCATTCTTGGACCGGTTCGCAAGCAAACCCAGGTTGAAGTGAGTGGAACGGACTGCCGTAAGCTTGGAATCAAGGCTGTTGTCCGGGATTCCGGACAGCTGTCTGGTGCCGAGGAAATTCGGATTAGAGGTCCAAAGGGAGAAATAGACGTTAAAGAGGCGGCCATCGTCGCTAGTCGTCACTTACATCTAAGCACAGCTCAGGCTGAGCAGTGGTGTTTAAAGGACGGGCAAAAAGTTTCGATCAAGGTTGATGGTGAGCGTCCGGTTACCTTTGAAGACGTGACGGTTCGCGTAAATCCCAACTATGAAATGGATTTTCACATTGATCTCGATGAAGCAAATGCGGTGCTGGGTGGTAACGCTGTTAGTGGCTTGATTGTGAGGAGCTGACCATGGACGAAAAAATTATCGAACAAATTATCCGACGGATAATGTCTGATCCTTCCTTGGCAGCACTTTTGTCGAGTGACGCAGCAGTGCCGACAAACCCCGGCGGGCGCGTTTTGGTACTGGTTAATCAAGCGCCTGACGTGGAGAAGAGATTACAGTTTCTTGCTAAAAGCTGGGCTGAGACCTGTCAGCTAGACGCTGTTTTATCCCCTGGGGCTCAGGCTGCGGGTGTGAAATTACCTGCCGGGATGAACCTTGTCGATGAAAATCTGGCATGGAAAGATTTAGCTCAGTGGAAGAGAGTAGTTATTCCGGCCATTTCCCAAAACACCCTTGCTAAAATTGCAACGGGGGTTCGAGACGGAGCCTTGGTCGAACTTGCGGCAAGGGCGATCGAGTCCGGGATGAAAATTGATGTTGTACCTGGTTTTGTAATTCCCGCGACAGCACCGCCAGCCTGGGCAGCGATGTACGACGGCTACCTGCAGCAACTACGATCATTCAAGGTGTGTGTGCACGATGCCGTCGAAGGTGTGGTGGCTTGCAGTGTTTGCGCGCAGCCAGGGAGCTGTATCTTTTCTAGTTTGGTTCCCCCTGGAATTAAACCGGAGCAGCTGACTGTGCCCTTAGTGATGAAAGCCGCTGATGCTCCTAGGCAAGATAGCAGCACGACGACAGGTCAGGCAGTTTACGAGTGTTCAGCACAGGTACTGACTGAGCGTGACGTGATGGGCTTTGCCCGCAACTCGGTGGTGAAATTGGCGAAGCGGACAATTCTAACACCGCTGGCTAAAGAACGGCTGGGTGAGCGTCAAGTCGATTATTTCCGGGAAGGAGAGTGAGCCCAGTGATTTTAGCGCGTGTTAACGGTTATATCTGGTCAACCCGTAAGGAGGAATCTTTGCGTGGGCTCAAGTTTCTTGTCGTACAGCCTGTCACCATGAAATACAATTCCGACGGTGAATTCGACTGCTTGGAGGATTACGGAACGACGATGATTGCGGCCGATCGGATTGGTGCCGGAGAGACAGAAATCGTCATGGTGGTTGCCGGATCTTCGGCTCGGCAGAGTCTGGAAGATAAAACTGTGCCGGTGGATTCGATGGTTGTTGGAATAGTCGATAAAGAAACTTTTGAACAACAATAGTAAGCAGGTGGATGCCAAATGACGAGTATAAGTGAAAAGGTTAAAGCAGCCGGCATTGTCGGAGCAGGGGGCGGAGGTTTTCCAACCCATGTCAAGTTTGACTCCCAGGCAGAGATATTCCTAGTCAACGGTGCTGAATGCGAGCCGCTGCTCAAGGTTGACCAACAATTGGCAACTGTGCAGGCGGAACTGTTAGTCCGGGGTCTGGAGCTAGGGATGTTATCGACGGGGGCCAAAGAAGGCATTATCGCGATGAAGGCCAAGTATAAAAACGCTTTGGCGGCCATCAAGCCTTTACTTAAGCCGGGAATGAGAATTGAAATCCTGCGCGATGTCTATCCGGCAGGGGATGAACCGATTACAATCTGGCTGACCACCGGGCGCGTTGTTCCACCGGGGGGAATTCCGATCAGTATTGGTGTGGTAGTGAACAATGTTCAAACTTTAATTAATGTGGCAAAAGCAGTCGACTCCGGCGCTCCTGTGACAACGCGGACGATTACGGTGACAGGCGGTGTTAAAAATCCGGTAACCGTGACTGTTCCGATTGGCACTTCCTTTAAGGATCTGGTGGAATTAGCCGGTGGGACGATCGAATCAGACATGGCTTTTATCGACGGGGGGCCCTTGATGGGCGGGGTGGTTTTTGATTTGGACGGCTTTGTCATGAAGACTTCCGGTGGCTTGATTGCCCTGCCGAAAGAGCATCCGTTGATTTTGCAAAAAACACAGTCAGATAAAGCAGTTCAGCGAATAGCTAAAACGGTCTGTGAGCAATGTGCTCTCTGTACTGAGCTGTGTCCTCGCCATATTATCGGACATGAATTGCCGCCGCATTTAATCGTTCGTTCAGTCA
>CAZWXO010000004.1:21798-52620 GCA_964637885.1 uncultured bacterium
GTCAATTACAGCCATGTGGGAAATCCGCGGATGTTGACTAGCGCCCTGACGTGTTCTGAGTGCGGGGTATGTGAAGCGTATGCGTGTCCGGTGGGTATTTCTCCGCGGGAAATTAATCGACAGCTTAAAAAAGAGTTTTGGGCGGCAGGTATCAAATACGAAGGCACTCTTGGCAAGGTCGATCCGATGGCGGAAGGACGCTTGATTCCCTCAGCACGGATGGTGCAACGGCTCGGGTTAAAACCTTGGTACAGAGAAGCTCCTTTAGTGGACGGCGTCTTCGATGCCCAGAAGGTACAGATTGCCCTCAAACAACATGCCGGGTTGCCGGCAGAGGCAGTCGTAAAAGAAAATGATCGAGTTAAAGTAGGCGATCTGATTGGTGAGATCCCTGATGGCAAGCTGGGTGCCCGAGTGCACGCTAGTGTCGACGGGACTGTTGTTCAGGTAACGCCACAGGCAATTACTATCGTTAAGGGAGGCGGCGCGAAATGATCTATGCAATTGGGATGGTTGAATTTACAAGCATAGCTCAGGGTATTGAAAGCGCTGATGCCATGGTTAAGACAGCAGATGTGCAGTTACTTGTGGCAAAAACAGTGTGCCCTGGCAAGTATATTGCCCTGGTCAGTGGTGACACCTCTGCGGTTCAGCAAGCTGTAGGAGCGGGTATCGATTGGGGTGCGGATACGGTTGTGGACGATTTTATTATTCCCAACGTACATCAGTCCATTCTTCCGGCCATCAGCGGGGCGACAGAAGTTGGTGAAGTCAAAGCCATCGGGGTAATTGAGACTTTCAGTGTTGCTTCTTCGATTGAAGCAGCCGATGCTGCAGTTAAGGCTGGCGATGTGGAACCGATTCGGTTGCATCTGGCCTTTGGTATTGGCGGTAAAAGCTATGCGGTCTTCAGTGGTGAAGTTGCATCGGTTAAAGCAGCGGTGATGCGGGGCAGTGAAATACCTGCTGAAAAAGGCCTCTTAGTGAGGCGGATCGTGATTCCTAACCCGCACCCCTATCTAGTAGATAGCTTGATGTAAATATCGTCAAAAGGAGGTGTTTTAATTTTGGGTAAATCTATCAATGCGAATGCCTTGAGGGATCTTATGTCCGCTCAAGGTGGCGGCCGGCAAATTAGTATTCCTGCTGACGGAGTTTTGACTCCATCGGCCAAGGATCTGGCTAAGGAGCTTGGTCTCGATATCTGCCGTGGAGATGTTCAAGTAACATCCTATGCATCAAACCCTGAACCGACAGCGATGGCAGGGAAAAAGAAAAATACCACGGCTTCAGTCGCAGTAGCAACTGCGCCTGCCACCAGCGTGTCAGTCAATCCAGCTTCAGCAGGTGTGTGCAACGATGCGACACTGGTGGAAATGGTTAAACAGGTCGTAGGGCAGCTAGTCAAGCCAGCTTGTCCCAACCCGCATGCGGTGCATTTTTCGGCGGACAAGATGGTTCATGTTCCCTTTGATCAGGCCCCTCCAGGACAAAAAATAACGATGACAGATGTCATTACTTCCCGAGAGGCAAATTTAGGAGCCGGGTTCATGCGCTACGATCACTCCCAGCTGAACTGGCACCTGACCTACGATGAGATTAATTATGTCGTCGATGGGGATTATGTTTTAAAGGTTGGCGACCAGACTTTTTACGGAAAGCCCGGGGATGTTCTTTATATCCCGGCCGACTCCCATGTCACCTTTGCGTCACCGACTTCATGTACGGTTTTTTACGTCGTTTACCCGTCCAATTGGGACGAACTTTGTGACTAATTGCAATTAACCTTTGGAAATATACGGAGGGAGGTAACTAGATGATACTTTCAGCAAATGTACATGGCAAGCATTTTAGCTTTAGCTCAGTTAAAGAAGTTCTGGGTAAAGCCAGCGAAGAAAAATCAGGGGACACCCTGTCTGGAGTGGGGGCAGCTTCCGCCACCGAACGGGTCGCTGCGAAACTCGTCCTCGCTAATTTGACATTGGAGGATATTTACGAAAACCCGGTCATTTCCTATGAGCAGGATGAAGTTACCCGGATGATCTATGATTTCACTAACAAGACAATTTACAACAGCGTCAAGGGGTGGACAGTCAGTCAATTACGGGAATATATCTTGGATCGTAAAACAAAAAATGGTGACATCCTCCATATCAGCCGCGGCCTCACCAGTGAAATGATTTCAGGAGTCGCCAAGTTGATGTCAACTTTGGATTTAGCGTATGCCTCGAAAAAAATGCGGGTCCAGGTGACTTGCAATACGACCTTGGGCATACCTGGGACTCTGGCATTCCGATGCCAGCCTAACCATCCCACGGATAGCGTCGAAGGCGTGATGGCCTCGCTCAAAGAGGGATTATCTTATGGATCCGGTGACTGCGTTATCGGGATTAATCCTGTCGAAGATAATGCCGAAACCGTCAGTCGCTTGCTTCACGCAGCTAAAGATTTTCAGCTGAAGTGGGAAATCCCAACGCAGATAGTTGTGTTGGCCCACATTGCCACCCAAATGAAGGCGGTAGAAAATGGCGCCCCA
The DNA here is from genome assembly GCA_964637885.1 of uncultured bacterium. Classification (GTDB taxonomy): domain Bacteria; phylum Bacillota; class CAZWXO01; order CAZWXO01; family CAZWXO01; genus CAZWXO01. The sequence continues at coordinate 24,335 of CAZWXO010000004.1, forward strand.
AGCGACATGTTCTTCCAGAGTATTGCCGGAACTCAGGCTGCCAACGAGGCCTTTGGTCTTGACGCTAATCTGATTCACGATGCTTATGGTTTGGCCTGCGCCCGGGGCACCGGCACCGGACCTAACTTCAATTATTTTGAGACGGGACAGGGCTCGGAAGTTTCTCTCGAAGCGGACCACGGCGTTGACATGCAGACATTAGAAGCTCGGACATACGGCTTTGCCAGAGTGTTCCGGCCTTTCATGGTTAATAACGTTTCCGGTTTTATCGGCCCAGAGACTGTCTACTCCGGATCCGAAGTTTTGCGCTGCGATCTTGAGGACCTCTTTATGGGCAAATTGCATGGACTTCCCATGGGAATCGCGCCTTGCTACACCAACCATATGAAAATGGATCAGAATGACCAGGAAATGGGCACTTTGCTCTGCGCCGCTTCGGGATGCAACTTCTTTATGGGAGTTCCAGGTGGCGACGACATCATGCTTAGTTACCAGGACACTAGCTATCACGATGATGCATCTGTTCGTGAGATTCTCGGGTTACGCCCGTTGCCCGAATTTGAGAAATGGCTTGAAAAGATGGGACTTTACGAAGATGGTTGCTTGACAGAACGTGCTGGCGATGCATCAATATTTGAAGTGTAAAGGTAGGTGAGTATCGATGTCGGTTGATATGGAAAGACTTATTATAGAAACTGTAGTCAAGGAACTTGCCGCACGCGGTATGGTTAATCAAGCAGTGCGCCCGGCAGCCGCAAGCTGCGTCAATGGCAACATTGAAAACGGCGTCATCTCTTTGCCGCCCGCCGGTGGCATTGATGTTGATAACCCGTGCAACCTCGAAGCATTAAAAACAATGCGGACATTGACCCCGGCTCGAATCTGCATCGGCCGCGCCGGTGCCAGGCCGAAAACGATGTCATGGCTGCGCCTCTTAGCCGATCACTCGGTGGCGATGGATGCTGTGTTCCAGGATGTATCTCAAGAATTTCTTGATAAAACTGGTTTATTTACCGTCGAGAGCGCTGCAAAAACGAAAGATGATTTCTTGACTCATCCCGAGATGGGGCGCAAGCTCTCTCCAGAAGCTGAGCAGATTATTCGCGAAAAATGCACCAGAGATGTTCAGGTTCAGATTATTGCTGTCGATGGATTGAGCTCCAGTGCCATCGAGGCCAACGTCGGTGACATGTTGCCAGCGATGCTGCAGGGTTTGCAAACTGCTGGAATCAAGACGGGCACGCCTTTCTTTGTGCGTAATGGTCGGGTATGGATTCAGGACCCTATCGCCAAGCTAGTCAACGCCGATGTTATCGTATCGCTTATCGGCGAGCGTCCAGGCCTGGTCACAGCAGAGAGCATGAGCGCGTATATGATTTATCGACCAAATGACGCAACTGTGGAGGCCGACCGCACGGTTGTTTCGAATATCCATCGCGGCGGGATTCCCCCAGCTGAAGCCGGAGCCCATCTGGTCACTGTTATCAAACAGATTCTCCAGCATCAGTGCAGTGGCGTTAAATTGCAGCAGCTGATTTCCTAAAATGAAAGAAGCAACTGGCAATATTCAGACGATTCGCAGCGTCGGAGTCGATGTGGGTACCACAACGAGTCAGTTGGTTGTCAGTCGCCTGACGATTGAGAACACATCTCCGGGGAGCATGGTGCCCCGTATGGAAATTACCGGCAAGGAAGTAGTTCACCAAAGTGGTATCTATTTTACGCCTTTGATTGGACGGGACCAGATCGATGCCTCATCCCTGTCGGAAATAATTGCGATGGAGTACGGCCGCGCTGGCATCAAACCCGAGGATGTGGACACGGGAGCGGTGATAATCACCGGGGAGACAGCAAAAAAAGAAAACGCTCAGGCAATCCTGGCTGCTTTATCCGGGATGGCGGGGGAGTTTGTCGTTGCCACAGCCGGAGCCCATCTCGAATCGGTTTTCGCCGGTCGAGGCTCCGGTGCAGCAGGGCGCTCCCGGGAAAAGCATCGCATCGTCGCCAACGTCGATGTTGGTGGGGGCACATCGAATATCGGAGTGTTCAAGGAGGGAGCGACCTATGAGACTGCATGTCTGGCAGTGGGTGGGCGACTTCTGGAGCTCGACGATACAGGAAGAAAAATTAAAAGAATAGCGGACCCGATGCGTCCAGTTTTAGCAGCCGCCAAGCTTTCGCTACAGGAAGGCGATATGATTCAGCTGGATGATATTCGGCTGATAGTAACGCTGATGGCTGGCGCGGTGGCTGATGTATTAGTTGGTAAGGAACCGCAACCGGAGCTAAGGTCCCTGCTGACGACAGGCATCTTGCATCACGCTGAACAAATTGAAGATTTTATGATTTCTGGTGGAGTGGCCGAGTACTTTTATTCGGACTTTCTGCCCGTCGCCGCAGCCGAGATTGCGCGCTACGGCGATATCGGCCCAGCGCTAGGCTGGGGGTTGCGCCAGGTGATGATGGAGCGTCGTTTTCGGATGGAGAAGCCCCTCGAAACGATTCGTGCTACTGTAATTGGCGCCGGTACACAGTCAGTCAACCTTAGCGGTTCGACAATCGAGGTGGATCCTAGTGTCCTGCCGATGAAAAGCATCCCTGTTTATACGCCGTTTTATGATGGGATGCCCTGCCAAGCTGACGAGATGTCTTTAAAAGTGCGGAAAATTGTTCAGCGGGCAGAAGAAGACGGGCAAACCGGGACGCTTGCCATTTCCGTTCAAGGAAAAATCGATGACAGCTTTGCTGGGATTGGTGTTTTAGCAGACGGACTTTTGGCAGGCATGGAAAATTATTTGGCATCCGGTCGCGCGATGGTAGTAGTTTTGGAAGCGGATTGTGGGAAAATCCTCGGTCAAAGCTTGGTCTTCCGTCGCCGACAAGGTTTAAATCTAGTCTGCGTCGATCAGTTGGTTGCCGGGGAAGGTGATTTCATCGACATCGGTAGCCCGCTAATGGGCGGACGGGTGGTACCCGTCGTCATCAAGACTTTAGCTTTCACGGGAGGATAAGGAGAGAATCGGGTATGGGAGTGCCCGATGATGACCTTCGTCCAGGAGAGACGGGATGTAGCTGCGAAATGTATCGCTAGATTTACATCGCCGATATTTTCTTTGTTAATTGCATGGGGACGAGTTAGTCGGAAACTCATTATAAAGGTTTAACTTAGAATGGTTGCTCTTCGGAGCAGGCAGATATGTCTGGGGCGGTGACTTGTTCCCGCTCCAGACGTTTTTCATCAGCAGTGTGTGCTTTAAGGGATTGGAATCTGCTGACTAATTACAAAAAATAATAAATTTGAAAAATTCAGCAAATACGATTTGCTTCTAAGAATATAATTTGAGGTGAACTTAATGAACTTAGATTCAGGAAATGCACTTTTACGAAGTTTTATGGATGTCATCGAGAATCCGGTTGTTAATCCTGAGGGAAAGCTTTACACAGGCGTGGATCTCGGGACAGCATACATTGTGCTGGCTGTTATCGATGAAGATGGCAATCCTGTCGCCGGGGCGATGCAGTTTGCCCAAGTAGTTAAAGATGGTTTGGTGGTTGACTATACAGGGGCAGTCCGTATTGTCCGCAAGCTAAAAGACGAAATCGAAGCAGCTATCGGCGTCGAACTCGGTGCGGCCGCGGTGGCCTATCCACCAGGTACAGGTCCCAAGGATGCCCGGGCCATCATGTACGTTGCCGAAGCGGCCGGCTTTACCGTGTTAGGATCGATTGACGAGCCGACAGCCGCTAATGCTGTTTTGGGCATTACCGATGGTGCCGTCGTCGATATCGGTGGCGGAACGACAGGGACAGCAATTTTCCAAAATGGTGAAGTTGTGTACGTCGCTGACGATCCGACTGGTGGAACCCAGTTTAGTCTGGTGATTGCCGGAGGCATGCGAATTTCTTTTGAAGAGGCTGAAGATTTAAAAAAGGACCCGGCAATGCTCGAGCAGATCACTCCAATGGTTAGACCAGTCATGGAAAAAGTGGCGACCCTAATTGACCGCCACATTAAAAGCCACAATGTCGACGTAGTTTATCTTGTCGGCGGAACAAGCTGCAACCCGTACATCGACGGAATCGTTGAGGACTGGATTGGAAAGAGAGTTGAAAAGCCTGAAAACCCCTTCTTGGTCACTCCACTGGGGATAGCTTTCTTTGCAAGAGATTTTGCCAGGGAAAAGAATAGCGACAGCTAATTTACACAGGTAAAATTTAATACTTTCCCGCAGTGTAACTTTTTAAAATCGATGCTGCCAAGCATGGATATTTCAGCTTCGGCTGTAAAGCCTGTGCAATGTCCAGCACAGAGACACCCGACAGCTTCCGCTGCCAGATCTGTCGCTAGTTTTGTCCCACTGCCCACTGGCGCACTGATTTGGTGCAAACCGCCGATGTAGGCGGTTATTTTTTTGTTTTCGCACAGCTTGCGGCTATATTTAGCAATATTGACAGCTCCGGCATGGGAACATCCGGCAATAATCACAATGCTCGAGCCCAGATCCAGCAGTAGACCGGTGTCGTCGAGCAAGGGGTCAAGGCAAGGCGAAGCATCGCTGATCGTTATCAGGTCTTCGGCAAGTTTAACCGGTATTTCCCGGGGTATCTCACCAAGCCATGTTACGCCGTCACCTAGAGAAAGGGGTAGTTTTGAGTGAATCCAGCTTGAGTTAAAAACTTCGACGCTTTTTTGGTAGGTTCCTTCGGGCATGCCGATCATCCGCCACCCAGGATCAAGTGTCCAAGTCAGGCGCTGGATCGAAGGGTGCGCTACAATCGCAATGGGTTTGCCTTGTCGGGCCTCGAGGAAATCTAAGATGCCGCCGGTATGGTCATAGTGGCAGTGAGAAAGAGCTAAGACATCGATGTCCCGGGGGGCAATTCCCAATTGCGCCATATTATGCAGTAAGACTTCTCCCGAAGTTCCACAGTCAAATAAGATACGAAAAATCGTGCCATCAGCTCTGGTTTTGGCAACAAGGGCTGAAAACCCATGCTCGGCAAATAAAGCAGCGTCGTAGCCCGCATAGTCTTCAACAAGAATAGTGACTGTAAAGCTTTCCAACTCGACCAACTCCTTGACATAAATTTAAACTAATCATGCCACATCAACCGCTAATATGCAAAGTCCACTTGTGAGCCTACCGGCGGTTTGTTACAATCGAGTTGGAAGTCGATGTGCCATTGTGTTGAGCGGAGCCAGTGAAGTCATGAAAGTATAAAAGGTGATTAACATACACCAAGAGAACTTTGACTGAGCAAATATCACAAAATGGAAAGCATGCGGTGAAGTGCCCAACGCTTGAAATCGGTAGCTTTTCGCCACCGCTCCAAAGGGTCGTTGTGAATATATTGTGTCAGGGAATTGCCCTTAAGATGCTTGTGCATCTTAGTATTTTCATGTGGGAAAGTTGTTGAAATAGATTAAACGAGGAGGACGAAACTAATGGAAAACATCGAAAAGTTACGCCAGGGTATTGATCGAAGGGTCTCGACGCGCAAGTATAGCGGAGACGATTTACAGGAAAAAGAAAGCTGGTTGCAGGAGGAAATGGGTAAATGCCAGCAGCTGCTGCCCGAATCACAGATTAAAGTGTATTCTTTGCGGGAGATGCGAGGCATGGCTCCCTGCCATTTAGCAATTTGCGTCGAAGGTAGCGATTTTAATTTAGAAGAAGTCGGCTACTTTGGTGAACAATTGGTTTTGCGCCTGACTGCTGAGGAAATAGCAACATGCTGGATTGGGATGCCCGGACCTTTAAAAGCCGCAGAAAAAGAGATGAAAAGCAAGGGAATGCCGGGCAAGCCCTTAGTGCTAATCGCAGCGGGAGTTGCCGAAGGCCGGACACGCATGCCGCTACGCAAAAGCCGTGTTCCGGTTGAAGGTTTCACTCAGGGTGACATAAGCGACAGCTGGCGCGATGCCCTGGATTGTGTGCGCCAGGCCCCGTCAGCTACAAACAGCCAACCTTGGAAAGTGGTGTTGCGGGAAAATCGGGCGGATGTATATTTGAATCCGTGGTCGGTGGCATCAAAGCTAATTCTGGGGGGAATGAACCGGATAGACATCGGGATAGCTTTAGCGCATTTAAACATTGGTCTGATGGCAGCTGGGAAATCGACTAAACTCTTTCGCGATTTCGAAGGAGTTACGGATATCCCCAAAATAAAATACAAATGGAGTGTCGCGACCGAGTCGGAATAAATTTTGTCTTTGGGAAAGAATATATGGTATGATTTAACACAATCACTCAAAGAAAAACTTTGGGCTGGGTAAAAGATAAAGGAGAGTTTGAGGATGCAGGATTTCGTTTTTGCGGTTCCACCTAAGGTTATTTTTGGCTGGGGCAAGGTGAATGTCGTCGGTGATGAATGTGCTAATCTCAATGCCAAGCGAGTATTCGTCATTACTGGCAAAGGCAACGCCATGCAATCGCCATCTTTTAATATTATGGTGGACTCAATTAGAGCTCGAGGGATCGAGGTTGAAATTCACTCGGAAATTGAAGCTGATCCATGTATCGAGACGGTGGATAAGGTGAGCCAGGAGGTTAAAGAGTCCGGGGCGGAGGTAATCGTTGCTTATGGAGGCGGAAGCCCAATGGATGCGGCTAAATCCATTGCCATGCTCCAGACGAACCCTGGCTCAATCCGGGATTACATGTACAAAGAGCGGCTGGTAAAAAACCCGCCCTTACCATTAATTGCGATACCCACCACGGCCGGAACAGGCAGCGAGATGACGGCAGGTGCCGTGACGACCGATAAAGCTGCTCAACAAAAAATCGGTGTAACCCATGAATTATTGTTCGCCAAGATTGCGGTAATTGACCCCGAAACTCATGTGACAATGCCTCCACACATCACCTCCTCTACCGGAATGGACGCTTTGACCCATGCCATCGAGGCCTATACATCTGTTAAAGCCGAACCCATTTCTGACGCTTTAGCCATTCAAGCGATACGGCTGATTGGTAAATATTTGCGGCGGGCTGTAGCCAACGGAAATGATGAAGAGGCTCGTTCCAACATGGCGCTAGCAAGTCTCACTGCCGGCGCGGCTTTTGCAAACGCAGGGCTAGGAGCAGTACATGCTCTGGCGCACCCGGTTGGGGCTCGGTTCAATGTTCCCCATGGCGTCGCTAATGCGTTGTTATTGCCTTTTATTATGGAGTACAATTTTATCGGAAATTTAGAGAAATATAAAGAAATTGCCATCATGCTCGGAGAAAGTACCGACGGACTGTCGCTAAGGGATGCAGCCGAGCGAGCCATCGATGCAGTTGTCAAACTAAAAAAAGACATCGACATCCCTACCTATGTTACCGAAGTAGGAGTGTGTGAAGCTGACCTGAAGGCGATTGTCGAGGATGCTATTTCTTATCGCCTGCTGCCGTGTAATCCACGTCAGGTCAAAGAAAAAGATTTGTACGCCATAATGGGCCGGGCAATGGGCAATTAATAGCGGCAGTATTCGAAGCCAGTGAAAGATTCGGCGATTTACAATTGCTAAAGCAAAAGGGCATCAGGCTTTTTAGTGGGCTCGTTGGATTCGGCTGTAGTGGCGAATAGATCAGGAGGAAGATTTCATGTGCGGTCGTTTTTCCATCGATGCGACAATTGAAGCCATGTCGCGGCGCTTCTCGGCAGCTCCGATGCTCCATCCGCTAACAGCCGAGAAAATTGTCTATCCGACGATGCTCGTCGCGATGGTCATCGAAGGCAATGACGTTGCTCCCTCGCGGCTACTTGTCAGCGCTAATTGGGGATTGGGGGCCGGAGCCGGCAAACAATTAATCATTAACGCCAGGTCGGAGACAATTAAAGAAAAATCGCTATTTTCGGATGCCTTTAATTACCGGCGGGGTATCATACCTGCCACTTCTTTTTTTGAATGGGAGGGCTTGGGGGGGCAAAAACTGCCTCACGAATACTTTTTGCCTGGGCGAGAGATTTTTGGTCTGGGGGCAATATACTCCGACAAAAATGGGGATGACGGGTCTGTCGGGGAGGTAGTTATTATCACTGTGCCGGCAATCAAGCCAGTTGACAAAACTCATGGGCGGATGCCACTAGTTTTAAATGCGTCGATGGAGCGTCAGTGGTTAAGCAGAGGCCCCCTGGCAGATCAGGTGTGGGCGGATTGCCTGCAGGAAAGCCCGGTGGCGAAGATGCAGGATAGGTGCCCGATGAACCATCTTTTCCCAGAATAATAGCCGTAATCGATTATGCCAGTTAGCTGGATGTCCAGTCATCAAGTTGTTAGATCGCAACCTCTGTGTCGGGAGGGATAGAAAAATGGAAAATCATTGGCAGGTCGGCTTGGCGCTGGTCAAGAAAATTCCCGCCTACACCAAATTGACATTTAACCTGTATCGCGATGGGGCGGTGCCGAAAAGGGCGAAGCTAAAACTGTCGATGGGGATTGCTTACAACCTGTCCCCCGTGGATCTGGTTCCGGGATTTTTGCCGGTGCTAGGGCAGATGGATGACTTAATAGCGATGCTGTATGGGATTCGAGCTGCACTGCGAGCATTGCCGCGGCAGCAGGCGCTGCTACACCTGCAGACTGTCGGGCTATCTCGCCAGGAGGTCGACGACGACCTCGAGTCCGCAAAAATTCTTTTTGCGGAAATAATCCGCGGAGCGACTACCAGGACAAGCAAGGCCTTCATGCGATTGGTGCGGAAAGCAACCCTCGTGAAAAAACCCCCGATGAAAAATGGATAATTGCTCAGAATCCGCAGTTGATTTTCGAAACCTCTTACGTGGGCGCTTTTGTAATCCGAGATTGCTGAAAGAATAAACGATTATCCTTTACGGATTAACGGTAGTTGGCTTTGACGAAGATTATCGTTTGCAGTTAAATCTTACTTGTCAATTGCTCATTTTTTAATCGCCTTGGGTCGTGCCCGCGGGATTTGCATCGAGGTGTGTTTTCTGACATAATACACTGGTGCCAATTTTTAATGTCAAAGACATAGTGATTTTTTACATCGGCTACAAGTGAGCCGATAGGGAGAGGCTTTGCGTCGGCGAAGTCCGAAAAAGAATGATAGGAAGGGTGCAGTGCATGAACAGGCCCTGCATGCTACGTAAAGGGGAAATATGGATGGCTGATTGGGTTGCCGAATTGCGTCGGGAACTCACTTTGAGAGCAATTACATACGCTCAACAGAATAATTTGCCCCATTTTTTATCTAAAGGTGGGACAATCTTTTTTGAGCCTTATTTAGATGCCTCGGGAGTTACCCGTCATGGCAATTTTTTTGCGCCTAGTTATCAGATTATCCGCCACGATCCGGAATGGGCAGGAATGCTGAATCATGGAGTCGCCAACTCTAATGCTATTCCACGGTTAAAGCAAGGGATAGCAATGGAGACAGATTCTTCATGTAGCACTGCGGCTTTAGCGATGAGCCTTTTCTGCCTGCCGGAAATCAACGAAGCTGTAGCCTCGATTTTAAATATTGAAGCGGGACGGCCTCATTTTGCAGGAGAAATTAGGGGCAGTGGACGTCGTAAAAAGGACCGACAATTGGAGCCAGACATTATTTTGAATAATGGCGAAGTTTACCTTTGGGCAATTTTGACTGAGAGTTTGACAGGTGCGATGACGGTTAGTGAGTTGGAGCAACAACCTTCCATAAAGCGCTTTACAGATCCCCATCGCCTGGCTGTGAGTGGAGGAATTGTGCGTTATGCCGATGTCCTCAAAATGTATTTAACGGCGCGGCAGAACAACGCCCGCTTTGTTCTCATCGTCGATCACCGCCGTCAAGATTTGGCGAAAGCGTATCGGCGGATCATGCAAGCGGCCAAGCTGGCTGATACAGGATGCCTGCTGACCTGGCAGGAGATAGCCAAGGTTCTGCCAGGTGAAGCCCAAGCATTCGTGCAGCAAAAGTATGGTATCGTCCCCGGGGTTCATCCAGCATCGGAATTGAAACAGGAAATGTCCCTGGTCTAGAACATTAAAATTAGCAAGGAGTGGTGCACATGATGCGCAAGGCTAACACAGTAATACTTGTAGTAGTTGCTTTAACCGTTTTCCTGACAGGTTGTTTTCCGATGCCGCAGAAAAAAGAGAGCCCGCCACCTGAAAATGAAAGCGGGTATGTCGAGACCGCCCCGCAAGCCGAGGGAGAAACCGCTCCAAATATAGAAAAAGCTACAGAAGTGTCGATGGATCAAGCCCTTAATCGCAAAGTCAATATTTTTCTCAGCAATTTCGCTGAATGCTTTATGGATAGTTTTACACGTCAAAGCATCACCGACCTTGAGTTGGTTAGATTTGGGGTAGGACATAATTATAAAAATAACTACAAATTGTGGCAACCGACAGCAGACAAGATGAATGTCAAGCTTAAAGCAGACTACGTCACAAAGACGATTGATAAATACTTTGGTCCGATTGGGTTTTCGCATCAGTCGGCGGACGAGTGGACTATCTATCGTGACGGTCATTATATTGTTCCGGTGGCCGATGGCGAGGCGATTCCCTTTGTGCAGATCGATCGTCTGACGAAGGATGCAGATGGTGTATTTACAGCGTATGGATCGATTTACGGGAACGCTAATTACTTGATGGTCGATGATCCCTATAAACCACTGCAGGCTTGGAGCGATGCCGAGCGTGAAGAAATCGAGCTCTACGGCAATGTCCAAGCAACTTTTACTGAATTGACGGAGGATGGCAAGTCCCGATTCATAATTCAAACCTATACCGTAGGTAACTAAAAGATAAATATACTTGCATTTCGATAATTTCTCGAGTAGAATACCAACAATAACTTTTTTAAGTTTGGTGTGGAGGCCTTTTGAAGATGACAAACCGTGGCAGTAATTCAGTATTTTTCGGCTTTAGCAGCTGGGGCTATTTTTATGGCGCCGGCTACTTTATTTGCGGAAAAACTGAATATATCAAGCCTGGGACGGGGCGCCTTCTTCGATAATTTTTAAACTAGATTATTTGTCAGTTTTAGGGAAGACCCGTGGAGGGTCTTCCCTTTTCTGTTAGATGGAATAAAATAAGAAGAGGAGTGGAGCTAATGGTTATTATTATGCATCCAGGGACGCCCCAGGTAGAGATCGACAAACTTTCGGCAAAAGTTGAAGCGATGGGTTGTCATGTGACACGAGTTGTCGGCGAGAACTATACGATTTTAGGCTTGGTAGGCGATACCACCGGGGTGGACATGTCAGTCCTAGAGGCCAACGAATCTGTCGAGCGAGTCCTTCGCGTCCAAGAGCCTTTTAAGCGGGCAAATCGTCTTTTTCACCCAGAGAGCAGTGAGTATGTCATCGGTGGCTCGCATATTGGAGGAAAGAAACTGGCGGTGATGGCAGGACCTTGTTCGGTGGAAAGTGAAGCGCAGATTCTCGAAGTAGCAGAGGCTGTCAAAGCTTCTGGCGCAACTTTTTTACGAGGGGGAGCTTTTAAGCCACGCTCCTCTCCTTACAGCTTTCAGGGCATGGGAGAACAGGGGCTGGAACTGTTGGCCTACGCCAAGAAAAAAACCGGCCTGCCGATTGTGACCGAGGTCATGTCGACAAATCATATCGAGCAGGCGCTACCTGTCGCCGATGTTTTGCAGATTGGTGCGAGAAATATGCAAAACTTTGAACTGTTGCGCGAAGCCGGGCGCACTGACAAGCCAATTTTGCTAAAAAGAGGATTATCGGCGACAATTGAAGAATTTTTAATGGCAGCGGAATATATTATGGCCGAGGGTAACGAAACTGTGATACTCTGTGAGCGGGGGATACGTACTTTTGAAACCTTTACCCGCAACACTTTGGATTTATCGGCGATCCCCGCAATTAAGCGTTTGAGTCATCTCCCGATAATAGTAGATCCTAGTCATGCAACAGGTAAATGGTGGATGGTTGAACCGCTGGCCCGAGCGGCCGTGGCTGTTGGTTGCGACGGGTTAATGATCGAGGTCCACAATGATCCGTCTAACGCGCGTTGTGACGGCGAACAATCCCTCAAGCCGAAAAAATTCCAACGCCTGATGGAGTCGCTGCGACCGATTGCGGCAATTAATCAAATGGAGGTCTAGGGACAATGTCTTTTCCTTTGGCAGACTGCACAGTAGGGATCGCTGGTCTTGGCTTGATGGGTGGATCGTATGCTCAAGCCTTGCGCCTCAATGTCGGCAAAATCCTCGGCTGGGCGAGAGACGGGCAGGTGGCAAATCACGCCCTTGACGAACAATACATCGACTGCGCCGTTGGGCCCGATGAGCTGGCTCAGCGCTCGGATTTGCTGATTCTGGCTTTGCCGCCAGTAATCTGCGGGGAATATTTGTCCGCTTATCGACAGCTCTGTCGTCCCGGCACTATTATTACAGATGTTGCCGGAGTCAAGACTGGTACTTTGGCGCAGATGATGGGTTGCGATGGTCAGGATGTCGATTTTGTCGGAGGGCATCCACTTTGCGGTCGCGAGGGGAAGGGTCTGATTCGGGCACGGGGCGAAGTCTTTCTTGGTGGCGATTACGTCATGACCCCAGTGGCCCACAACAAAGAATCCAGTTTAGATTTGGTCAAGAAAATGGCCATGAGTATCGGTTGTCGGCGGGTTTTGTGCATGACGCCGGAGCGTCACGACCGCATTGTCGCGGCAACAAGCCAGTTGCCTCACATATTTGCGTGCATGCTGACGATGAGTGCGGCAAATTTTTCCCAGGATGTCTTTACGGGTGGAAGTTATCGGGATGCTTCCCGAGTTGCGGATATCAATCCTGAATTGTGGACCGAGCTTTGCCTAGCCAATCGCGAAGCATTGCAGGAAGTTCTTGATTTAGTGGAAAAAGAACTTAATAACTGCCGGGAAGCACTAAATTTAAAACAAGCAGATAATTTGATAGATTTTTTTGAGCGCGGCAAGTCGGCATGGCAGGAGGTAGATAAAAATGTCACACGAATTTAGGGTCAACTGCCCGAACAATACTTATCCAGTGATGATTGCCCCTGGCTTACTCTTGCAGGCGGGGGACCTTGTCCGTAAACGGGTACAGTACGCGACGAAGCTCCACGTGGTCAGCGATACTAATGTCTGGCCACTGTATGGTGAGCAGTTGCTGACCAGTCTTGGGCATGCTGGTTTTGTCTGTACATTTAGCGTCGTCCCTGCTGGGGAGGATTCAAAATCGATAACGATGGCTGAGGGTGTGGCTGGAGATATTGCCAAAGCGGGGCTGAGCCGCAGTGACAGCCTGGTTGCGTTAGGTGGGGGAGTTGTTGGAGATTTAACAGGTTTCGTCGCTTCATTGCTCTATCGGGGGATAGAGTATGTTAGTATTCCCACTAGCCTATTAGCGCAAGTTGATTCTAGTGTTGGTGGCAAAACCGGCGTCAACGCCAGCTTCGGAAAAAACATGCTGGGGACTTTTCACCAACCGGCAATGGTTATCGTCGATGTAGCAGTATTGCAAACTTTGCCAGCCCCTCGACTACTGGATGGCTTTGCTGAAGCAATCAAGACAGCTGCCGTCGCTGATGCCAGCCTGTTTGCTCATTTACAGAAAGCAAGCTGGCCTGTTGCCGTAAACGAGCTGGCGGGTATTTCGGCAGCTTGCCTGAAAGCAAAGGCTTTGCTAGTCGAAAATGATGAAAAAGATTTGGGGCAGCGGATGTTATTGAATTACGGACACACGCTAGGGCATGCTTTGGAGGCGGCCGGAAAATTCCATCTGCTCAGTCATGGAGAGGCGGTAGCTTTGGGGATGCGTGCTTTTGCTATCCTGGGGGAAAAAATGCAAATCAGCGAAGCTGGTACTGCCAATAGCGTCAATGGTTTATTAGACCAATATCGCTTGCCGGCCAAGGTGGCAGGTTTGGCACGCGCAACAGTTCTCGATTTCGCAGGCCTCGATAAAAAGGCCGCCAGGGGCCAATTCAAGGTTGTTTTTCTCAGGCGACCCGGAGAAGGCGTTTTGGTCAGCTTTAAAGCAGACGAGTATCGACAGATCATCGAGGCGGGGCTAGAACTGGTGGTGGACAATGGCTGATTATTTGATCACTCCTCAAAAATTACATGGAAAAATTTGCGTGCCCGGCTCGAAAAGTGCGGCGCATCGAGGCATTATAGCTGCTGCACTGGCCGGTGGCACCAGCTTGGTGAAAAACTGTGGTAATGCCCAGGACATCGCGGTAACAGCAGCCGGAATGGCTGCTCTTGGCGCCAAGATAGAGTGTGTCGGAGTTGGAGAGTACCAAATCAGCGGAATAACCGCTACCAGCCTTAGCGAAAGTGTGCATATTGATTGTGGAGAATCGGGCTCGACTTTGCGCTTCCTTATTCCGATAGCTTTGGCGATTGGAGGCGACTTCACCTTCCATGGACGAGGCCGGCTGGGGGAGCGTCCACTGGATAGCTTCTATCCTATTTTCCAGGCTTGCGGGATAAAATGGAACAAGCCAGCTGACGGTATTATTCGCACGATCGGGCAGCTAAAGGCTGGCAATTATCGGTTGTCGGGGGCGGTTAGTTCCCAATTCGTGACCGGGATGTTGCTGGCCTTGCCCCTCTTGGGCGGTGATTCCGAGGTGCACATCGACGGGCGCCTGGAGTCAGCACCATATGTTGACTTAACGTTACAGGTGATGCATGATTTTGGCGTGACAGTAACGCAGCCCCGGTTAGGAGTATTCTGCATCCCGGGTAGGCAAACCTATTCCCCGCAGGATTTTTTAGTGGAAGGGGACTGGTCTCAGGCTGCTTTTTGGCTGGTTGCGGCGGCGCTAGGAAGCGAGCTGGCAGTTGAGGGGCTGCGGCACGACAGCTGTCAAGGCGATAAAGCTATTTTGCAATTTATGGCGGAGGCCGGCTACTGCCCCCAATGGAGCGATGCTGGTCTGCAAATTCTAGGACAGGGTCGGTGCGGAATTGTGGCCGATGTCACCGATTGCCCGGATTTGGTGCCTCCCCTAGCGGTTTTGATGGCCTTTCTACCCGGCGAAAGTCAAATCATCGGAGCCGCCCGTTTGCGGATTAAAGAATCGGATCGCCTGCAAGCCATGACAGAAACCCTCAATAGCCTCGGGGCAACAGTAAAAGAGCTGGCTGAAGGGCTGATTATTCAAGGAGTCGAGTCGATTAAGGGAACAAAAATTGCTTCCTTTGGTGACCATCGGATTGTCATGGCCGCAGCTATTGCCGCCAGCAGGGCAGTAGGAGCCATGCATATTTCCGGAGCTGAGGCTGTTAACAAATCTTATCCTGCTTTTTTTGAACACATGAAGATGTTGGGAGGCGCTGGGCAATGGGTGGACATTGGGGTAAACGACTAGATATTCAGATTTTTGGCGAGTCCCACGGCAGAGGCCTTGGAATTGTCATTGCAGGTCTTCCGGCGGGGGAAGCCGCTAATATGGAAGAGGTAGCCAAGCAGATGGCACGGCGGGCACCAGGTAACGAAATTTCCACGGCACGTCGTGAACCAGACCAAGTCGAAATCATTAGTGGGATTAAAGATGGAGTCACCACGGGCTCGCCTGTTTGTGGCATGATCTTAAACACCGATGCCCACTCCCACGATTATCGCGCGATGCAGACCTCCCCGCGCCCCGGACACGCTGATTTTACAGCACAGATTCGCTACGAGGGACATGCCGATATGGCCGGTGGGGGACATTTTTCAGGAAGAATTACGGCGGGGCTGGTTTTTGCCGGGGCCTTTACCAGGCCGTTTTTTGCCCGGCGGCGCATCATTGTCGGAGGGCATGTGGCTTCAATCGGGGGGATTGCCGATCGCCGCTTCGATGAAATGGGCGCCGACGTGGCGGATTTCGCTCGCTTGTACACGATGGATTTACCGGTGCTGGACGAGGGCAAAGGTGCCGACATGCGGCAATTAATCCTTGAAGCCAAAGAAGAGGGAGACTCGGTCGGAGGTGTGGTGGAAGTAATGGCCTGTCATTTACCGGTCGGGCTAGGTGAGCCATTTTTCGATTCGCTGGAGTCCCAGATTTCCCACTTGCTATTTTCCATTCCTGCCGTCAAGGGGGTGGAGTTTGGTGACGGTTTCGCTTTGACGACGATGCGAGGCTCAAAAGCAAATGATGCGTACAGGAATTGCGATGGCGCGCCGTGCCTGGCCAGCAATCATTGTGGGGGAGCGCTAGGAGGCTTGTCTACAGGCACACCGCTGATTGTACGGGTAGCGTTCAAGCCGACTCCCTCCATTGCTTTACCTCAAGATAGCGTAACTTTTGCTGACGGAACATCGAGCCGTATCTCGGTGCCGGGACGTCACGACCCTTGCGTCGTTCCTCGGGCAGTGGTTGTTGTGGAATCGGCAGTTGCGCTGGCCTTAACTGAAGCTTGGTTGTGGCGCTACGGTGAGAAAGGATGATCGAAGTGCCGGTATCGGATAAAAAATGCGACGCTGTCGTCGCGTATCAAGGCGTTCCTGGCTCTTTTTCTTTTGAAGCGGCTGAGAATTATTTTGTTGGTGGCGCTGAGCTGGTGTCTTTTCAGTCATTCGCTTTGGCGATGACTTCGGTGGTAGACCAAGAGGCAGCTTACGGTGTTTTCCCGGTGGAAAACAGTTCCACGGGGACGATTAGTGAAGTATATGACTTGTTACTTAAAGAAAGGTCGCTATCGATTTGTGGCGAGCTGACTTTGCCAATCAAACACTGCCTGTTGGCATTGCCGGGGGCGGATTTAGCCATGCTCCGGGAAGTACGCTCCCATCCCCAGGGATTGTTACAATGCAAAGAATATCTGATGTCTCATAATTTACGCGGGATTCCCGGGATGAATACGGCGATATGTGCTGCTGAAATTGCCCAATTGGGAGATTTGTCCATTGGAGCCGTAGCTTCCCGCGCGGCAGCCAAAGCATATGGGCTGAAGGTTTTGGCGCAAGATATCAACGACATCACCCATAACGCGACCCGTTTCATCATCGTCAGTGCCACTCCAGGGCCAGGGGGTAAAAAGACAAGTGTCGTTTTTCACCTTAGTCATCAACCGGGGAGTCTGTACAATTCCCTGGGATGTTTCGCCGCCCGGGGAGTAGATCTGTTGCGCATTGAGTCCCGCCCCCTGCGCGAACGCCCTTTCGAATATTCCTTTATCGTCGATGTCGCAGGGGATGCTAAAAATCAACCCTTAGCGGCAGCCCTCGATGACTTATCCAGCCACGTCAGCTATGTGCGGATTTTAGGCAGCTATGACCCAATTTAACCAGGAGGTGCTTCGATGCGCTTTGTGACATTCCAATACGCCGGAGTAGAAATGGCCGGGCTTCTGGCGATGGACGGGACTCAAGTGATTCCTTTTAGCAGTATAACCGAGTTGAGCCATTTTAAAAGCTTGATGGATGTGCTGGAAAAAGCCGGCAAAGCTGAGCTTGACGTCATGCGGGATTATCAGGACTTTGGCGACGGCCTTGCGTTAAAGGATGTCCTCTTGATGGCGCCGCTGCCACGACCACGACGTCCGCTCTTGTGTCTGGGGAAAAATTATCGTCAGCACATCAAGGAAGTTGCCACAGTAACAGGTGGGGACGAGCTGCCATCGCAGCCAATCTACTTTGGGAAGATGACACTTCAGGCTAGCGGTGATCAAGGCGAGATTTTTTTTCGGAAAGATTTGGATGAAAAACTTGATTACGAAGTCGAACTGGCAATTGTCATCGGCCGAGGCGGCAAAGATATCGCGGCCGAGGACGCCCTTGAACACATTTTTGGTTACACGATAGTCAATGATATTTCAGCACGCACACTGCAAAAGGACCATGGTCAGTGGTTTCGGGGTAAGTCGTTGGATGGTTTTTGTCCAATGGGTCCCTGGCTAGTGCACCAGTCGGCTCTGCCAGAACCGCATCGCCTGCGATTGCGCTCCTACGTCAATGGCGAATTGCGTCAAAATGGCTCAACTGCCGAAATGATTTACGGCATTGCCGCAATTATCAGCAATTTGTCCAGTGGGCTGACGCTGCTTCCAGGGGATATCATCTGCACAGGCACTCCGGCAGGAGTCGGAATGGGCTTTAATCCTCCTCGTTACCTTCGCCCAGGGGATGAGGTTGTCTGCGAAATCGAGGGGATCGGGCGGCTCCGCAGCCGTGTCGTGGAAAGTCGTGGCTAGCCCGGCAAATAATCACCATCCTAGCGATGAAGACTTCATGCGACTGGCCCTGGCTCAAGGAGAAAAGGCTTTTCGTATCGGGGAGGTTCCGGTGGGAGCGGTGGCTGTCTGTGAGGGAAATGTGATTGCGCAGGCCTTCAATTGCTGTGAAACATTGAATGACCCTACCAACCATGCAGAAATGTCGGTTATTCGGCAGGCTTCGGCGGTTTTGGGGCGCTGGAGACTCACAGGTGTGACCATTTATGTAACTTTGGAACCGTGTGTAATGTGCGCCGGAGCGATGGTTAATGCCCGCATCGAGCGCCTCGTCTTTGGAGCTTTTGATTCCAAAGCCGGTGGGGTTAGTTCGCTTTACGATATTTGCCGGGATGTCCGGCTGAATCACCAGGTCGAGGTTCGAAGTGGAGTTCTTCAAGCAGAAGCCGCTGCCTTATTAAAGGACTTCTTTCGCCAACTTCGAGAAATGAGGCAAAAATGACACAGCGTGTCGCCATCGTCGCCTGTGCTAACTACCAAGCTGAGGCGGTTAATCCGGCCATTACTGAATTGCTGGGACTCGTGCCAGGTTGGGATGCCCTTTTTGCATCTTCCAGCCAGGTTTTGCTCAAGCCTAATTTATTGATGCGCCGCCTCCCGGAGGAAGCCACGACCACGCATCCGGAAGTTGTGCGGCAAATGGCTATTATTATGCAGGCGATGGGAAAAAGCTGTATACTGGCAGATAGCCCGGGAGGTTCTTTTTCGGAAACGGCGCTGCGCCGTGTCTATGAAGGATGTGGCTTAACGAGCCTTGCCAAAGAAGGTCTATTAGTTCTCAATACTGATGTTGGGCATCGCGAGATCGAGTTTGACAGTGGCTTGATCCTTAAACGGATGACTATTGCAGCCTTTGCCGCGCAGGGAATCCCCCTGCTGAATATCTGCAAGCTCAAAACCCACATGATGATGACTTTCACCGGTGCGGTTAAAAATTTATTTGGAATTGTGCCGGGTACGCTGAAGGCCGAGTACCATTTTCGCATGCCGGAGGAAGATGATTTCGCCGACGCCTTAATCGACATTTGTTTGGCTGGGAAGCCACAATTTAGCGTCATGGACGCCATTGTCGCCATGGAAGGGGCCGGACCATCGTCGGGAGATCCCAGGGAGACCAGACTCATTTTGGCTTCCGCTGATCCCTTTGCCTTGGATTTAGTAGCGACCCATCTAATTGGCTTAGCGCCTGGGGCAGTCCCTACTGTCAGGCGGAGCATCGCCCGAGGGTTGGCTCCGAAAAGTGTCGAAGAAATCGAAATAGTCGGTCTCGGACTCGAACAAGCCTTTATCAAGGATTTCGTGATTCCCAAAACTAAAGGCCCCAGTTTCCTAGGGGGGAGGGCAAAGCGGATTGCTGACGCGGCAATCCGTCCCTTGCCCGTTTTTAATTTTACAACTTGCACCGGGTGTGGAGTTTGCGCGCGACATTGCCCCGCAAAGGTTATCGAGATGCGTCATAATCGACCGCATCTCAAGCTTTCTGGCTGTATCCGCTGTTTTTGTTGTCACGAGCTTTGTCCCTCCAAGGCCGTCGTTATCAAGCGTAAGCCTTTGATGCGATTACTGTCTAAGCTATAGTCGATCTATAATTGCTGGCGCCATCTCTGGCATTTTGTGATAGAATAAAGCAGTCAATTTAGGAAACGCGAATGGGAAGTTTGACCAATATTTCCCGCCTCTCTGAGGCGGAGCAGTCCTTGGATAGTTTTAAAAAACACGCCAGTTACACATCAAGCTGATCGAAAAAAGGAGATTAATAGATGCAGAGAATAAGAATCAAACCGGCCCGGCGACGAAGCCCTCTTAAGCGCCTGCTCGCGCTTTTTGTCCCAGTTTTAATTGTCGCTGTTGCAGGTTTTTTTGTCTTCAACAACATTATTTTGCCAGCAAACAAATACAAAACCGCGATGGGTTATTTGAGCGCTGGTCAATTTGATGAGGCCAAGGTGCTGTTTGCCGAGTTAGGGGATTATAAGGACTCAGCAGAAAAATACGCTTTATTTACCCTGATGCACCCAGCGATTGGCGATGTGATTTATTTCGGTCGTTACGAGCAGGACGACAGTGCCGAAAGCGGCCCGGAAGCGATCGCCTGGCGGGTTATCGATTCAGAGGATGGACGAGGATTGTTTCTGGCGGAAAAAAACCTGGATTGCCAGCCGTTTAACACAAGCTGGACGGAAACTGCCTGGGACAAATCAACTTTACGAAAATGGCTCGACAGCGAATTTATCAATGCCGCATTTGCTGCCGAGCAGCAACAGGCTATCGTGCTGACAGAATTACTTACCCCGGGAAATGACGAGCTGGGTATTGCGCCCGTCCAGACCTCCGACAGGGTCTTTTTGTTGAGTTCGGATGAGGCGACCAAGTATTTTAGCGGCCTGACAGATAGGATAGCGGAAAATACTGCCTACGCTGTTATTCAGGGAGCACAGTCCACTCCCGAGGGATATGGCGGCTGGTGGCTACGCTCCAGTGGCAGTAGCGCCACAAGAGCGGCAGAAATTTATAGCGACGGCTCAATTGCAGCCCATGGTTTTTATGTCGATTACGAGGGCATTGCGGTCCGCCCTGCCATTTGGGTGGATTTGTTGTCGGAAAATTACCTATCCACGGCAAAACCGCGCTAAACGAAAATTGTTCCTACTCTTTGCGATGTTGAGCAGACTACTTATCGTCAGGATTGGAGGTTGGTGAGAATGCGCCAGATAGTTGAATCTGCCGGGGCGCCATTTGAAGGAGCACGGCGTTTTGTAACCACCGGTCTATTTTTCCTTGGTTTTGCTCTGTATATGTGGACTGATTTCAGTCCACTAATTAAGGTCAAGGATGTAAACTTTGCCGAGAAACAAGCGAGCCTCAACACCTGGACAGAAGAAAATGCTCTGCTGGCTGAGAGTCGCATTGAAGATTATGTGCTGGCGGAAACAGAGGGCCGGGTAATCCAGGTTGACGGCGCGGGTTGGGAAAATTTTTTCCAGAAGGCAAAAACGGATCAGGCGGGCCTTGTGCCTGACGATTGGAAATTTCGCCATCCACCCGCATGGATTTATGAATCTTCGGTTTATTTTCGGCCCGACGAGCCACCTTTCTCGACGATTACGGGACAGATGCGGATCAATGAAACATATTATTTGCGGCTCATGCCTCAGGATCAATGGTTAGAATTATGGTACGCAGGATCCTATGAGATTAACTCTTTGGGAGGAGGGCGTATCGGGGAGCGGCCGACCGCGATGGTTTACCCCTGGTCGACCTTGGGTAAGATAGTCATGGGGCTGGCCTTGCTGGTCTACATAGTTTTGCCGTGGCCGAAAAATAATCCTATTGTTGTGCAGATGAAACGGTCACGGACATTGCTGATGGATTTTGCTGCAACCTTGATGACAGTTCCATTTTTCGTTATGCCATTTTTTGTTGTGGGAAGCTTTCAGGAAACGATTCTTTATTATTGGTTTCTTGCTATTTGGTTTTTTATTTTAACTGGCCTTGGCATGTTGATGTTTTACTGGGGGTATCGCTATGCCTCAAAGCGGCTGTACGTCTACGCTGATCGCTTTCGCCTCTACCGCAGCAACCGTTACGAGGACTACCTCTTTTCTGAAATCACTCTCATTGAACCACTGCTTATCAGGCCTCCAAAATGGCTGGTTTTCTTGACTTTTATGTCGGTTTTGGCGGGCGGGAGCGCAGCCCAGCGTGCGGGTCAAGCGGGACGAGGATTGCTTTTAGCAGCTTCCCAAAGCGACGGACTTCGCATCGTTTTGCGTAACGGGCAAAGCTCGTGTTTATGGTTTGGCGATTCTTTCGGAGGAAAAGTGGTTAAGAATTTCCAGCTTATCCCCGACGCCATCAAACAAGGGAATTTGCCGATGGTGGATCAGCCCCGGGAGATTCGGGCGTTTTTTCCTCCCGAACGCTAAAAGTTAGCAGGAGAATAAAAAAAGATGTCGAATTGGTTAGCTTAGAATAAAATAGCTTGTTTAAATTTGAAAGGGGGACTATAAAATGAAAATTCGTTCAATGGTAGCTCTGGTGTGCAGCGCGGCACTGGTGTTATCTCTCGCGGCCGGTTGTGGCGGTGGTGGGGGTGCGGTCCAGGAACTGTCGCCCAAGGAGATTCTGGCTAAGTCGATTGAGGGGCAAAACGAGGTGGTCAGCAGCAAGTTCGCCTTTGATCTTTCCTTTGACACGAGTAGTCTTGATGTCAGCGATGCCGAAGGTCAGGAAATGGCCGCTGCTCTGGGTAGCGCTAAGTTGGCTTTTTCGGGGGAGGCCGATTCCAAGCGACCTTTTACTTATCTCCTGGCCCAAGTGGATGTGACGGTCGAAGGTGAGCAACATAAATTTGATGCTAAACTGTATAGCGATGGTTCCAAGCTGCTTTTAAATGTCCCCTACGTCTATCAGTTTCTACCTGATAGTTCGATGCAAAAGGATTATTATATCTTTGACTCAGCCTTATTGGAGCAAGCCGATCAGGGAATGCAATCTCCTGTCAATCCGCAGATGCTCCTGGGCAGCACCGCGATGAAGGAGCTTTCCGTGTACACCGCTCAGGCCTACCTTGATGTCTTGACGGACGAATCAATCGTCGATATGGGTGAGCAGGAAATTGACGTCAATGGAGCCAAGGTAAAAACCAGGGGGATCACTTTAAAAATCACGAAAGCCGATGTCATTGCCTTCTTGCAAAAAACTATTGAATTATATGACGACGCGACTTGGAACGAGCTTAATTTTGCCTACATGTCCAGCCTGGATGCTTCCTTAACCCAAGAATCGTATGGCACACAGATGGCACAACAAAAAACAGAAGCCCAAACAGCTTTAGACGAAGCGACAACTACTTTGACCGACGACACCAATTTTCAAATTGACACATATATTGACAGCGACTTTAATATGGTGGCCATTAAAGGGGTTGTGAGTGTTGGAGGCGTGGACGAGACGGCTTCAGGCAACCTCAAGGTCAATTTTAACGGCACCATGTGGGATTTCAACAAGGCTTCAGAAATGCAATTGCCGGAAATAACCCCAGAAAACAGCTTGAATCTTTCTGATATGATGTAGAATGACGCACAAGCACTAAGATTAACTGCGGGGCGGGGTCGATTGAACGGCCCGGCCCCGTTCTATTCCATCTAAGCCTGTCAGCCTAGAGGGTTGGTTTTGGGCCGAGGGACGTGGCTAAGGGGGCATGGATGTGCACTTGTAGTGATTAGAATGGCGGACCAACTTTGAATTCAGGAGGCTTTAAGATGCAGGTCATTAGCTTTAGTAACGTGGCTTTTGCTTATGAAAAAAAACAAGTATTAGAAGATGTAAATCTGACAATTGGTCAGGGGGAAGTTGTGTGTCTGCTTGGAGCAAACGCTTCGGGAAAAACAACAATGATGAACCTGGCGGTGACGCTGCTAAGTCCGCAAGCCGGCAGCATTTCCTGGTTCGACGGAAATGATAATTTAAAAGAGATACGGCGCCGGATTGGCTATGTTCCGCAAGAAATAGCCCTGTATCAAAACATGAGTGTTATCGATAACCTGCGGTTCTTTGGCAGACTCTACGGTCTTAAAGGGGAAGAGCTGCATCGGGCTGTCAAAGGAGCGGCGGAGATGGCAGAAGTTGACATAATTGAACGAAAGCGTGTTCGGGATTTGTCCGGAGGTATCAGACGCCGGGCCAATATGGCGGCGGCACTTTTGCATAATCCCGATTTGCTTGTCATGGACGAGCCGACGGTAGGGATCGATTTACCGTCGCGACAGGCGATAATTTCGGCGTTGTTCAATTTAAAAAACGAGGGCAAATCGATTTTATTTTCCTCTCACTATCCAGACGAGGTTTCAACACTGGCGACCAGGTTGCTTGTCCTTAAAGATGGGCAGATTACATCGGATTTCAATATGGAATCGTTGGCGACACCTGAGCAGCGCTTAACTGAGGCTATACGGCGGCTGGCAGGTCATTGAAAGAGGCACGAGTATGCAAAAGACTACCCTAAAAGAAAGCTGGCGGGCGATAAGGGAGATTGCGTGTTTTGATTTCCGTCAGGGAATGAAGAATTATCGGCGTGTTTTTATTGGAACAGCGGCGGCCATTTTTTTGGCCGGTTTTTTAGCATTTGGCTTTAAGTCGCTGTTTGAAAGCGGGCTAGTTATGGATCCTTTTGCTATTGCCATCGTCAATCAGGAAAAATCAAGCTATATGGATTTTATCTTTGAGCAGGTGCAGAAAGATCGGGAACTAAGTCGATATGTTACCTTGATTTTTTATGAGGATGGCGCTGCGGCCAAAGCTGCTGTAGAACAAGAGAAAGTTATGGCGGCAATTACCATTCCGCGGCGTTTTTTGGACGACTTGCTGGGTGGTAGACAGACGGACCTCCAGATATACGCTACTGGCAATAAGCCTGTTCAGACCTATATGATGACGGGGATCATCAATAGCTATTTTAAAATGTTTGTCGCGGCGAATTATTCGATGAATACAGCTCGCAAGTATTATCGAGGGACAGCAGATACCTCGGCAAAGTTGGAACGCAAGACCAACTTTTTTATCCTTGACAGCATGAACTTGATGAAAAGCGTACGACAGGATCTTGTTCGGGTTTCATCACTGCGCGGCGAAGACTCCGCCGGCATCGTAAAATATTTTGGGGCGATGGAAACCCAAACAGGGATTAAGGGTCAGGCCTTGTTGGTAGCTAGTGTGGCCGAGTATTATGTCGTTGTTGTCGTTTTGTTGTTTATTCTGTTTATATCAATCGCTCAAGCCGGAGGAATGATTGCCGAGCGAAAAAGCGGACTTACGACGCGGATTATTATTACAGGGGCCGGAAAGGGCGTTTATCTGACAGGTAAATTTATCGGCGGTTTTTTTCTGACCTTCGGGCAATCAGCGATCCTGTTGTTTTTGGCGTTGCTATTTTTCATGCAGGACAATGCGACAGCGCTGCCGATGATTATGCTCATTTTTTTGGCGCTCATTTTCATGGTCAATGCGGTAAGTTTTTTATTGGCAGTGCTTTTCGATGATTTGGAACATTTTACAGTGGTGGGCAATCTGCTGGTCTTCATCATGGCCTCAGTCGGTGGTGGTCTGGTCCCGATTTTATATTTACCCGATAGCATTTATTATTTTGCCTGGTTGACACCGCATTATTGGGGTATTGAAGGCGTTGTCAATGCAATTGCTGGAAAGAGTGGCGGAGCAATGCTGGATTTTGGAATATTGTTTGGATTAGGCGCTTTGTGCACCGGAGCCACTGCGGTTGTTGTCCGCCTGAAACGGGGGTATGACAGATGAAGATTATCTGCTTTATTTTATATCTCCGCTTGCGCGAATTTTTAGGAAACTGGCGGACGGTGATTGCCGTGGTGATTTTGCCTTTGTTTTTTATTTTTCTCATTGGCAGTGCTTTTGGCAAGGATAATATTCAGGCAAAAAATGTCAATATTTTTGTCGATGAGGATCAGTCGGTTCTTTCGGGGCAACTATTGGCGATGATAGAAAATGATCCGATGGTTGAGGTCATTCAGGCTGACCGACCTGAAGCTTTTCGTCTGTTAGCGCAGATGCGGGCTCAGAATGTTTTTATTATTCTGCCTGGATTTGGGGCAGATGTTGCTCAAGGGAAAGTCCCCTTAGTCGAGAAATATGCCAGTAAAGGCCTGCATGCCGGGACAACACCCTATCAGCTGATGGCGGCCGCATATCGGCTGGTTGCAGTTCACCGCACAGGTATTCTCGTGGAGCAGGATTATATTAATAGCGGAAAAATTGCACCTGGGCAGGCTGATGTTTTGCGACAGCAGGTAGTCGCTGCTGCCGAAAATTACTGGCAACGGGACTTGCCTTTTGCTGTCCGGACAGAGGTTTATTTATATGATGGTCCGGAAGCGCAGCGCCCGACTCCCATCGGTTATTTAGGGATGCCGACGGGGATGATTCTTACTTTTATGGCCTTGTTTTTGGGGTTTGGGGTTGTTTTTATCATTCACGACAGCGAGAGCGGTTTGTTGACAAGAATCAGCCTGGTTGCCGGAGAAAAAAAATATCTAGCAGGCAACGTCGCTGCAATGGTTTTATCCGGGACGGTGCTTACCCTTCTCATAACGATGATATCCCAATTGGTTTTTGGAATTATCCCCGGATGCAGCTATCCGGCTTTGAGTCTGGTGCTCGTTTGCTACGGGTTATTGTTAGTCGGGGGGCTAGTTTTTCTGTCCCTGGTAGTTGGAAATGCTCCGGCAATGTACAGTGTCGCGGCGCCGATGATTGTTTTCCTGTCATTTGTGGGCGGTTGTTTTTTCTCGATAGAGATTTTGCCCGCCTTGCTGCACCGGGTAACTTTTATTTCCCCTCAGGGATTGGCAATACAGGCAATTAAAGATGCAGCTCAAGGCAACTATCTTCAGCTTTGTATCGTCTGCGGAATAATGCTATTGCTGGCAATGCCTTTTTTTTATTTTACCTTGCAGAAAATCCGCCGCCATATTATCTAAAGATTTTACAATCTAGTTTTTTTAAAACTGGCAGGATGCGCTGCCGGTGTCGCCAGCTGGGTGAGGGGGGTTGTTAGCTCCGCCTACCCAGAATAAGCGGGATTGGTATAGCTTGCGGGCAAAATGATTGCATGGGCAATTGATCAGCTAGGAAATGTATATATCTGTCCGCGATATCGTATTAGCAGCCAGTCTAAAACTCGTGATAAGCTAGTTCATTTTTCTGAGGATGCCCTTTAAGCAAAAGTGGAGGATACAATAATAGACAGCGAGTAGAACCAGACTCAGCGGGAGAAGCCAGCCTATTTCCTGAGAAATGGCGATGATGGGCAGATTAGCAATAAAAATCACCGGGAGTGAGGGCAAAACGCATATCCCGCTTGCCATGGCTAGATTGCTCATTGTTCCGCTTGAGTCTTCAGGATCAATTGCGCGCAACAGTGCTGACGACGAGGCCATCGTCCCGGTGAACAAGCCATATAGGGCAACGGTGTTTTCAACCTGGTGCTCGCGAAAGATCTGCCTTCCCAGATACACGCTGTATAGCAGGACAATGAAGCCGCCGATGGTACTGATGAGAAAAACAGGTGCAAAAGTAGCGCTTAATTGCTGAAGATCGATCGAAGCGATGGCGGCTACAACCATTATGTCAAGAGTTAAGCTGCCGGCATGTCCCAAAAAACATCTTTCTTTGCTTGAATAGTGCCAGGAAGCCGGGGAATATCGATGCCAGGTGAACCGAAATAAAAAGGCCAGACACACGGCAAAAAGAAAATGTAGTCCCCAAATGATGCCGGCAAAGGAAGCACCGATATTGCCAGAAAGACTGAGAGAAAAAGCTAAAAGTGAAATCAGCAGCAAGGTGATCATGTAGATTCCGCTGGTGTGCAACAGTAGCTTCAGGAGGGACCCTGGGCCAATTGTTTCCGGGGGCTGTTGCGTCGTCGTCATTTTGTTAAGCTGCTGCAAAGGAGCAGTCTTATAAATTTTTCGCAAGACATTGATCAGGAAAACCCCGGGGATAGTGCCCCAAAGCATGCCCCAGGTAGCAAAAGCAAGCCCACTGGTGGCAGCATGTGGAAAACCTAAATTTTCCCACTGACTCCCGATGGTGTATGCCTGCCCAGGCCCTTGGCTGAACCCAAGCGGGAAAAGCAACCCGAAGCCAAGGTAGATATCCGGGAAAAACAGCCACAAGAATAGCAGCCCTAGTAAAAATCCGAGCAGTGTTTGAAAAACAAGGCTCATGACAGGGGCCAGGCCTGTGGCCAGCACCTTGCGTCCCAGTCTTGCCCGCGCTTCCAGCGTGATCCCGGCATCCTCTTCCGCTTCGGGAAACTCGTCTTCGTCGTCGGACTCGGGCAATGGATCAAGGGGCATCATGATGAGTGGGAAATAGGAAATCGCGATTTCACTTCGACTGCTCGCGCAGGGCGGCGTTGGCGCAGCCACGCAGGAAGGTGAGGAAAGCCGCTGCGCCCGGTGGTTTCATCCGGCCGGGCAGCCGGGCGAAATTTTCCAGCGCCTCCAGCGGACCGATTCTTGCGGTTGGCAGGTGAAACAGCAGCCAGTGGTGGCGGTCGGCGGCGGTCCGCGTCGCCTGGTAGGCTTCCTGGATGATTTGGAAT
>CAZWXO010000005.1:0-46245 GCA_964637885.1 uncultured bacterium
CGAATCCACGTGAACATGAAGCCCTGCCCCAAAGCGGCGTTGTGATTGATTGTATTGCGCAAGTGAATTGCCCCTATGGAACGGAGACTTGTTGATGTATTGGGAATGCCGTTGTTTTTTAGCAATTCCCTGCAGCCCCTCGGGGTTGGCAAGATGTGTTTGCGGTGGTCTGTATCCTTTGCTATACTCTTATGCGGATAGTTAACCAAGAAAGGGGTCGGACAGATGATTATTGATAACAAGGGGCGGCTTTTTGGGAAAGTCAGTATTATTGACATCATCGTGGTGGTGGCCGTCATTGTTGTGGCTGTTGCTTATCTGTATAAGGATCAGGGAACTCAGGTAATCAGCGGGGGTGGAAAAACCGTGACGATGCAAATCGTCTGTAATTATGCCTTTCCAGGAGCGGCAGATAGCCTGGAGGTGGGGGATCAGCTGGTAGCCAGCAGTGGTCTCACCAATGCTTTTATCGAGGAAATCACAGCGGAGCAGGCATGGGAGACAGCACCAGATGCCGCAGGGCAAATGCAGCTTTCCCGCAATCCGTTTCGCGAGGATATTTATTTAACGATCGTCGCCGAGAACGCCCAAGTGACTCCGGCTGAGATCGTCGTGGCGGGGCAAAAGGTACGCGCCGGCAAAGAAGATTTTTATATGAAGACGCAAACCGTTGAGCTAAAAGGCACGGTCTTATCTGTCAAGGTGGATTAGCGATGTTTAGATATTTAGCGGCCTTTCGGGCGCTGAGCAAGGCAACTTGGGAAGCAAGCCTGAGCCGCAACTTATTACGGGGCAGTTTTTTTTGCCGCTGGCTCGTACCTGAGGAAGCAACGGATCATGATTCTTTCCCGGCTGGCTCGTGGATCGCTCGGGGCGGTGAGACTCTACTTAGACCGATACTTACAGCCTTGTGGTGGCTGGGTAAGCAATTCCGCACTCTAGCAGGAGCGAGTCAGGTCTTGCTTTTTTTGGAGCGGGCTTGGCAGGCTTCCTGGGCCGGCCGTGGACTAGCCTGGTGGCGCAACAATTAGGCGCTGATAGACCTTGGGAACTGATATGAGGTGGTGTTCTCTGTGGAGATGAATTTGCTGAGGCAACGGCAGATCGTGCCGGAGCTGTACCCGGTTTTGGCCTATGTCGGAGTGGATTGGCTCATTCGCAATTCTGCGTTTTCGTATTTGGCCGGGAGTTGGGATGAGCTGGCTTTTTTAGCAATCGGTTTTATTTTGCTGGCCCGGATAGCTGTGTATCATCTGAGCCCTAGATTTGGTGCGGTCTTCCCCGTATTTTTGCTGTATTTAGCGATTATGGTTGGTTTGTTCTTGTTTAATTCCCCTGATGATCCGGCTGGAGTTGAGGGGCTTAGGGTCATGGTGCAGTATGTTTTATGGATGTTTATCGGCATGAATCTTCTCTTTTCCTGGCGAGAGCTGGAATGGATGGCGGATTTTTTTGTTGCAGTCTGCACTGTAGTGGCACTTTACGGTATGTATCAGTATTTTACTGGTTTAGAAATTCCTTTAACATGGATCGACTCGAAGGTTGAGACTACTCTTAAAACCAGGGTTTACTCGATTATCGGCAGCCCCAATATCTTAGGCAGTCTGATGGTCTTGTCCATTCCCGTTGCCCTGGCTCTCTTTAAGACTTGCGAGGCAAAAATTAAAAAGTATTACTATCTAGGTGCGATGTCGGTGATGCTTTTATGCCTGGTTTTTACCTTTTCCCGAGGAGCCTGGTTGGGATTTATGCTGGCAGCCTTGTTGTGTGGCCTTTGGCTGGATCGTCGCATTTTAGTGGCGATGATTTTATTGGTTGTCCTTAGCCCGATTTTAATGCCCTCGGTCTATGACCGGATGGCCTATATGATGTCTTCCGATTATCAGGCCAGCTCTGCCCGGGGAGGGCGGATTAGCCGCTGGACCTTGGCTCTAGCGGCCTGGGAGAAACAACCGGTAATTGGGGTGGGGCTAGGACGTTTTGGTGGGGCGGTAGCTGCGCGCTATTACCCTGAAGACAGCTTTTATGTGGATAGCTGGTACCTGAAGGTTGGCACAGAAAGCGGCTGGGTTGGTTTGGGGGCGACGGGATTATTCATTCTCTTTGTCCTGGGAGCAGCCCGTCGTGGCATTAATCAGGCCCGGGCCCCGAGCCTAAAGATGCTGGGGAGCGGATTATTGGCCGGGATGGTGGGCGTCCTGCTGCATAACCTGGTGGAGAATGTTTTCGAGGTTCCGATGATGGCGACTTATTTCTGGCTGTTTGCCGGATTTACTATTGCACTTCCCTGGCTGAATGGGCAGGAAGAGGAAGCAACCGATGAATGAAAAAAAGGTGTTGCACCTAATCGGGGGCGGCGAATTTGGTGGGGCTGAGCGCCACGTTCTTTCACTAATGCAGGCGACAGATCGGCAAAACTTTACTCCGATGCTCGCCTGTCTCTGTGAAGGACCTTTTGCTGCCATGGCGGAGGCGTCCGGGTTTACCACTGCAACCTGGCCGATGGCGCATAAACTGGATTTAGCGCCTCGACGTCAGCTGCAGAGATTTGTCGAGGAGCAGGGAATTGAATTGCTGCACACCCACGGAGTCCGGGCCAATTACTTAGCCCGTCCCTTGGCAGCCCGGATGAAGTTGCCGGTAGTGACAACTTTTCACAGCGATTTGGCTTTTGATTATCGGCATCGGCTGGAGTTTTACTTTGCTTCGTTCCTGACACGGATTGGCAACCGCTATACTGATATTTTTATTGCCGTTTCGGCCTCAATTGCCAAAGGGATGGCGAAAATGGGGATCCCCTCCAGCAAAACGGTGACGATTCACAACGGTATCGATCCGGCCTCTTTCTCCCAAGCCTTGACAGGACCTGAATTACGGGCTCGCTTTGGTATTCCGGCAGAGGCCAGGGTAATCGGCACTGTCGCTCGCCTGCATCCGGTCAAAGGTCACCCATTTCTCCTTCAGGCAGCCGCCCGACTCGCCCCGGTTTTTCCCGATGTTTTCTTTCTGCTCATCGGCGATGGCCAGGATAGAAAAGCTCTGGAAAAAATGGCGGTGGATTTAGGGATTGCGCAGCATGTTGTCTTTGCTGGCTTTGTCAAAGATGTCGAAAGTCTCTATGCCGGGATGGATATATTTTGCCTGCCATCGCTGATGGAGGGGATGGGTTTATCCTTGGTGGAGTCGATGTATTGCGGGACGCCGGTTGTTGCTTCACGCGTTGGAGGGATTCCGGAATTGGTGACGGATCAGACAGATGGGCTGTTGGTTCCCCCGGAAAACGTCGCAGCTTTAGTAGATGCCTTGACGAAATTGTTGGATGACCCGGATTATGGCCGTCAGCTAGCTGCCCGGGGAAAAGTTACGGGTGGACGTTTTACGATTGAGGCCATGGCCCGCCAAGTTGAAGATGTGTATCGGAGGCTATTGGATTCATGATGCGGGAGAGCAAATTTATCGATAGGAACTGAAGTAAAGAGGGGACTAGACATAATATGAAGGAATTAACCGGTCAAGACATCATCTGCGTTTCGACTGTGGATTGGGAACCTTTGTGGACGCGCAAACAGCAGATTATGTCGCGGCTACCGGCGTCAAACCGGATCCTCTATGTGGAGCCGCCGCAAAGCTATATCGCGCATTTTAAAGACCCCGGACTGCGGGAAATTGCCTGCCGATGTGGGCTTCCGGCCCAGCGCCTTGGGGAAAATATGTGGATCTACAAACCCCGGCGGGTGCTTCCTTTTGCTAGCCGCTATCCGGGGATTAATCCACTCAACCAGCGCCGTTTGGCCGCGGAAATCCAGACTCAGGCCGAGACAATCGGCATGAAAAACCCCGTTGTCTGGACCTACAATCACACCAGCTGTGATTTGTATCCGCACCTGCGGCATCAGCTACTGGTCTATGATTGTGTGGATGAACATGGGGCTTACGCCGGCTTTAATCCGCTGCTTGTCCGGGGAATGGAAAAACGGCTCGTACAGGCCGCCGACATAACTTTTTGCACGGCCCGGGGCCTCTATGAGACGCGGCAGGCGTGGGCCAAGGAAATCTGGCTGTCCCCTAATGCGGCCGATGTCGAACATTTTTCCCAGGCAGATGCTCCTGGTTGCGTCGTAGCGTCGGAGCTGCTTGAGCTCCCGCGCCCGATTTTGGGCTTCATCGGGGCTGTTAAAGAATGGATTGACTTGGATCTCTTCGCCGCCGCCGCCGCCGCTTTTCCTGCCGGATCGGTAGTGATTGTCGGGCCAGTGGGGGCAGGTCTGGACCTAGGCCAGTTAAAAAAGCACTCTAACATTCACTTTCTCGGGCGCCAGAGCAAAGAAGAACTGCCTCACTTTCTTGCGGGGATGGATGTCTGCCTGAATCCCTTTCGGCAGGATGAACTGACAATCAGTGTCAGTCCGCTAAAATTTTATGAATATCTGGCCTCGGGGCGTCCGGTGGCATCAGTGCCGATGCCTGAATTGGCCGAATTTGCCGATCTCGTGGAGTTCGGTTCCGGGCCTCAGGGATTTGTCCAAGCGATTCATCGGGCCCTTAGCGATTCCCCCCGAAAAAAACAGGCCCGGATGGAGCGTTCCAGGGAAAATTCCTGGGAGAGCCGCACCAGCTTTATGATGGAAAAAATCGCTCCGCACTTGGCAGATGCCCATGTCTGAGCGGCAAATAGCCAGAGCAGCTGGCGTTTTACTTGTTATCAGCATCTTGGCCCGATTGGCAGGCTTTGTGCGGGAACAGGCATTGGCGGCTGTTTTTGGCACAAGCGCGGCAACGGATGCCTACCTGATGGCTTTCACTCTTCCTAACCTTTTTTTTGTGGTCGTCGGCGGAGCTCTGGCGACGGCCTTTCTGCCTGTTATTACCCAACGTAAGGTCAGCGGGGATGCGGGGGACGACAAGCGATTGGCGGCCTCGGTGCTGAATCTGACCTTGGTCGGGATGTTGATATTAGCCCTCATCGGGGTTATTTTTACACCCAGCTTTATTGCGCTTCTGGCCTATGGCTTTGCTCCGGATCAAATGGCCTTGACGGTTCGTTTGGCGCGGATTTTATTTCCCTGCGCGGTATTGTTGGCTATTTCCGGATTGCTCGGAGCCTTGCTCAATTCTTACAAAAAGTTTGCTGTCCCGGCCTTTACCTCGATCGCTTTTTCCTTGACTTTGATTGCCGGCATATTTTTGCTGACGCCGACGATGGGCGTTGTCGGCTTGGCGTGGGCGACAGTTCTTGCGACGGTGGCGCAGGTGTCGGTACAACTCCCATCCCTGTACCGCAGCGGTTACCGGCACTCGCTGACGGCCTTTGATTGGCGGGATGAGGGTGTCCGCAAGGTTGGCAAGTTGATGCTTCCGGCGATGCTGGGCACATCCGTGGCGCAGATATATGTCACTGTGGACCGGATTCTGGCCTCGGGATTGCCGACAGGCAGTATCGCCGCTTTGAACTTTGCAAACAAATTGATGTTTCTGCCCTTTAATCTCTTTGTCATGACCGTCAGCACCGCCGTCTATCCCTATCTCTCTGAGCATGCGGCCCGCAAAGAATATAAAGAGCTAGGCGAAGCGACCGTATTTGGTCTGGTCCTGATTTCGATTTTTACCATCCCGGCCTCAGTCGGGCTGTTTGTGCTGGCTGAGCCTCTTGTCGAGGTGTTGTTTCAGCGGGGTGCTTTTAACGATCACTCGACGGAGATGACGGCCTTTGCTTTGCGTTTTTTGGCCTTGGGTCTGTTTGCCCAGGGGGCCTATAATATCGTCAACCGGACATTTTTCGCGATGCAGGACACCATGACACCAGTTAAGGTGAGCGTGGTGGTCGTTGTCCTGAATATCTGTTTTAATCTGCTACTGATCGGTCCCCTACAGCATGGGGGTCTGGCATTGGCGAATTCGTTGGCCTCGATATGTAACCTCGTTTTCATTTATTATCTGCTGCGGCGGCGTTTGCCGCAAATGCCGGGCAAACGCCTAGCCCTTGATTTTGCCAAGCTGACGCTGGCTTCGGCTCTGATGGGTGGCGCAGTCTATTTTCTACAGTTTGAATATTTGCCGGGATTAATTGTGATGGACGACTTTGCTGGGCAGGCACAGGTTTTAGGCCTTTCAATTTTCGCAGGAGGGGCGGTCTATCTGTTTTTGATTCTTGCACTGAGGATTCATGAGGTAGAGCTACTGCGACACAAGGTGCACCGTCGGCTTTTTAAAAGCCCGCCAGGCCAGTCTCGCATTTTTATTTCTGGTTATTATGGATTTGGCAACACTGGCGATGAAGCGGTGTTGGCGGTTTTAGTCCGGCATCTCAGTCAATTGACCCAGGTTAAAAGAATTTCGGTTTTAGCTGCCAAGGCAGGCAGTACTCTGGAAGGGGTGCAAGTCGTCGGGCGACGCTCTCCCCTGCGCGTCTTAAAAGCGATTTTGCGTAGCGATGTCCTTATCAGCGGCGGGGGCGGGCTTTTGCAGAATGCGACCAGCAATCGTTCGCTGTGGTATTATCTTGCGATTATTTCTGTAGCCAAGCTGTCTGGGTGCCGCGTCTTGATTGTGGCCAACGGCATCGGCCCTTTGCGGGGCGACTTTAGTCGCTGGATGGTTGGGAGAGCGGTCGCCGGGTGCGACTATATCAGCGTTCGCGACGATGTTTCCCGGGAAGATCTGATTGCGATGAAGGTTGCGCCGGACCAGATCCGGCAGGTGGCTGATCCGGCCTTTTTGTTGCAGCGAGCGGATGTGGTGCCCTTGACACCTGACACTCCGATCGGCGAGAGTGGTGGAGCCTATATTGCAATCGCTTTACGCTTTTGGAAACGGCTTCCCTTGACAGGAAAATTGATTGCTTTGGTCAGCCATATTCAGCGCCAGACGGGGTATACCGTGTGTTTGGTTCCGATGCAGGAACCGGCGGATCGCGAGCTGGCGGAAATTATTCGGGCAGCGGTTCCCGGGGTAGTTGTCACAGCGCCCCAGCTAGGCCCGCGACAAATTGCGGCTGTTTTTGCCAGTTCCGAGATGACAGTCGCGATGCGTTTACACGGTCTTATTTTTGCCGTTGCGGCCGGAGTGCCGGTCTTGGCGCTGGCCTACGATCCGAAGGTAGCTGCCCTAGCGGAGCAGACAGCTCAGCCCTGTGTAGCGGATTTAAAAGGGGCGACGGAAGAAGAATTGATGGCGGCTTTTGACCAGGCCTTCCAAAACAGAGCCGATTCAGCGCAGGCGTTGCATCTTCGCATGCCGGATTTGATGGCCGCTTCCCAGCAGGGGATGGAAGAAATGCAACGAGCTGTGGTGAGTGGAGGTCAGTAAAAATGGCGATACTAACATCTTTGCCAACTTGTCGTGTCTTGGACTTTGATTTTGCTAAGCTGACCTTGGCGGAATCTCTCGCCTGGTTAAAAAATTCTTTGGAAAATGAGGGATTGCCCCAGCACATCGTGACCGCTAATCCGGAAATAGTGATGCTGGCCCGTAAAAATCCCTTGTTAAAAACGATTATCCTCCAATCGTCAATGATTACGGCTGACGGCACCGGAATTGTCTGGGCGGCCAAATTCCTGGGCCGGCCTTTGCCGGCACGGGTGACTGGTGTGGAATTGACGGATGGATTGTTGTCTCTGGCCGCCACAGCGGGCTTATCGGTTGGCCTTGTGGGCGGCAAGCCCGGGATTGCCGAAGCAGCAGCCATTAAGATGCGGCAACGCTACCCAGGGCTTCAGATTCCGGTGGTATGCCACGGCTATTTGCAGGATGTCGATCCGGCTCTGCCGGCTCGGTTGATGCGGGAAAATCGTGTGTCCATCGCCTTGGTCGCGATGGGAGCCCCCCGCCAGGAAGAGTGGATTAGTGCCCACAAGGAGCTGGCCGGGGCTCGGGTTTTAATAGGAATCGGTGGAGTCCTAGACATCTGGGCCGGTTGCCAGCGAAGGGCTCCGGCTTTTTGCTGTCGTTGGGGCATGGAATGGGCCTGGCGCCTCCTTTGCCAGCCGACGCGTCTGGTGCGGGCTCTGGCGATTCCAGCTTTTATTTGGGCAGTGGTGAAGGATCGTTACAGCGGAAAAACTGGCAACAATTCCCGTGAAAATGCATGATTTAGCCAATAATCCGAGCGAGCATCTTGAGCAGCACGAAGGCTAATTTATGAGATAGGTGGGGTTGGTCGTGGCAATAAGCTGGCAAGCATCGGGCAGATGCGGTAAAATAGGGACATCAATCGAGTCGGAGGAAATATTATGGATTTAACTACTCGCCAGGAACTTGAAGATCAGGCCCGGCAGATTCGCTGCCACATCATCAAAATGCTAGAAGCGTCCGGCTCCGGTCATCCGGGAGGCTCGCTTTCGGAAACTGACATTCTTACATATTTGTATTTTTACAAGATGAAAATCGATCCCCAGCAACCTAAGCTGGATGATCGGGATCGTTTTGTTCTTTCCAAGGGGCACGGTGCCCCGGGGTTGTACGCGACCCTTGCGACGCGGGGTTTCTTTTCCGTCGATGACCTGACGTCCCTGCGCAAGCTGCATTCGCCTTTGCAGGGGCATCCGGACATGCGTAAACTTGTCGGAATCGAGATGTCGACCGGCTCCCTTGGTCAAGGTTTCTCGGCAGCCTGCGGAATGGCTATGGCTGGCAAAATGGATCAATCGCCTTGGCGGGTTTACGTCTTGCTGGGGGATGGCGAAATGCAGGAGGGGCAGGTGTGGGAAGCTGCGATGGCGGCCGCCCATTACCGCTTACATAATCTAACGGCAATTCTCGATTATAATGGGTTGCAAATAGATGGAACTAATGAGTGCGTGATGTGTCTAGGAGACGTGGGTGCGAAATGGAAGGCCTTTGGCTGGAATGTACTGCCATGCGATGGCCACTCGATGGAAGAACTTGACAAGGCATTTAGCCAGGCTGTCGCATATGGTGCAGGCCCATCGATTATCATTGCTAAAACCGTCAAGGGAAAAGGGGTTTCCTTTATGGAAAACGCCGTCGACTGGCATGGAAAAGCTCCGGACAAAGCACAGGCGGCTCAAGCCTTAGCTGATTTAGGTTGTCAGGAGGTGGTGGCATGAGTCAGATTAAGGTTGCTACGAGAGATGCCTACGGGAAGGCGCTGGCTCGCCTAGGTGAGGAAAACCCGCAAGTTGTCGTACTGGATGCGGATTTATCGAAATCGACTAAAACGGTGGACTTTGCCAAGGCGTTTCCTGAGAGGTTTTTCAACATGGGCATCGCTGAAGCGAATATGATGGGAACGGCAGCTGGCCTTGCCGCAGCCGGCAAAATTCCCTTTGCCAGTACCTTTGCAATTTTTGCCACCGGGCGCGCCTTTGAGCAGGTCCGCAACTCGATTGCTTATCCTTCCTTGAACGTCAAGATTGCTGCTTCCCACGCCGGGGTCACCGTTGGCGAGGATGGGGGCTCGCACCAAGCTATCGAAGACATCGCTTTGATGCGCGTCTTGCCGCACATGACCGTCATTGTCCCCTCGGACGGACCTTCGACAGAGGCAGCTGTGTTTGCGGCGGCTGAGCATCAAGGGCCGGTTTATCTGCGTCTGGGTCGACCTGGGGTTCCAATTCTATATCCGGAGGGGATCGACTTTAAGATTGGCCAGGCCGTAGTATTGCGTCCGGGGCACGACCTGACGATTATTGCTTGCGGAATAATGGTCTCAATTGCTTTGGAAGCCGCTGAAATATTGGCCGGCAAAGGGATTGATGCCCGGGTGCTGGACTGTCATACGATCAAGCCTCTGGACGTCGTCGCGGTGCTGGCTGCCGCCAAGGAAACCGGGCTGATCGTGACGGCTGAAGAACATAGCGTCCTAGGGGGGCTTGGCGGTGCAGTCGCAGAAACAGTTGCTTCGTGCTATCCGGTACCGGTTCTTCGCGTTGGACTCGAGGATTGCTTTGGTCAATCCGGGAAGCCAGACGAGCTGTTAAAAGAATACAACCTGACAGCGGAGCGGATTGTCGCTAAGGCTCAGTCGGGTTTAAAGATGCGAAGCAAAAATATTTAGTTCCAGCACTGATGGCCGCAAGGCAAAGTCAGGATAGTTAATGAGAGGGTGGTGCGGATGATTCAAGCTTTTAATCTTTCTTCAAGTTATGGCGGCGTAAATAATTCTTTGACTGATATCAATTTACATATTCATCGCGGGGAGTTTGCCTTTCTTGTTGGACCGAGCGGGGCGGGTAAGTCCACCTTGATGAAAATCATTACTCGGGAAGTGGTCCCGACGCGGGGGCAGATGTTTATCAACGGCAAAAGCATTATTCGCCTGCGTAATTCCAAGGTTCCCCATCTGCGACGTTCGATAGGGATCGTTTTTCAGGATTTCCGTCTTTTAGAGAACCGCACTGCCATCGACAATGTCAGTTTTGCCTTGCGGGTTGTGGAAACTCCCAAGCGGGAGATTCACTCCCGGGCGATGGCGGCACTGGAAATGGTTGGCTTGATGGGTAAGGCCCAGTCGTTGCCAAACGAAATGTCCGGAGGAGAGCAACAACGGGTGGCGATTGCCCGGGCCATTGTCAACAATCCTCTATTAATCATTGCCGATGAGCCGACGGGGAATTTGGACCCGGATACATCTTGGGAAATAATCAAACTGTTAGCGGAGATAAATCGCCGCGGGACAACTATTTTTATCGCCACTCATGACAAAGAAATGGTGAATAAAACCAAAAAAAGAGTTATTGCCCTGGAAAACGGCCGGATTGTCCGGGACGAGCAAAGGGGTGAGTACGAGGCATGAGTGTACAATCATGGATTTACTATTTCAAAGAAGCCTTCGGCAGCATCCGGCGGAATATCTGGATGTCATTTGCTTCGACGGGTGTGGTCACCGTCACCCTGCTGATATTTGGTACCTTCTTGCTGACAGCCACTAATCTGGCAGTGATGACTAAAAATTTAGAAACGACAGTCGAGATATCCGTCTTCCTGGACAAGGAGATTAAGGATGACGACCGGGTCCTTTTAGGGCGTGAGCTCGCCGCTACCAAACACGTCGAGTCGGCCCGATTTGTCTCCAAGGAAGAGGGACTGAAACAGCTTCAACGTGAAATGGGTTGGGAAGACGAGGATCTTGAGGTTCTCGGGGCCAACCCGCTACCTGACGCCTACTATGTGCGGGTTGACAGCCCCGCTAATGTGGATTTGCTGGCGCGGACAATCACCCGGATGGAGGGAGTCGAAACCGTCCGCTATGGCAAAGACATCGTTGAAAAACTATTTCGCCTGACCCAGGCTCTCCGCTACACCGGGATAGTGCTTATTGTTCTGTTGGCTTTCGCAGCGGTTTTTATAATCGCAAATACGATTAAATTGACAGTGGTAGCCCGGCGCAAAGAGATTTCTATCATGAAAAGTGTGGGAGCGACGAATTGGTTTATTCGCTGGCCTTTTGCCCTCGAGGGATTGATTCTCGGGCTGGTCGGTAGCCTGATCGCGACTGGGGTGCTTTTTTGGGGATATCAATGGGTCCAGGTCAAGGTCAGCGAGCTCTTGCCTTTTATAGTGCTGGTTAAGGATGCCAATTTGTTGGGCATGAATTATTGGACAGTCATCAGCTTAGGTTGTTTGTTGGGTCTGGTGGGCAGCGCTGTGTCAATCAGGCGATATTTGAAAGTTTAGTTAGTCTTTTTTATGGGGGTGTAAAGGTGGAAAGTATTAAATGTAAAAAATTAGCGCGCGTGGTGACAGCTCTTGTCATCGGTGTGACGTTGGTTGCGGGATCGCTTCTAGTGCCGGGCATTGCCGCGGCGGACAATTTAGATGAAAAACAACAAGAGCTAAAAAATGTTCAGAAACAGATTGATCAAAAACAAAAGGAACTGAACAAGGTCAAGAGTCAGCAAAGATCCGTTATTAACCAGTTGAACTCAGCGGAAACAAAGATGCGTACGGCGGAAAAGGATATCAAGACCATCGACTCCAAACTAGGAACGACCAAGCACACGATAGCGTCGACAAAAAAGGCGCTGGAGGAGACGACTAAAGAGCTGGAGCACACCCAGAAAGTGATGTCGACCCGTATCGAGAATATTTATATGACAGGGAAAGTCAGCTATCTGGAAGTGTTGGTCAATTCTGTCACCTTTGCTGATTTTCTCGATCGGATGGATATGATTCGGGAGATCTCCCGTCAGGATGTCGAAGTTTTTAAGGAAGTCCGGGCCAAAAAAATTGCCATTCAAAAGCAAAAGGCTGTACTGGAGGCCGAAGAAGAAAATCTGTCCAACTTGCTCCACGATCAACTGGAAAAGAAATTGGAATATGCCCAAACCGCCGAAGAGCGGGAAAAAGTCCTGAAACAGATTAACAGTGAGAAAAAGAAGCTCGAAGCGGCTCTGGATGAGATGGAACGCATCGCTCAACAGATGAATTCGACCATCGTGGCCTTGATGAAGGAAAATGGCATCAGCTCCGAGCAGTCCTATTCCGGCGGGGCGATGCTCAAGCCCGTCAATGGCAGGCTTTCCTCGCCGTACGGCTACCGGATTCATCCGATTTTGAAGACCAAGAAATTCCATTCCGGAATTGATCTGGCGGCATCGTCAGGGACGCCGATTAAGGCTGCTAATGATGGCAAAGTCATCAAATCCGGCTGGAGCAGCGGCTATGGCAACACTGTTATTATTGATCATGGCGGCGGCATCACAACCTTGTATGCCCACGCCTCGGTGCTCAATTGCAAGGTGGGAGAATGGGTAAGCCGCGGGCAAACTATCGCCAAGGTCGGAAGCACGGGAATGTCGACCGGGCCTCACTTGCATTTTGAAGTTCGGATTAACGGCAAGACCCAAAATCCGCAAAACTATATTTAAAGAAAAGAGCAAGCGAGATACATGTTGATTAAAATATTCGGAAACCGTCACTTGCGACAGACGATGGTAACAGTCTTGGTGACTTTTGCAGTTACTTCCGCAGGATTTCTGGCTGCATATACTGTCTTTGTTCGCCCGCAACTCCGGGAGGGTGCTGTTGTGCTGGATGTCTTACATCGGGTGCAGCGCAGCGCCTTAAACGAGCCAGAGATGGTCCGGCTCAAGCAGGGAGCCATCGACGGCATTATTGCCAGCACCGGTGACCCATATTCATATTACCTTCCTCCACGGCGTTATTTGGAGATGGCTCATGAAAACGAGGGCTACTTCGAAGGTGTCGGCATCGAAGTGATGATGGAAAAGGATGGTTTGCGGGTGATTGCCCCGATTCGGGATACTCCTGCTGACTTAGGGGGGATGCAGCCCAAAGACTTGATCGTTGCTGTGGACGGCACCAGCACGGCTGGAATGACTGTCAATCAGGCGATTAGCCGTATTCGCGGACCCGAGGGGACAGAGGTTGACCTTGAAGTCCTCCGCGAGGGGGAGAGCAAGTCCCTGCATTTTCGGTTGACCCGCAGCAAAATCCCTATCGAGACAGTTGACGGAGAGATGCTGGAGGATAAAATCGGGTATATTGTCGTCGATAACTTTTCCGAAACCACTGCGGCGGAGTTTGACGTGATTTACAAGCGCTTACAGGACGAGGGAGCCAGGGGATGGGTTCTGGATCTACGGAATAATCCGGGGGGCTCGGTTCAAAGTTGTGCGGAGATTGCCCAGCGAATTGTCCCTAAGGGGAGAATAGTTACGGTTCGCTATCGGGATGGATCAGAAAATGTCTATGAGTCTGAGCTTGCTAAACTTGCGATGCCCTATGTGGTCTTAGTTAACGGAGGTAGCGCCAGCGCCTCGGAAATTTTAACTGGTGCCGTGCAGGACAATCAGGTTGCCCCCATTATCGGAACGACCACCTTTGGTAAGGGTGTGGTGCAAACCGTCTCATCCTTGGGTAATGGTGGTGGTCTGATCTTGACTGTGGCCGAATATATGACTCCTAAAGGCAGGAAAATACACGAAAAGGGCATCACACCGGACTTTATTGTCGAGCAGCCAGATGAAGGTGAGGCTGATGTGCAGCTAGAATTTGCTGTTGATAAATTGTTGGAGAGCTTGTAAATTAAGAAATCTAATCAAACCGCCCCCAAGGGCGGTTTTTTAGCAGGGTTTTTGCAGCACTTTGTCGAAGTCTAACGAAAAGGGAAAGGTTTTTCGATTTTTATAACTCGAGGTGGCGCGTATGACCCAGGACAATAGTCAAGAAAGAGATGCTTGTCAGCAGGAAGCTGATATCTATCGCTCGATTGCCCAAGCGATGAAGCCGGGGTACGCTGTGCTCCGCATAAATCGCAATGCTGCGGGCGAGGTTGAGACGCTAGTGTGGTACGATTTTGACCATGAATTTAGCCGACTTTTTGGGCCGCAGCTTAATAACGCAGTGGGGCTTTCCTTGCAGGATTGCCCTCTAAGCGATTTGGAAATGACTGATACTATTTTGGCAGTCGCCCGGACTGGGCAGGACTCCTGGTGCGAGCATGAAAATATCTTGACCCGCCATCTCATCGACTGCTATATTTATCGACCTTACCCCGATTATTTGTGTGTTTTATCCCACGACCAGACGGTGGATAAAGAAATTAGAGCCGACTTGCGGCGTTACCAGTTAATTTCCGAGCATGGTCGGGATGCAATCCTTTATGTACGCCAATCGGATGGTAAGATTGTCGAAGCCAACTTAGCCGCGGAAAAACTATACGGATACACTAAAAAAGAGTTGCTTGCACTGAAGATTCACGATTTAAGGAGAGCCGATTTGCCAGCGAGTATCCGCAAGCAAATGACCAATTCTAGCGGAAACGGTGTATTGTTTGAAACTGTTCACTTGGACAAATCCGGTCATCAACTTGAGGTCGAGGTGTCCTCCAGGGGAATCGAGATCAAGGGAGAAGTGATTT
The DNA here is from genome assembly GCA_964637885.1 of uncultured bacterium. Taxonomy (GTDB): domain Bacteria; phylum Bacillota; class CAZWXO01; order CAZWXO01; family CAZWXO01; genus CAZWXO01. Next base: position 14,843 of record CAZWXO010000005.1, read on the forward strand.
TACTGTCGATTATCCGAGACATCCGGCAGCGGAGGGTTTTAGAACGTGAGCGGAACCAGGCGATGGAGAATATGCAGGAATCCTTGCTCCGGGAGAGAGGATTGCGCCACGAACTCGAGAAGAATAATCGCTCCTTGTCCGATTCTTTTGAAGCAGTCTGGAAAACGCAGTCGCAATTCGTCCAGCAGGAAAAGTTGGCGGGGATTGGTCAACTCGCTGCCGGAGTAGCGCATGAGATCAATAATCCCCTTGGATTTGTTTCGAGTAATATTGAAGTTCTAAAAAATTATGTCCAAAGTATTCAAACTAATTACGTTGCCTTCGAAGAATTGCTGCTTCTGATTGAAGGTAGCGGGCAGTTTGTCGAGGAAATAGGTATAATCCGCGACACTGAAAAGAAGACGAAGCTGTTCCGGGTTTTACAGGACCTGTCTGCCCTTGTGCAGGAGACGATGGAAGGAATCGAAAGGATGGCAAAGATTGTTAGCGGCTTGCGCAAATTTGCCCGCAGTGATCCCAACGAGGATTTTACTATTTACGACCTCAACGATGGAATCCGAACAACATTGATTGTCGCGCGGAACGAGATCAAGTACTATGCCAATGTTGAAGAGGATTTAGCCGAGGATCTCCCCACCATCGAAGCGAAGGGGGGCGAGATCAATCAGGTGTTGCTAAATATCATTGTGAATGCAGCGCAGGCTATCCAAGGAAAAAACTCTGATTCACTTGGCACCATCAGGGTAAAGACCTGGGACGACGTAAAAAATGTCTATTGTCAGGTGATCGATGATGGGGTAGGAATGACGGACGAAGTCAGACAACATATCATCGAACCATTCTTTACAACCAAAGCGATCGGTCAAGGCACGGGCCTGGGCTTGTCCATCTCTCATGAAATAATTGTCAATCACCATCTGGGGGGAATCGAAGTTGCGAGCGTTCCGAATCAGGGAAGCACTTTCACGATTCGCTTGCCGATTAGACAGGGGGAAGCGACGATCAATAAAAATGGCATCGAAGAGATGAGGTGAAAAAATGGCTAAGATTCTAGTTGTCGATGACGAGGACTATATCCTGCATTCCCTGGAGCGGACTTTTATCATGACGGATCATCAATTGGAGACAGCAATATCTGGAGCTGCTGCCTTGGCGATGCTGCGGGAAGCTAAATACGATGTGTTAATTTCTGACATGCGGATGCCGGTGATGAACGGACAGCAATTTCTTGCTCAGGCACGGCGCCTTTATCCCGATTCGATCCGCTTTATCCTTAGCGGATATGCGGACCGGGATATCGTTCTTGAGGCAGCCAGGCTTGGTGATGCTAAGGCTTTCTTGCTCAAGCCGTGGCAGAATGAAGAAATGATCAAGCTTGTCGAGGAAGCGCTGGAAATGCGAGCCAGGCATCAGGCAGAAGGCCTTCAGTATTCCTTGGCAGCCTATTATGACCTGCCGGTCACAAAATATGTTAGGGATGAGCTCGTCGCTCTTTTGGCAACGGATAAGACAACTTCGACAATAACTGAAGCAGTGGCGAAACATGCGGGCGTAGTCGCCGCTCTGTTACGGATTTCCTGGGTGGCATTTTCCGGCAATCGTCCGTCTGGCTTGTACCATGCTTTGTCTTTGCTGGGTTGGGAAAATACAATGCATATTTTGAAAAACCTACCTCTGAGGCAGGCAGATGAAACCGATGATTTATGCGATGGGCTGGCGGAAGGGGTAGATATGCATAGCCACTCTGTACAACGTGAGCTGGTGCGCTTGCTACAGTTCCTAAAGTTTAGCCGCCAGGAAATTGATTGCGATTACCTTGGATTGGTTCACGATATTGGTCTCGCCTGTTTGGCCGAGTTCCAGCCAGATCAATTGTCCCGGATTAGAACTGCGGCAGTAGCGGAGGGGATCTGCCTCCACGAAGCGGAGCAGAAAATTCTTGGCTTTGATCACGCTTTGCTGGGAGCCTCAATGTTGGAGTGGTGGGGTATTCCCAGCTACGTCTGCCAGGCAGTCCGGTGGCATCTGCAGCCGGGGATGGCTGCGCAAGAGGGGCAAAAGCCAGCGGCACTATTGCATCTGGCGAACTATTTAGCCCAGCAGGCTAGCGCCGGCGAACCGACAGATTCCCTGGACCGGGTAGCATTAGAAATACTTGGTATCGACGATCTGACCTGGCTCGCCTTGCAGGAGGGTCGCAGCGATGAACGAAAATAATCGGATTCTCTTTGTCGACGACGAAAACCAAATCTTGCACGCCTTGCGGCGGGCTTTAATTGACGAAGGTTTCGAGATGCATTTTGCCGCTTCTGGGGCCGAAGCCCTTGCCATTCTTGAAACAAAAGAAATGGCTGTTATTGTAGCCGACATGCGAATGCCGGGGATGGACGGGCTGACTTTGCTCAAAGAAGTTAAGCGGCGATGGCCTCTGACAGTGCGGATGGTTTTATCCGGCTATGCCCAGATGCAGCAGATCATCGCCACAGTAAATAATGTCGACGTTTTTCGTTATTTATTGAAGCCCTGGAAACTCGACGATGGCTTTGTCGAGGCGCTGCATCAGGCAGTTGAGTATCACAATTTATTAAAAGACAAGGAACTTCGCCAAATTTCCTTAGAGAAGAAAAATGCGACGTATCAGGGGATTATCCGCATCACCGACGAATCTCTCAAGCGCCATCAGGAAGTTATCCGGTTTTTGACGGAATTAAACAAAGTGATGTGGCGGACAGTTAAGGATAATCTGGAACAAGGTGTTTTTGATGTGGAGATGGCGGGTGTTATGGAAGGCTTTGCGAACTCTATCTACGGAGGGTTTCTAGCTGATTCGGGCCGCTTCTCTCCTCAGGAGTTGTTGGTGGGACTGCGGGATCAATTAGTGAAAACACATAGCCTAGAGAAGGAAAAAATTTCCATCGTTGAAACGAATAAGAGTTATTTTTTGGGTCATAGCCCGCTATTCGCAGTTTTACTTTCCTGCGCTATTTCGGCGGCGATGCTACGACGGAAGGTGAGCGCGATATTTATGGAGTGGCAGCTTGGCGAGAGTGATGCGGCTGAATTCCATTTAGCTTTTCTCGTCGAAATGGCGATGCCGGGGGAAGAGCCAATAGCGCTACTGCAAGATGGCAAGATTCCCTATCGGCAAATAGAAATCATTTTAGGCTCGGTGGCTAAATTTCTTGGGGGCAACATTGTCATCTTGCAGCACCAGGCGGCTGTGGTCATACGCTTAGAGGTGGCTGTCAAAAAAACATCGGAATAATGCCTCGAAGCCGCGTCTACAGGTGTTGCGTCCCCCAAAGAAAAATGTTGATTGTCAAGGCAAATTTCTGTCGCACGGTTTCTAGAGGTTCCTTGTTCCACAGCCAGTCGTCGACAATCCCGTCCAAGGAAGATAGCAAGACCTCGCCTAGAATGCGACTGTCGTAGGATCCGGCTAGCCCGTTTTCCTGCGCCTTTTTAATTCGGTCGGCCAGCATCTGCGGCTCAAAGGCAAAGCATTCCACCAAGCGCTGGCGATAGGGCGAATCCATGTTCACCCAGTAAAACTCGGGGAAGGTGTGGAAGAGAGGAAACTCCAGGGAGTCGCAATAGAGTTGACCGTAGCGGTGCAGCCAGGTGGCAAAATCTTCTATTTTGGCCAGCTCCGGATCAATTATCTTGCGCCAATCCTCCATCCATTTCTCCAACATGCTGACGAAGATATCTTCCTTGCTCTTGAAATGGTGATAGATGCCGCCCTTGCTGATGCCTGAGAGCACGCGGATATCGTCTACCGAAGTATGGGAGTAGCCCTTGCGGCTGAAACAAACCATGGCAGCCTGAAGAATCCCTTGGCGCGTCGCTGAAGTTGCTGCATTCAAAAAAGGCCACCTCCTGTTCTAGGACAGACTAATCAGTTTGTCACCGCAATATAGCAAAACCTCGCTGATTCGTCAAGAAATTTCTTTTTTGACTGGGTTGCAGTTAATTTTATCCTTGGTTAAAATGAGGTTTGGCCACTTGTGCAAATTCCTATTTTGTTATGGAATAGGTTGACGACAATGGTCGGGGATAGAAGGTGGAGTGAAGAACAATGCATGAAAACAATTTTAAACTAAGGGCTGCTTACCACCCGACGGGGGATCAGCCGGAGGCGATTCAGGCGCTCGTCGCCGGGGTGGAATCGGGGCAGCGCTGCCAAACATTGTTGGGGGTGACCGGGTCCGGGAAGACCTTTACAATGGCCAACGTTATCGCCCAAACCGGTCGTCCGGCATTGATTATCGCGCACAACAAGACGCTAGCTGCGCAGCTATGCAGCGAATTCAGGGAGTTCTTCCCCGAAAACGCTGTTGAATATTTCGTCAGCTATTACGATTATTATCAGCCAGAGGCTTATCTCCCGCAATCGGACACATATATCGAAAAGGATGCTTCGGTTAACGATGAGATTGACAAGCTGCGGCATTCGGCGACGATGTCTCTCTTTGAGCGGCGGGATGTCATCATCGTCGCCTCGGTTTCTTGTATCTATGGACTAGGCTCGCCGGAAGAGTATAGCGAGCTCGTGCTTTCCCTGAGGCCGGGCATGGAAAAGAGCCGCGAGGCACTGGTGCGCCGCTTAGTCGAGATCCAATACGAGCGCAACGACATCGCCTTGGAGCGGAACCGCTTTCGGGTTCGTGGGGATGTAGTGGAGATTTTTCCAGCGTCCTATACCTCTCGGGCAATTCGGGTCGAGTTGCTTGGTGACGAGATTGAAAAAATAACGGAAATCGATGTTTTGACGGGGCAGGTCATCGGTAGTCGTAACCATGTCGCGATCTATCCAGCCTCGCATTATGTCACCTCTACGGAGACAAGGGAGAGGGCGATTGGCGGCATCGAAGCTGAGCTTGAAACCCAACTGGCATATTTTCGCGCTAACAATAAATTGCTCGAAGCCCAGCGCCTCGAACAACGCACCCGCTACGATTTAGAAATGATGGAACAGTTGGGCTACTGCAACGGCATCGAAAATTATTCCAGGCATCTGTCGGGACGGGCTCCCGGCCAGGCGCCTTATACATTGTTGGATTTTTTCCCCGAAGACTGGCTATTGTTTGTCGATGAATCTCATCAGACATTGCCCCAGGTACGGGCGATGTACGCTGGGGATCGTTCCCGGAAAGAAGTTCTGGTAGCAAATGGCTTCCGACTCCCCTCGGCTTTTGACAATCGTCCGTTGCAATTCGAGGAGTTTAAGGCGACGGTCAAGCAGAGCATTTTCGTTTCGGCAACGCCAGGGGATTACGAATTAGGGGAATCGAGCCAGGTGGCCGAGCAGCTGATTCGCCCGACAGGACTGGTCGACCCCGAGGTCACAGTTAGCCCTGTCGAAGGACAGGTCGACGACCTGATTCATCAAATCCGGATTCAAGTCAGCAAGGGAGATCGCACCCTGGTAACTACTCTGACCAAGAAAATGGCGGAAGACCTCACCACCTATTTAGACGACGCCGATATCCGCGTCCGCTATCTACACTCGGAAATCGCGACTTTGGATCGGATGCGGATTATCCACGAGCTGCGAGCCGGGGAATACGATGTCCTGGTCGGAATCAATCTGCTGCGGGAGGGCCTTGATCTGCCGGAGGTTTCCTTGGTGGCAATTCTTGATGCGGACAAGGAGGGCTTTCTCCGTTCCGAGCGATCACTGATTCAGACGATGGGGCGGGCCGCCCGTAATGTCGACGGGAGGGTCATTCTCTATGCGGATAAGATTACCGATTCCATGGCGAGGGCGATGGATGAAACGCGGCGGCGGCGGGAAAAACAAGTTGCCTACAATGAAGCCAACGGGATCACTCCCCAGAGTATCAAAAAGAACCTGCAGGAAATTATTGAGGCGACCAAGGTGGCAGAAGTTGCCGGCAATTATCGACTGGATAAAGAGAGCAAGGATGAGGCGGCCCAAATGGCGCAAGCCTTGCGAGGGGAAATGCAGGAAGCTGCCAAGCTATTGCAATTTGAGCGGGCTGCGGAATTGCGTGACGCCATCGCGGAGCTGGAAGCGGCGGTGGGTATTCACTCGGATTTGTACGTACTGCGGCCAGCCCAAGCTAAACGGACGCAGCCTGGGGCTCCCGGGGCATCGAGTAAAGGCGGTCGCCGCAGTAGCCGCAATAAAGATGGCAAACCCAAACGCAAGTAATCGTGCAGTTATTTAATATTCACAACAAATTTTAGTGGAGCAGGTGCATTTTTTGGATAAGATAATCATTAAAGGAGCTCGGCAGCATAATCTTAAAAATATTGATCTCGAACTTCCTCGGGACAGGTTGATTGTTTTTACGGGACTGTCCGGATCGGGCAAGTCTTCCCTGGCTTTTGATACGATTTATGCCGAAGGGCAGCGACGGTATGTCGAGTCATTGTCGTCGTATGCTCGCCAGTTTCTGGGGCAGATGGATAAACCGGATGTGGACCAGATCGATGGATTGTCCCCGGCAATTTCTATCGATCAGAAAACTACCAACCGGAACCCGCGTTCGACGGTGGGAACTGTAACCGAAGTTTACGATTATATGCGGCTGATGTATGCCCGCATCGGTGTGCCTCATTGTCCTGAGTGTGGCAAGGTGATTGCCCGGCAGACGGTGGACCAGGTGGTGGATCAGCTAATGGAGCTTCCGGAGGCAACCAAATTGGTACTCCTTGCCCCACTGATCCGCGGACGTAAAGGCGAGCACAAAAAAATCATCACGGACCTAATGTCCCGGGGCTACACCCGGGTTAGAGTTGACGGCGAAATGCAGGAAATCAGTGAAGATATCGAGCTAGATCGCAATCGCAAGCATACCATCGAAGCAGTTGTGGATCGGATAGTTATCAAGGAAGGCATCGCCTCCCGTTTAGCCGACTCTCTGGAAACAGCCTTTGCTTTGGGAGATGGGCTGGCGCTAGCCCTCCCCGCTCAAGGCGGCGAAATGCTTTTTTCCCAGGATCTGGCCTGCCCGGATTGCAACTTCGCCCTCGAAGAATTGACACCGCGGATGTTTTCCTTTAACAGCCCTTATGGTGCGTGTCCGGTTTGCGATGGCTTGGGGGTCAAAAAAGAGGTGGACTTGAGCCTGGTTGTGCCCGATCCAACCAAGCCCTTGCTCGAAGCAGTCGTGGCCTTAAATCGTTCTCCAGACAGTTGGTTTTCCCAGGCGATGGCTTCAGTGGCTAAGCACTACGGGGTCGATCCGCAAACACCTTTTGAGAAAGTGCCACAGAAAACACAGCAGGTCATTTTATACGGCTCCGGGAGCGAGGCTATTGAAATGCGCTATGTGGGCGATGACGGGCGTGTCTGGCAAAACCGTCGCCCTTTTGAGGGGGTTATCCCCCGTCTAGTGCGCTTTTACAAGGATTCGACCTCGGAGCATGTCCGCGAGGAAGTCGATCATTACATGAATGAAGTGCCTTGCCCGACATGTCATGGGCAGCGGCTGAAGCCGGAAGTGCTGGCGGTGAAAGTCGGGGGGCTTTCCATCAGCCAGACGACAACAATGTCGGTGCGGGACGCCTTGGCTTTTTATCAGCACCTAACCTTGGGGCAACGGGATCAGACGATTGCCCGGGATATTCTTAAAGAGATTGTTGCGCGACTGGGTTTCCTGGTCGCTGTCGGCCTCGATTATCTGACTCTTGAACGCATGGCAGGCAGTTTATCCGGTGGGGAGTCCCAGCGGATCCGTCTGGCAACCCAGATTGGGTCGGCCTTGGTGGGAGTATTGTATGTCCTGGACGAGCCAAGTATCGGGCTGCATCAGCGGGATAATGCGATGTTGCTTAAAACACTGCTACACCTTAGAGATCTGGGCAATACACTGATTGTGGTGGAGCACGATGAAGACACCGTCCGGGCGGCTGATTTTATTGTCGATATCGGCCCCGGCGCCGGTAAGCACGGTGGAGAGATTGTGGCTTATGGAGGGCTACAGGATGTCATGGATGAACCGCGCTCGATTACCGGGGCCTACTTTGCTGGTCGTCAAGGGATTCCCTTGCCAGAGAAGCGGCGCCGCCCGGAGAAATGGCTCAAAATCTTAGGAGCAGAGGAGAATAATTTAAAAAATATCGATGTCGATATTCCTCTGGGCTGTTTTACGGCTGTGACGGGAGTCTCCGGATCGGGTAAAAGCTCCTTGATCAATGAAATCCTGCATAAAAGGTTGGCGCAGGCTCTACACGGGGCCCGGAAGCGGCCAGGCAAGCATCATGCGATCAAGGGACTGATTCACGTCGACAAGGTTATCGACATCGATCAATCTCCGATAGGGCGGACGCCTCGCTCCAACCCGGCCACCTACACCGGTGTCTTCGACAGTATCCGCGAGCTTTTTTCCTTGACGGCGGAGGCCAAAGCACGCGGCTACAAACCGGGGCGGTTTTCTTTTAATGTGCGGGGGGGCAGATGTGAGGCTTGCTCGGGCGATGGAATCATTAAAATCGAGATGCATTTTTTGCCGGATGTGTATGTACCCTGCGAGGTCTGCAAAGGAAAGAGATACAATCGCGAGACTCTGGAGGTGCAGTACAAAGGGCGCAATATTGCTGAAGTTTTGGATATGACTGTTGAGGAAGCCTGGGAGTTTTTTCAGAACATTCCTAAAATCGAGCGCAAACTGCGGACCTTGTCCGAAGTTGGCTTGGGCTATATTCATCTGGGGCAGTCGGCGACGACTCTGTCCGGGGGCGAAGCTCAACGGGTCAAACTGGCCACCGAGCTTTCCCGGCGCAGCACCGGCAAGACCTTATATATTTTAGACGAACCGACGACAGGTTTGCATATGGATGATATTTCCCGACTGTTACTGATGTTGCAGCGCCTGGTGGAGAATGGGGACAGCGTCGTCGTTATTGAGCATAACCTGGATGTGATAAAAACAGCGGATTATGTCATCGACTTGGGGCCCGAAGGCGGGGATCGAGGCGGTGAAGTCTTGGTGGCCGGGACGCCTGAGGAAGTGGCGGCTTTCGCTGATTCCTATACCGGTACATATCTGGCGAAGGTCCTGGCGCCGTGAAGGGGGCAGAGCTTTCCGGGCAATTGCAGGCACGCTTAGCGGCTTTGCCGGAGGCTCCCGGAGTCTACCTGATGAAGGACGCCAAGGGAAAAATCATTTATATTGGTAAAGCGATCCTCTTGAAGAACCGGGTCCGCTCATATTTTCAGGAAAGCAAAGGCATGGCGGCCCGCACCCGTATGATGGTCAGCAAGATCGATGAGATCGATTGGATTGTGACCGATTCGGAAATGGAAGCGCTGGTTTTGGAGTGCAGCCTGATCAAGCAGCATCGCCCCTACTTTAACATACGGCTCAAGGACGATAAGTCTTATCCCTATTTAAAAATTACTCTTGGCGAGGAATGGCCCCGGATGTTTTTAACCCGAACGCTGGTGCGGGATGGTTCCCGCTACTTTGGTCCCTACACCAATGTCACCGAAGTGCGGCAGTTGTTACGGACCTTGGAGAAAGTTTTTCCCTTGCGCCAATGTTCGGGTGATGCTCCCCGGGAAAAGGGGCGAGGCTGCCTGAATCGCCAGATTGGACTCTGCCTAGGTCCGTGCCTTGGCGGAGCCAGCTCCGGACAGTATCGGGATCTGGTCAACGAAGCTATCATGTTCTTCGAGGGGCGTGGCGATTCCCTGCTGCGGCATCTTAAACAGGAAATGGAAAAGGCGGCTACAGCCTTTGCTTATGAAGATGCGGCGCGCTACCGCGACCAATTGCAAGCCGTGACGCAGGTGGTGGCGCGACAAAAGGTTTTGCGGGAAGGCGGTGGCGACATGGATGCTATCGCTTGGGCCCGGAGCAAGGATGAAACTTCTGTTTCGATTTTTATTATTCGCAGTGGGCGGCTTGTGCGCCAGGAAAACCTATGGCTGACAGCTTCAGAGGGGTATGCTGACGGGCAGCTGGCCAGTGAGACGATTAAACAGTTTTATGGCGAAGGGATCCAGGTGCCCAAGGAGATTTTATTGCTGCATCGCCCGGATGATTATGCTTTGCTGACAGACTGGCTGTCGCATTTGCGAGGTGGGAGTGCGGAGCTCCAGGTGCCGCAACGGGGCTTAAAAAAAGAGATAGTCCAGATGGCGGAAAAAAATGCCGCTGAGATTTTACGCCGTGAGACGCTGCGGTTGCAGATGGAAACGACGCAGGTGGCGGAAGCGCTGCAAAGCCTGGCCAAGCATCTGACGTTGCCGGAGGAACCGCAGCGCATCGAATGCTTTGATATTTCGAATATTCAGGGGAGCGAGCCGGTTGCTTCGATGGTTGTCTTTACGGATGGGCGCAAGGATACCGCCAGCTATCGCCGTTTTAAAATTCGCGGGCTGGAGGGACCGGATGATTTTGCCATGATGGCTCAGGTGCTGCGCCGGCGCTGGCAGAATCAAGCGGAGCGTGGCGAAGCATTTGCCCTTACTCCCCAGTTACTGGTCGTCGATGGCGGGCGGGGGCAGGTCAGTGCCGCCGCAGCTGTTCTCAGGGAAGTCGGACAGGAGGATTTAATGTTGATTGGCCTGGCGAAGAAAAACGAGGAAATCTGGCGGCCTGGCCGCAGTGAGCCCCTGTGCCTGGCCAAGGACGATCCAGGTCTCCACCTCCTGCAGAGGGTGCGGGATGAAGCGCATCGCTTTGCGATCACGTATCACCGCAAGTTAAGGGATAACCGCACCTTGCATTCACGCTTGGACGAAGTCAAGGGGGTTGGTCCGGCCAAGCGGACCTTGCTCCTGCGAACCTTTGGCTCAATTGATACTATTAGTCGCCTGACGCCGGAAGAAATCGCCGCTGTTCCGGGTATCACCATCGAAATAGCGGAGGAAATCAAAGCTGCGCTTAATTCGTTGCCCCAGAACCGTGTTTAACCTGGCGCACAGATGCGCTATAATGATATGCACACAAAATTTGGAGGTAGATGGTTAATGAGAATCCTTTCCGGTATCCAGCCTTCGGGGAATTTACATTTAGGTAATTACTTTGCGATGATGCAGCGCATGATCCAGCAGCAGGACGAGCACGAGTTATACTGTTTTTTGGTCAACCTGCATGCCTTGACCTCGGTCTTCGATCCTGACAAACTTCGTCAGCAGACTTTTGAAGCTGCCTGCGACTTTCTAGCTCTCGGCCTCGATCCAGAGAAGGCCGTCTTTTATGTTCAATCGGATGTTCCCGAGGTCACCGAGCTGACCTGGCTTCTCTCCAACGTGACGGGAATGGGATTGCTGGAGAGAGGGCACTCCTACAAAGATAAGACTGCTAAAGGCATTCCTGCCAGCCACGGGCTTTTTTCTTATCCGGTGCTGATGGCAGCCGATATCCTGCTCTATGGAGCGGATCGGGTCCCCGTCGGCAAGGATCAGAAGCAACATTTGGAGATGGCGCGGGATATCGCCAATAGCTTTAATACGACCTACGGCGAAGTCTTTGTCATTCCCGAACCGGACATCGCGGAAGATGTCGCCATGGTCCCTGGAATCGATGGCCTTAAAATGTCCAAATCCTACGGCAACACGATTGACATTTTTGCCAGTGAAAAAGAGGTGCGGGATAAAGTGATGCGCATCACCACCGACTCGACTCCTGTCGATCAGCCAAAACCCTTGGAGGACAATACGCTTTTGGAAATTTACTCGTTGTTTTTAGATAAGGCTGGCCGAGAGGATCTCCGGCAGCGATTTCTCACTCCGGGGCTGAAGTATGGTGAAATGAAGAAAGAACTTTTTGGGGTAGTGTGGGAATATTTTGCGCCGTATCGTGTCGAGCACGCCAAATTGGTTGACAATCGGGACCACGTTGTCCAGGTAATGCGACGCGGAGCCGAGAAGGCCCGGGCGACGGCCAGCATCTATTTAGAGAAGGCCCGCCATGCGGTTGGACTCGACTACGCCACAAAGTAAGGAGGGCGAAGCTATGTTGTACGGAATCATTTTCGCCGGGGTTTTTTGGGTATCTTTTTTGACCGCGACAGTATATCGCGTCGAGCGGCAAAATCGCAAAATTATTGATTTATTAGAAGACATTCGGATGAAAACCATCGATGCGGACTGGAAAAAAGAATAGCTGAAACGCTTCCGGCTCAGCATGTTTCCGATTAGAAAACCCTTGGCGAAGTTGCGCTTATATCCGCACTTCTTCGCCAAGGGTTTTTTTGACGCTCCGAATGGCAGATTATTTAATCGCGAACTGGCAAGTGACGACGGCCGTGATGTCCTTGTCGATGGAGCTGGTGTCGTTCATTCCGTAATCGGATACTTCGTTGGAATAAAGCGGAGTAATCTGGATGACTCCCATTTTTGCGAAGCGCAGCTCTCCGACTTTGCTGCCGGCACTTTCGGCGATTTGTTCCGCGCGGAGGCGGGCATCCTTTGTCGCTTCCGATAGCATTTCCACTTTGAGATCGGCAATTTGGGTGTAGATATATTGCGGTGGATCCGAGCTGAAGTCGACCCCTTCGTTGATCAGGTCTGTGGCTTTGCGGGAAAGCTCAGTGATTTTTTCGACATCGGAGGACCGAATCGTCACGCTTTGCCCCAGCTGATAGGCGCTGACGTAGTTGCTATAGTTTCCGTTAGGTAAAATTTCGTAAATCGGCGTAGTATTAATCGACGAAAAGACCATGTCTGTCTCTTTAAGACCTTGATCGACAAAATAGTTCTTAACTTTTTCCTGGTTGCCCTTTAATTGGGCGTAAGCCTCGGAGGTGGAAAACGATGTGGCGGAAAAATAGCCGCTCCAGACAATCAAGTCCGAAGTAATTGGCTTTTTCGCTGACCCTGTAACCGTAATCGTCGTGTCTTGGGATTTGATTTTGACAAGTCCTCCCGTGGTGATGGCTGCGGACAAGACTAGCCCCAAGGCCAAGATTGAGGCGATTAAGGCATAGCCCACTAGGCGGACCTTCAATTTATCATCTTTCCAGCTATTAGGTTTTGCTCCTTTGACTGGTTCCATAAAATCATCTCCTTTTTCCGTTTTTCAGTTTCTCAGACTGAGTGGCAATCTATTTTGTTCCTGAGACTAACTGGCTTTGTTTTTCGACATTATCATTCTTCGTCTAATTCGACATAAATATGCGGAATCCTTTGTTTTAAAAAAAATTGCTAAGAAGTATTATATTTTCAACGGTTGCTATGCTAATATGTAATGGAAGAGATGGTAGAAACAAAAGTTAGCTTTTAAAACTTAATTTGGATCTCACATTATGAGGAGGATAAAAATGAAGAATGATCAGCTCCTAAGGGTCCATACTAATACAAAATGCCGTAAAAAGCCTGATTTGGAGAAGCTGAGTTTTCTAATGCCTGGGGAAGCGGGCGTGGTGGAAAGATTTCACCAAAGCATCCCAGGTTATTCCCCGACTCCGCTGCATAATCTAAAAGCGCTGGCTAAAATGTACGGACTGGGGGGCATCTGGGTCAAAGATGAGTCCCTCCGTTTTGGTCTTAATTCCTTTAAAGCTTTGGGTGGCATCGCAGCTGTTGCCAAAATTGTTGCCGAGCGGCTTGAGCTGGACCCTGGCGAGCTGGACTATTCTCAGTTGGTGGCGGAGGAAACAAAGGAAAAACTGGGGGAAGTCACTTTTATTACGGCTACCGACGGCAATCACGGCCGGGGTATTGCCTGGGCGGCGCAGCAAATGGGGCAAAAGGCGGTGGTCTTGCTCCCGGCTGGCACGGCGAGTCAGCGCTTGCAGGCAATTCTTGATTTGGGAGCTGAGGCAGAGATTGTGGAATTGAATTACGACGATGCTGTGCGTTTAGCCGCGAAAAAGGCTAAAAAGAATAATTGGATTCTGGTCCAGGACACCGCTTCCAACGGTTATGAGAAGGTTCCCCGTTGGGTGATGCAGGGCTATATGACGATGGCGGCTGAGGCCTCCAGGCAGATGTCTGATGCCGGCGCAGGGGCACCAACGCACATTTTTTTGCAGGCTGGCGTTGGCTCGATGGCGGCGGCGGTGCTGGGGTGGTTTGTCGTTAATCAGACTGAGAGCATTCCCCGGGTGGCGATTGTCGAGCCGGCCGATGCGGCTTGTTTTTACAAATCCTTGCGTAAAGCTGACGGCAAGGCCTATAAAGTTGCCGGCGACATGGAGACGATGATGGCTGGTCTGGCCTGTGGCGAGCCGAATCCTTTGGCCTGGAAAATCGTGCGGGACTACGCCTCCTGGGGGATCAAGTGTGCGGATTACGTCGCCGCTCGCGGGATGCGGATGCTAAAGAATCCTTTGTCAGGCGACCCGGAGATCGTCTCGGGAGAATCGGGGGCGGTTGGCCTGGGTGTCTTGGCGATGTTGATGGAAAATTCGATGAATCGCGAAACCGTCCAAGAGATGGGCCTCAACGAGTCATCCCAGGTCCTCTTGATCAGCACTGAAGGAAATACCGATCCGATCAATTATCAGCGTGTTTTATGGGGATGAGTTAGCAAATCAATGGAGAGAGTGGATTAGAGATGGAAGCAAAGCCGAAAATCTTAGTCGTCGATGATCAAAAAACCAATTTGGCTCTTTTGCGCCTGCAGTTAAAAGAATACGAGATCAAGGAAGCTCAAACCAGCGGTGAGGCGATGAAGCATTTTGCCAATTGGCAGCCGGATTTGGTCATCATGGACATGCTAATGCCGGGGATGGATGGATTCTCATTGTTGTCGGTCTTGCGGAAGTCGGCCAAAGAAGACCGGACCCCGATTATTACTTTGACGGCCCTCGACGCCGTGGAAGATAAGGTCCGTTGCTTGGATTTGGGGGCGGATGTCTATCTGGCTAAGCCATTTGCAGTGGCGGAACTTAAAGCGATGATTCGCTCCTTGCTGCGCTCTCATGAATATACCGGCGAGCTTTTGTCACTTAAAGACTTAACTTTAAATTTGGCCGTCAGGCTGGAGGAAGATGACCGCTATTTCGCGGGACATTCCCAGAGGGTGGCTGGGTATGCCTATGAGTTGGTTCGGGCGACGACACCCCTCAAGGCGGATCGGGAGCAGGTGCGGATGGCTGCGCTGCTCCACGACATCGGCAAATTCAGCGTCAACAACGGGATTTATCATAAAGAGGGCTCTTTGTCGGAGGAAGATTGGGACATCATCAAGGCTCATCCGGTGCGTGGTGGGAAAATCCTAAGCGAATATTCGGGGTTTTCCACGATTGTCTCGTATGTCAAGCATCATCATGAGCACTGGGACGGAAGTGGTTATCCTGAGGGGCTAACCAAGCTTGCCATTCCTACGGGTGCAAGAATTATTGGCATTGCCGATGCCTACGATGCGATGCTACATGGCCGCGCGTACCGAGCAGCATTGACCCCTGAAGCGGCGATTGCCGAACTGGAAAAAGGCAAGGAAACCTTTTGGGATCCAAAGCTTTGTGACACTTTTATCGGTCTTTTTCACGAGGGCAAACTTGCGACAATTGTTTGATTGGTTTGTGGTAAATCAATGCGCTGCTTTTTTTAGATTGGCAATTTCAGTTTTCAGCATGGGTAACAAATTGTCGATTACTCGGGTTTTTTTCGTTTTGGCACCTTCTTCGAGCTTGACAGTCAGGCTGTTCAGTTTTTCCAGGCGGAGATTAGCTGATGAGCCCTTAAGGGCGTGGAGTTTCTCTGCCAGGATAGCCCAATCAACTTTGGCGTAGGCTGCTTCCGCTTCTGTGATGAGGGTTTCGGCCTCTTCAAAAAATATCCCGAGGACGTTTAAAAGGTCGCCTCGTTCAACGGTCAACTCTTCGGCAATTTTATCAAAATCGTAGCTCATGCTCCATTCCTCCTTTGATGATAAACGCATTATAACATTTTTATCGAGATGGGCGCATCTTTGGGGCGGACAATTTTTTGCAAGAAATAATTTATATGGATTCCGTGTAGGCTTAACGCCTTTTAATACGGCAGCAGAAAGGGCAAAATGGATAAGAAAAATAAGGCATTTTTAGTTGATTCCCATGTGCATTTAGACGACAAGGCCTTTGACGCTGATCGCCAGGAAGTAATTCTTTTCGCCGACCAAATCGGGGTGAAGTGGATGCTTAATCCCGGAGCCGACCTAGCCTCATCAAGGCGCGCCATTGCTTTGGCGGAAAAGCATTCCTCCGTTTATGCCGGAGTGGGGATTCATCCCCACGATGCCAAGGATGTCCCGGAGGATTGGGAAGCACAGCTCCGGATTCTGGCAGCCCATCCAAAGGCTGTTGCTCTCGGAGAAATGGGGCTGGATTATCATTACGATCATTCTCCCCGAGAGGTGCAACAGGATGTTTTTCGCCAGCAACTGCGCCTCGCCGTTGAGCTTGCCATGCCTGTCATCATCCACGAAAGAGAGGCTCCGTCTGATACGCTGACAATTTTACAGCAGGAGAGGGTGCACAGTGTCGGAGGGGTGATGCATTGCTTTTCCGGTAGTCGTGAAACGGCAGAATTGTGTATGAAAATGGGTTTGTATATCTCATTTGCCGGGCCCGTGACCTTCAAAAATGCCAGGCGGAGCCTGGAGGTTGCTTCGACGATTCCTCTCGATCGCCTCTTGGTCGAGACGGATGCCCCCTATCTGGCGCCCGAGCCGTATCGGGGAAAACGCAACGAGCCCGGCCATGTACTTCTCGTGGCGCAGAAGATCGCCGAAATGCGCGGGATGACGCTTCAGGAGCTAGGTGCGGCTGTCACTTTTAACGCCGAACAATTGTTCGGGATAACTGCTTGACATTTATTTAACTATCTGTTACAATATGCTCGACTCGGGGCCTATTGTGTCCTTTTACTAGGATGTAATAGGCTATTTTATTAGGGAAAGAGGAGGAAGCAGAATGCACAACATTGTGGCACGGCGGATCATTATCTGTCTTGGCGCGGTGCTGCTTGCGATTACGGGCTTTTCACTCAACAACAAAAAGGTAGACATCTACGACGGCACAACCAAGGTGAGTCGCATGACAAGTGCGGCGACGGTGGCCGAATTCATCGAAGAAGCCGACATCATCATCAATGAGGGTGAGAAATTAGTTCCTCACGGTGGAACGCAGCTCCGTGCAGGAACAGAGATACGAATTATGCAAGCAGTGCCGGTGACGATCGTCGTCGACGGAAAAGTTATCGAAAAAAAGCTTCACGCATTAACCATCGCCGACGCTCTCCGTGAAACAAATGTCGTTTTAGGAAAGTATGACAAGGTTGACCACGCTTTGACGGAGAGATTAGTTTCAGGGATGGTTATCGAGGTTAAGCGGATTCAAGTGCAGGCGGAAATTGCCGAGCAGGACGTCCCTTTCGGGACGGAAATCATTCTCGATGATCGTTTGGAAAAAGGTCTTAGCAAGGTGATACGCCCTGGTCAAGCGGGACGGGCCCGTATCATTCAGGAAAAGGTCCTGGTCAACCATCAGATCTCACATCATCGAACCGGTGCAAAACATATCATTGAGCACCCGATTGCCGAGTTGGTGGCGATGGGGAACAAGACGACGATTTCCCGGAGTGGACAGAATATCAATTTCGCCCGGGCGATGGTTCTAGAGGCGACTGCTTATGAGCCGGGGTATCGCAGCAATGGTCAGTGGGCCGGGATAACGGCCATGGGAACCAAGCTGCGGCATGGAGTGGTTGCGGTAGACCCGAGGGTCATCCCGCTGGGGACCAGGCTCTATGTCGATGGCTATGGTTTTGCAGTGGCGGAGGACACCGGAGGAGCGATCAAGGGCAAGCGGATTGATTTGCTCTATCCGACCTACGAGGCAGCGATGAGCTTTGGTCGGCAGCAAGTCAAAGTTTATATTCTTGATTAAGGTTGCTGTTGCAAATACAACAGAACAAATAGCAGCAATGCCTTTTGCTGATTTTTCCGCAAGGCTGAGGCTACCGTCACGGTGGCCTCTTTTTTTGCTATAATAAGCCGTCACCAGATTGGCGGGCAAATTATTTTGTTTAGCTCACCTAGAACGGATAATGCGGTAAAAGAGGTGTTTTCTTGCTCCAGGAAGTAATCGTTGTCGAAGGCTATCACGACGCTGAAGCGGTCAAACGGGCAGTATCTGCCGAGGTGATCGTCACCAGCGGGTATGCGGTTTCCGCCCAGACTTTTGCGCTGATTGCCCATGCTCAAGCCCGCTGCGGGGTGGTAATCCTGACCGACCCTGATTTTGTCGGTGAACAGATTCGGCGACGAATCGCAGAAGTGGTGCCAGGGTGCCTGCACGCCTTCCTTAGCCAAAGTGATGCGGAGAAGAATCGGGATATTGGGATTGAGCACGCGAAGCCTGAAGTGATACGCGAGGCCCTTGAGAAGGCCAAGGTTCATTCCGTAGACAACGGGTCTCAGGAATTTAGCAGTGCGGACATGATTGCTTGGGGACTAGCGGGGGCCCCTGCTGCTGCCCAGCGCCGTCGGGCCCTAGGGAAGATTCTTGGAATAGGCAATGCCTCGGCCAAGGCATTTCGGCAACGTCTGAACGCTTTCATGGTCGCCAGGGCAGACTTTGAGGCGGCGATGGCCCAGATTGTGGAGGATAAAGGATGAACCAGGTAAATACTCCGGCGGCGACCGCTGCCTTGATGAAGCAGTATAAAATAGTTCCCAGCAAAGCTCTGGGGCAAAATTTTCTTGTCGACCCTAATATTCTAGAGAAAATCACCAAGCTTGCCCAGCTATCTGCCAGCGATGGTGTCCTCGAAGTGGGGCCGGGCCTAGGGGCCTTGACGAGCAAGCTAATTCAGGACGCGGGCAAGGTAGTCGCGATTGAGATCGATGACCGGCTTTTTGGAGCGCTAAAAAATATTTTTGCTGCCGAAGCAAAGCTTTCTCTATTGCATCAGGATGCTTTGACGGCAGATTTTGAGGAAATTATCCGCACCGAATTTACCCCGGAGCAGCGCCGCAGATTGAAGGTCGTGGCTAATATTCCTTATTCGATAACTGGCCCCCTGGTGGCAACAATTTTGCGCGATGTTGCACCGATGATGTCGGTTTTGATGGTTCAGGGTGAAGTAGCCCGTCGGATGGCGGCACCTCCCGGGGGGAAAGATTACGGTTCTTTTAGCGTTTTGTGTCAGTTTTTTTGTCGCGTGACGATTGCCTTTAAGGTGCCGGGCAGCGTTTTTATTCCGCGGCCGGAAATCGAGTCGGCTGTTGTAGTGATGTCGCCCCGGTCCGAACCGCTGCCTGTCGCTGACGAAGGAGATTTTTTTCGGGTTGTGCGGACGATTTTCACGGTGCGCCGCAAGACGCTGGTTAATGGAATGCTGCTATTGCCGGAGCTGGCGGGTAGCAGGGATTTGGCAACTGAGATTGTTACTGGACTGGGCTGGTCGGAAAAGGTCCGGGGAGAAACTCTGCATGTGGAAGAATTTGTCGCCTTGTACCATCGCATCAAAGCAACTGGGGAAAAGTTATCCTAGCGAAATTAGTGGGTAATTTGTTTTGTAAAGAGACAAAAGTCCTTATTTCTTTAAATATTTGTTGACAAGGAAATATCCTCTTGCTATAATACTACACTTTTGACATTTCGCTATTTTTCATGTATAATCAAGTTAAATCTGTGCGAGGGGTGTGATATATTTGCAAGCGGCCACCATCATCGCTGACATCAAGAAAGGCTTGGAGCCTTACCTGGGTTGCCGGATCAGGTTGCGGGCCAACAAGGGGAGGCGAAAATATATTGAGAGGGAAGGCGTCCTGGAGAGCGTTTACCCGAATATTTTTGTTATCAAGCTGGATGAAAGCCAAAACCGACGAGTCTCCTTTAATTACACTGATATCTTGACACAGACGATTCAGCTCCAGGTGCTGCGTAGTGAGCAGCCCCAAGTTGAACCAGGATTTGCAACTTAAACGAGCAGCAGGCTCTCCGCTTAGCGGGGAGCCTGCGTCTTTATGCACACTTTTTCACCCGGAGGGACACCAGTTCCCATGCTATAACTTTCTCTTGGAGAAAGTTTTTATGGGGATAACTATTGACCTTCGGTACGCTTTTTGCAATGATATAGTCCAATGAGACTAGATTCGTGAAAGGCTGTGTTAACTTTGTCCAGCAGTAGCAAAAAAATGTACTTGGCGGACGCGTCCCTGGTATTGGTCGCTCTTTTTTGGGGAGGCGGTTTTGTCGTCATCAAGGATGCCCTGGATGACATTACCCCCTTGTACATGATGGCGATTCGCTTTGTTTTCGCTTTTGTGCTAATGGGATTGGTATTTCATCGTTACTTGCGGGAAATGAATCGGAGGGATTTGCGGGCAGGCTTGTTGATTGGAGTGTTTCTATTTGCGGCATTTGCAATTCAGACGATAGCCTTGCAATACACTACCGCCGGAAAACAAGCATTCTTGACGGCAGTGTACGTAGTCATGACCCCGTTTCTTTATTGGGCCGTAACACGCAAAGCTCCGGACCGCTACTCGTTAGCGGGGGCATTTTTGGCTTTCTTTGGTATCGGATTTTTGACTCTGCAGGAGAGTATGAGCATCGGAATTGGGGATGGCTTGACTTTGGTGGCAGCCTTCTTTTTTGCGGCGCATATCGTCGCTGTCGGTTATTTTGCCCCGTCGGGCAATGTTGTGGTCTTATCCATCGTGCAAACGGGGATGGCGGCAGCAATTTTTGTCGTTGCGGCTTTTTTCTTCGAACCGATGCCGGCCACGATTACGACCAAGGCCTGGATTTCCATCGCCTATCAAGTAATTTTTTCTACAATGGCGGCGATTATGATTCAGAATATCGCGCAGAAGTTTACGACCTCGACTCATGCCGCTATTGCCATGAGCCTCGAGGCTGTGTTTGGAGTGCTTTTGGCCTTGATTTTTCTTGGAGAATCCCTGACTTTTCGGATTGTAGTGGGTTGTATTTTAATATTTATTGCTATAATAACAACAGAAACTAAATTAGATTTCTTGAAGCCTCCAGTGAAAAAATACAAGGATGCGGCTTAAATTTTAGGCCGGCGAGAGGATGAAGCAGGATGAGAATACTAGTTGCCGACGATTCAAATTTTATGCGAGGGCAAGTAATCCGAATGCTCAAAACTAAATTTCCACAGGCTGAAATCGACGATGCCCCGGATGGCGCCGTGGCAGTGGAGAAGTTTGTTCAGGGATCCTACGATTTAGTCTTGCTGGATTTGTTGATGCCAAAAATTAGCGGTGACGGCGCTTTAAAACGCATTCGGGAAATTAACCAGGATGTCTTAGTGGCCATTCTGTCTGCTGATGTGCAAAAGATGACTCGGGAAGAGTTGATGCTTTCGGGGGCGGATTTGTTCTTGAATAAACCCATCAGCTTTGAAAAAATTGATCAAATCATAAGTCTCATGCAAGAGCGAGGGATTAAATTTGAGGAGGCATAGAGATGCAGCAGTTATTTACTGAAGACGAGAGCGATGTCCTGCGGGAAATTATGAATTTGCATATCGGCGAAGCTGCCGCTATCTTATCAGAAATGGTCGACCGGCGGATTGTTCTTGCGGTACCGGAAATAAAACTGATTCGCCTCGGTCAGAATGCCAATGAAGTGCGGGAAGGCCTGCGAGATGTCTTTGATGGTCAGGTAGTCTCCTCCTCGTTAAGCTTTGGGGATGATTTTTCCGGCCGGGCCTACTTTGTCTTTCCAAGTCGGCAGGCGCGGTCGCTAGTGGCGCTTTGCCTGGGACAATCACCAGCCGAAGCGCCAGTAAATGCCGATTTGCCCTTTATGGACGATGATGTGGATGTGGTACGCGAGATTGGCAATGTCATTCTCAATTCGATTATCGGTGGTTTCTCAAATATTTTAGAACTGCGGCTCAATTACTCTCTTCCCGAGGTCGAGGTGTTTGATTTTAATTCCGCGGAAAACACCAGTCATAACTTGACTGGAATGCATCTCCTGATTATCAGAGCAAGCTTTCTGGTGGAGAAGGATACAGTCGAAGGAGCGGTTTTGATTGTTTTTAGCCTGCGCAGTATCGAAATGTTAAAAGCTAAGATGGCGGCTTTGCTTCTGGCAAATTTAGATGGATAGGATGCTCGAAGCGGCCTTTAATTTGGCTGATAGTGGGACAATAATCGTCGATGCTGGCTTGCGGATCGTCTTTTGCAATAAGTGGTTTTCGGATCGGGTAGGAATCGAAGCCGCTCTTTTAAACGGGCAGATTCTCGGCGACGTTTTCCCCAGGTGGCAGGACCCGGGGCAGCGGGAGGCCTTGCAAAAGGCCTTGGAACATGGTTTGGGCCGCTATCTCTCGGGGGCGCTGCATCCTGGACTCTTTGATATGGCTGTCGATGAGGGTGGAAAGCGCTATAATGTCGGGATCAAGCCATATTCGACGGACAATCGCACTTTTATTCTGTTGGATATCCATGATAATGCCACGCGCCAGAACAGTTCGGCATCGATCAAAAGTTTTATCGGTGAGCTTGAGCAAGAGAATCGACGCAGACGGAGCAGTGAAAAGGTGGCCCGTCGCTTGGCGACCCGTGACTCTCTAACAGGTTTGCCAAATCGGCGCGATTTTGAAATTAGTAGCGCAAAGTACATCGATGCTGCTAATCAGGGTGCCGAGATGGCGGCGGTGTTTTTAATCGACTTGGATAGTTTAAAGGCAATCAACGAAAAAGACGGACACCACGCTGGGGATCAGGTGTTGGTGGAAATGGCCTCGAGAATTCAAAATTTTGCAGCTGACCGAGGATCTGTCGCCAGGTATGGCGGTGATGAATTTGCCATGTGTCTTCCTGGCCTTTCCAAGGTCGCAGATATTGTCGCGGAGCTGGATATCTTGATGGAGACAATCCGCCGTCCTTGTAAGTTTTGCGACGAGAATCACGTCGTAACAGCAAGTGTCGGCGTATCTCTTTGTCCGGTTGACGGGGTTGATTTGGTGCATCTCACGCAGCTGGCGGATGTGGCAATGCGTGGCGTGAAATACTCGGGGGGAGATAACTTTAGTTTTTATAGCCCTGCTTTGACAGAGCTGGTTCAGGAAATGGGAGCCCGTCGGGCCGCAGAACTGGCCCGAGAGGAAACCGAGTCCAAATACTATAATCTTTTTCACATTATGCCGGATGGGTTTCTATATTTAAAACTTCTCTTTGACCAATCGATGCGTATCGTCGACGGGGTGGTTATCGAGGTCAACGAGGCTTTCGAGCGGCAAGCAGGCGTGACCAAGGAACAAATTTTAGGTCAAAAAACCTCCATTTTGAATCAGATGCACAATCAGGCATCCTGGGATTTGAACAAGATGTACGATGATATTGTCGTCCACCACAAGCAACCGCGTTTTGAGGTGATGAGCAGTAGCGGCAAACACTTTATATCTCTTAGCTTTCATGTGCCCTTCCCTGGGTATATGGCGGTGCTTGCCACGGATATGCATAAATCAGTTTTTGCAACATCTTCAGATACAGCAGGCAACGGAGCGACCGATACTCGTCTATGGGACGTTGTTCTGGGTGTGGCCGTTTATCTACAGAAAGTTATGGCAGAG
Source organism: uncultured bacterium (assembly GCA_964637885.1). Taxonomy (GTDB): domain Bacteria; phylum Bacillota; class CAZWXO01; order CAZWXO01; family CAZWXO01; genus CAZWXO01. The sequence goes on from CAZWXO010000005.1 coordinate 38,310, forward strand.
TTAGGGCAGAGCAAGTTTGCTCAATGTTGCCCAAGTGAGTTTTCTCAAATTGCCGCTGCCGCTTGCGCCACTTCGGAAACGTTGCAAACGGTAGCTGGCTTCAAGTCCGATGCACTTGAAATGCGGGAGGTCAACTCCGAACTTTTACTGGAAGTGATGCTGACAGATGCCGAGGAGCTTTTGCAGCAGTCGGGAAAATGCTTGGTTAGGCAGGGGGAAGAATCTTTGCCGCTGGTTTGCTGTTGTTCGGAAATAGTCGGGGATGTTTTTAGCCAGCTATTGCGTCTATTCCTCGATGGAAGCATCAATGGCCAGGAAGATATAATACTGGGAGCATATGTCGAAGAGAACATTGTTAAAATTCAGTTTTGCTCAGCTACCGGCAAGCTGAAGCTTCCCCCAGGCAATTTTTGGGATACCCAGGAAATTGATACTGCCGAGCCTCATACTCGACTGCGTCAGATCGCTTGGTTGTCTAAGGCTGGGGGAGTCCTGTTATCAAGAGATACGACAGTGCTCGAGGACTGCCTGACAGTTAGAATGAAAAAAAACTCAGAAATAAAGAGTGAGGTTTAGCTGGAATGGCTAAATTATGGTGGGTAATCTTACTTGCATTTTGCCTGGCAGGAGTTTCCGGCATCGAAGCCGAAGCGGGCAAGCATGTCGAGGAGGAGCCTGTTTTCGTGTGCCGGCATCTTTCAACGGCAGTCGCGCAAAAAATAACCGGACTTTCTTATCGGAAAGGTTGCCCCGTTGGTTATCAGGATCTGCGGCTCGTAGAGGTCGGCTATTGGGATTTTAGTGGCCAGCCACGTCAGGGAGAGCTGATTGTTCATGCGAGTGTTGCCCGGGAAGTGCGAGATATATTCATGGAGCTATATGAACAAAAATATCCTATTGCCAAAATGCGTCTCATTGATGAATATGGCGCCGATGATATGCGGTCGATGGCTGACAATAATTCTTCTGCTTTTAACTATCGGGTTATGAGCGGGACTTCGGGTAAGCTTTCACGCCATGCCTACGGCGTTGCCATCGATATTAACCCGATTCAAAACCCTTATGTGAAAAACGGCCTCGTCAAACCTGCGGCAGGCAAAGCTTATCTGGACCGCAGTCAAGTTCAGCCAGGGATGATAACGAAAGATGATGTAGTTTACGACGCCTTCATCCGACGGGGGTGGAGTTGGGGCGGTGAGTGGAGCAGCCTCAAAGATTATCAGCACTTTGAAAAGCCGATCCCCCGCTAGTCCTTCCACGCAAAGAGGGTCAATCGGCCTGAATTGAGTATTGCGAGCATCGCTCCGCTGATATTGGCGATGACAGCACCCCAGATTGAAGCAACCCCAAAAAATCCGGCCAGCAGGATCAAGGCCTTAATGACTAAGACCAAGGCGATGTTTTGACGGGCGATCAGAGCCGTTTTTCGGGCCACGGCAATCGCTAAGGAAATGCTGTTTAATTGATTTGTCATTAAGACAACGTCGGCGGCGTTGATTGCCGTGGCCGACGCCGGGGATCCCATGGCTAAACCAACTTCACACATCGTCAGCGCTGATGCATCGGCAGCACTGGAGCCGACATAGATGACGGCCTTTTTGGGATCGGCGTTGCGGGATAGATTAGCGACAAGTTCAATTTTATCCGCTGGCTGTAATTCTGCGTAAACCTCGCCGATCCCAAGGCGAGCGGCTTGTTCGCCAGCTGATTCGTGATTGCCGCTACTGAGAAGAATTATGCGGGCAATGCCCATGCGGCGCAACTTTTCGATGGCAACCGGAGCATCCTGTCGGACATACTCCTTTAGAGTAATCACTCCGAGATAGCTTCCGGCAGTGCTGACAAGGAGGTAATGCTCAGCTTCGGGGGGCGAGATAAGCCCGGCAATTTGATTTCGGGCGAAGTAATCGAAGCTGCCTGTCATAAACTCAGCCCCCCGAGATGTGACAGTGATTCCGTGGCCGGTATTTTCGACAGATGAATCCCCTTCGTAAGCGGAAGGGACCTCCCCGAACATTTCCAGCACTCCGGTTGCATAGTTACTTGTCGAGCGGCTCTGTGCGATTGCGGCTGCCTCGATGACAGTTTCAGCTGAAACGCCGGGGGCAGGAATAATCTGGTCGACACAAAAGGAATCCTTGGTCAGGACGCCCTTACTATCGAAGATTATCTCTCCCGCTCGCGCCAAAGCCGATAAATAGTTACTCCCTTTAAAGAAGATCTGTCTCCGAGAGGCTAGACCAATGCCGGCAAAGAAAGTAATCGGAATCGCTATAACCAGAGAGCAAGGGCAGGAAGCGACCAGGATAATCAAAGCGCGGTAGCTCCACACAGCAAAGTCACCCCCCCAAAAAACAGGCGGCAGCAAGGCCACAGCTAAAGCTAAAACGATGACAATGGGAGTGTAGTAGCGGGCAAAGCCGGTAATCATTTTTTCTGCCGGGGCTTTGTCGTGGAGGACGCCGCTGATTTGCTCGGGGTACGGATCAGGTAAGGCGACAATGTCTTGCTTGGATCGGCGGACTGCATTAATTTCCAGCCTCTCTCCGAGCATGAAGAGGAGCATGATCAAGGCTGCCTCCCCATAAGCGCCTAAAAAAAAGGCACCTATTGAGGTTAGGGTCACGAGGAATTTTTCATCGAAAAATTTTCCATGAAGAATGTTGCGGGCAGCTTTTAACACAATGTCCCAGCCAGACAAGGCCCAAGCCCCCAAGGCCAGATATTTATCCAGCTGCTCGGGAGCAAGATTGCTTAGGAGTAGCAACAAAAAAAGGATAGCTAGCAAGGAGCGCGCAACACGGAGGCCTTTTTTTTCAAGCTGACTATCCTCCCACAAAAGCGCAGTGGCTGAGGGAAAAAGTTCACCGCCTGTGCTGTGAATTTTTTTTTGGTAATTCTCTTCCGAATCCAAATAAAAATGCCCTCCGAACATAATAATGCTTTAATACTTAAGGGCTCTCAGCCAATAATCGGTGATAATGCTTTGGCCGTAAGTCGTGCCCGGGACGGCCCACCGCGCATTCAACTCCAGCCAGTATGGTTGATTCGAGCGATTGACATAGACAAACCTAGGGCTAAGCAAGGTTTTGCCAGCTGGAAGGGGCTTGTTTGTCGCATATGCCCATAGATGCTGGATGTGGGCCTCGACGCCTGCCCGGGGAGAAGAAAAGATTGCCCCGTGTTTGCCGGCTTCAAAGCGCACCTGTTTGGGGTCGGCTCCGTTTAAGGGCTCACGCCCTGTACAGGGGGTGCCGACGGCTCCCAGTCCACAATAATTGTTTGTCCAAGGCTCGACATCGCCAGTGTACTGAAAATAACCTGTCTCTTTGGCTGCTTGAGCCAGGGCGACATCGCCACGGATGCCATACGCTTTGCCAATTTCAAGGTAAAGCTGCGCTATATTTGCGGGGATTGGGTATGCCCCTCGGCCGTATCGAGATTGCAGGGTTGGGGTAAGTCGCTTAACCTCGGCGGCAAGCCAGTTGCTTAGCTGGGTGGCATTGAGCCGAGACTCTCCAAAAATGCTGAAGGTCGCCAAGGTTAATTTTTCGCCGCTTGGCAGGGTGATGACAGGCTGGAATTTTTTGAGTTCAGCAAGCTGCACCCGAAAGCGGTCAAGCTGAGCCTGACTGTAATTCGCCGGGTCGGCGCTGGCTAAGGTGCGGAGATTAATAATTTTACTGTCGAGCAATCGGATATTTGTGCCATAAGTCGATAGCGATTGCAACATTTGCTTGTCAGCCAGATTAGTGATTGTCGGAACGACTGGCGCAGCAGGCTCTGGGGTCACTGGCTCTGGAGTTATCGGTGCCGGGTTAACGCTCTGAGTCGAGTCAGTAAAGACAGCGTGGCGCTTGCTATTGTCCCAAGAGGCTGTGATCGCCAAGGCATTAGCCAAGACACGCATCGGAACATAGGTGCGTCCGTCTTTGCCGATGTAAGGCTTTCCAGTCGAAGCATCGGTGGCAACCTTGACCCCTTCGACGATTATTTCTACATCCTCTCCCGCAGTAGTGCGGGTGGGGAGGGGGTAATTGAAGTCTTTATAGACAACGGCCTGCAGGCCAGGCTTATTCCAGCTGACCTTAACCCCTAAGGCATCGCCAACCATCCGCAAAGGTACATAAACCCTTCCCTGGACAATGATGCCCCGGGTAGCATCCGTTGGGGTAATCGTTTTTCCATTCACAATAATCGTGAAATCCTCTTCAAGAGGTAAGGCCAGAGCTGGCCCAGTATTTATTAAAGAAAAAGCAAGCATGAATGTGATCGTTAGAGCTGTATACTTAGATTTCATGGGTTCCTCCTGATTTAGAATGAATTTAAAGTGCCGAGATCCTTGGCCAATCTGCAAAAAGCCGAAGCGTCAGCTTCGCTGGGCCATGTCTCATTATAACTTATTGACACTGAAATTGGATACGATGTTCCATATTTTATTTGGAAATAAGAGTAGCGCAAAAAGGTTTTTCAGGTATAATGATAGCAAAAAGGTATAACTGAGGTGGAATTTTGAAGGTATTGTTGGTCGAAGACTCAATATCCGTCGGGAAAACACTGGCAGCTGAGTTGTCGGTCTACAACTATGAAATAATGGGTCCTGTCGCAACCGGCGAGGAAGCGCTCGCAGTTTGCCGGCGTGAGACTCCGGATGTTGTCTTAATGGATATCGAACTATCCGGTGAGATGGACGGAATTGAAGCCGCGCATCGACTTCAAGGCGGGCGACAGATTCCTGTCATCTATTTAACAGGGCGAGTCGAGACATCCACTTTAGAAAAAGCCATTGAGAGCGGTTCTTCCACCTATCTGATTAAACCAGTGCGGGCAGCCGAGTTGCATGCCAATATTCAGATGACTCTTCGGCTATCAAGTATGCAAAAAGCTTTGCAGGAGAGTGAATCAAAGTACAAGTATCTGCTGGATAATATTTACGATGGCTACGCATATCACCGTGTGGTGCGAGATTCCCAGGGTGAAGTAGTTAATTTTGTCATCACAGAAGTCAACGATGCTTTTGTAAAGCTTTTTAAAACCGACCTGCCCAGCTGCCTGGAAAAGCATCTCATCACGTTTTTTCCGGAGATTGCTGGTGCGGAAATCGACGCCATGACGGCCTTGGCAAACGTAGTCAAGTTCAAAAAGACCTGGCAATTGGCAAAGATTTTTGCCGCCGGACCGGGCCGATGGTTTTCGTTACAAGCAGCAAGCCCGCAGCCTGACCATTTGGCGATTGTCTTTGCAGACATTACCGAGCGGGTTAAAGCCGAGGAAAATATTCGCTTTCTGGGTTTTCATGATCCTTTGACTGCTCTGTTCAACCGGGCATTTTTTGAGACGGAGTATGAGAGGCTCGATCAAGAGCGGCAATTGCCCCTGTCCGTTATTTTTGCCGAGATGAACAATTTAAAATACATCAACGACACTTTCGGACATACTGTCGGCGACGATTGTCTGGTACAGGTGGCGGATATTTTGAAAGACGCCTGCCGCCGGGAGGATATTGTCTGTCGTTGGGGCGGTGATGAATTTGTGATTTTGCTACCGGAAACGACGAATGATGTCGGCAATAAAATATGTGACCGGATCAGACGCCGGTGCCGGCAGATGGTGTGCCCTGGTGCTGATGCTCTCTGCCCCGGGATAGCTATGGGCTGCGCCACTAAGGGAATAGCTCGGCAAAATTCCAAGGACGTGTTCAAGGAAGCTGAGGCGAGAATGTATTTAGATAAGGCCGCGACGGCCGCGCTGCAGCGTTCAGCGGAAACATTAGACGAAGGAAAATAAACAGCGATGAGAAAAAATGAATCCGGGAATATGGCAATCATTAACTTAGAGGAAGGGATGCCCACGGCTGATTTAGCCAAAAAGAAGATGATTGCTGGTTTAGAAAAGATTAAAAAACAGGGAGGAGGGCCAGTAAAAATCATCCATGGTTATGGGTCAAGTGGTCAAGGCGGAGCGATTCGGTTGGCGATCCAGAAGAGTCTAGCATTGCGGCGCGAGAGTGGTTGGATTAAAGCCTACGTGCCGGGTGAAAAGTGGGAAATTTTTAACGACGAAGCCCGCCGGATAATTGACCTGGCTCCTGGGATAAGACAAGATAAAGATTTGGGGCGCAGCAATCTGGGAGTATCAATTATTTTTTTATAGTGGCAGGATAAACTCAAACAGATGTCGTAGAATCTATGATAGGTCGCTAGCGGCAACTTTGTGAGGTTGCGTGCTTGGACAACCAAAATTTTTTAAGGGGGCGGTTTCCATGATATTTGATGACAAGTACCTAGTTTTGAAGCTCAAAGACGTTGACAGGTTTCTTACTCCCATGGAAAAAGCGGAACTGGCGGGAATGATTCGTAAAATGGACGAAGAGCGGGAAAAATTAGGCAAAGAGACTGGCAACAGATACTATGTCGTAAATGTGGAATATCCCATGGCACGCGACATTGAAGGTGTGTTTGAGAAATACGGCATGGCCAAGACAGGAACGTCGACGCCAGATGCCGTATTTTTAAAATAGGAAACGAGCAATATGCGTAACATTTGTTACTTCACTTGTCAGCAAGTTGTGGCATAATCTCCCTACAGGGCGAAACTCCGAAAAACTGTTTTGCCCTTGAAGGGAGGCAACTATAATGGGAATCAAAGTTGCAGAGGGTGGCACACTAAGCGCTGGTAAAGCTTACAGCGTCAAGGAATTATTGGCTTATCAGGATGGTGCGGTGATTAGTCGCCAATTAGCTGGCACTTCGGGCGGTACAGTGACAATGTTCGCTTTCGACCAGGGCCAAGGTCTCAGCGAGCACACTGCGCCATTCGATGCGATGGTGATGGTCTTGGATGGAGAGGTCGAAATTAGCATTTCGGGAGTCGCATTGCCGGTTGGCGCCGGTGAAGTGGTCATCATGCCAGCTAATGAGCCTCACGCCTTGCAGGGGATCACTGCTTTCAAGATGCTGCTTATAATGCTTAAATCGACAAAGTAAACGGAAAATAACACTGCTTAGCCTTGGCATTTACGAAAGTGTCAAGGCTTTTTCATCTAATTTTGACGAGCTGGCAGTTAAGCAAGCACTTGCCATACATTGTGCTATAATGTGAAAGGTGGCAGATGCTGCAAGGCTTTGATGTCAGATGTGCACTGTCAGCTACCGATGGAACATGAGGTCAGGAAAGGGGATAAAAGAATGAAAAGGTTAGCATTGGTCTTTGGAATGGTTTTCTTGGTCGGAGCTTTCCTCGTTGCCTGTGGAGGAACAGGCGAAGAAGTCAGCGAATTGCAAAAGCCTCCGTTTATCGAAGTTGAGGACATGGATGCCGAGGGAGGCGCGGATTTGGCTGGAGCAGGCGGTGACAACCTCAATTCACGCTTTTACAAGCATAACGATTACTACAATATGGTCGACGATGAAACTTTGACGATTATTGAAAAATATCGCCCTATCCTGCAGACGACAGAATGGACCTGCGGCAACTCGATGGCCGTCGGTGTCCTGAATCACTACGGGATTACAAAATATGACGAGCAGACCTGCGCCGCCATGGCCACGTCTAATGACGAGACTGGCACGACACTGGATGGTTTGGTAGAGTTCTTCAAAGGTGTGCCGGAAGTAAAAATTGTTGAAGCGGCACCGTATGGGACTCAGGATAAAACGAAAGCCCCATTTAGCTCCAGCTCCCTCTACGCTGGCGAAAATTCCGATGATACCGAAGCATGGGTTGACGATGCTGCGGATTCATATTTTATTCAGTGGCTGGTCGGCCATATTCAGGGGAATCGTCCGATAATGGTCAACTGGGTTGACTGGGGCGGGCACTGGCAAGCGATCATCGGCTATGACAACAATGGCACACCTGTTATTTCTGACGACGTCCTAATTATGGCCGATCCTTACGATACGACAGATCAATGGGAAGATGGCTACTATGTTGT
>CAZWXO010000006.1:0-39550 GCA_964637885.1 uncultured bacterium
GCAACTCTGCGTCTGTTTTCGTCTTCGACTTGGTCACGGATTCTATATCCGCTCCTTAAGATGTTTAGACCGGGTTGTCGATGACCGGGTCGGCGACAGGCTCACCAGGAGTGACCGGTTCAACTGGAAGCTGGGGAGTCGAAGATGTGCCGCTCTCATTGCTACCAGCGGCCGCGCCAGCCAGTTCATACTTGATCCGATGCATGGGAGCGTAACGGGAAATCCCCAGATCTTCCCGGGCAATCTCCACTCCATCGCGGTAAGCGATCCGCGTAGTGGTCGCCACGGCCCCCGAACCACCCTTTTGATTATCCCCCATCTGCTCCGGTGAATTGACTGTTTTAATAATCTCTTTGTGGGCAATAGTGCTGAGCGTCTGGGAGACAACCTTGAAAGTTCGGCCGTCACCGGCCCCAAAAACCGCAGCCCGGAGGTTAGATCCATCAGCCACCAATAGAACATACACCGGCTTGTCATAAGGATTTTTAAATTTAAGGTCAATCGAGCCATAGTCGACGGTCGCATCACGACCAGGCGAAACATAGCTGACGAGCATGCTGTGATTTGAGCGCTCGACAATTTCCATACCGGAGAGCAAGGCCGTATTATACAACGTGGAAGAGGCTTGGCAGATACCTCCCCCGATCCCTTTATCGAGCTTGCCGTCCTTAAAAACCGGCGCCTCACGAAAACCTTCAGCTACAGTCCGGCGTCCGACACTACCATTAAAGGAAAAAGTCTCGCCAGGTTGTAAAAGTGTTCCTGAGATTCGCGCAGAAGCGTTGCTTATATTGTGCTTCCGAGCACTACTGCTCGTAGCATACCTCGTGCTGAAGGTACCTAATTCGTTATCGAGGCCCCAGTCTTCGATCTTCTCAGCTGTTAATTCCGGGATATCTTCAACAACGGGCAAGGCAATTTGCGTGTTCCCACAAGCGTAAGCCTCTTCGATTTGTTTAAAGAGTTTCTCGTCCAACAATTTCTTGCCTGTAATTTCTTTGACAATTGTCAGTTTGCCACTCGAATCGATGTCCAGCTGGGCGGGGACCGGCGGCTTTTCTAATTCCAATTTAAGATTAGCGACCGCCTCTTGCCATTTCTGTTCATCGATTGTAAAGCCGACAAGAATATCGACTGTCCCCTCTTTGGCCTCCTGGCGCTCCAAGAAAGCTTTAACTACGTTCCAGCCATGGCCCAAGGAAGTAGCCTGAACTGCAGCCGCTGCAAGGTCAGGCTGAATACCCAGATCCGCAAGATCCATCTCAAGAGAAAAATCGTCGGCAGTAAGGGTAACCCGCTTGGGTAGTTTTTCCTCCAGCGCTGCCTGAGTTTCCTCGAAAGACAAGCCGCCAACCTCACAGCCTGCCACTTTGACTCCTTGCGGAGCCACGTTATCGTTTAAAAAATAATAAGTGCCTCCGTACGCAACCCCTGATGTCAATAGCAATCCGATCAAAACAACGCCAAAGATTGAAATCTTGCGACTTTTGCCCTTGTCTTGGCCGGCTTCATTTAATTTCTGCTCCAAAAGAGATCCACCCGCTTTCCCACAATTACCATAATTACATACATAGATTCATTTTATATGGGAACAGCCACTCAGGTCAAATTATTTTTTTGTATACATGCGTAACGAGTATATGCCGATAACAACGCCGCATAAAATCATCACTAGGCTGGTAATCTGAGCAGTGCGAAGATCTCCCACCATCAGACTATCAGTGCGCAAGCCTTCAACAAAAAAACGCCCAGCTGAATATAAGACTAAATAACCGGCAAAAACCAATCCTCTAGCTTGGGGGAATCGCCGACCCACCAGCAACAAAATACCAAAGACAAATAAATTCCAGATCGATTCATATAAAAAAGTAGGATGGCGTGGCACACCGTCAATGATGATTGCCCAAGGAAGATCTGTCGGAGTCCCATACGCCTCCTGATTGACGAAATTTCCCCAGCGACCAATCGCCTGGGCGAGAGCAAAGGATGGAGCTGTCATGTCGGCAATGCTTAAAAAGGACAACTTTTTAATGCGGGCATAAACTAATCCGCACAAAATTGCCGCCAGGACGCCGCCGTGAATAGCGAGGCCGCCGTGCCACGTCGCTAAAATCTCCCCGGGCCTCTCGGCGTAGTAACTCCAATTAAAAACCACGTACCAGAGACGGGAGCCAATGATCCCGCAGGGTAAGGCGAGCAAAACCAGATTATATAAATCATCCCGGCTGATCTTGTAAAAAGGCGCTCGCAAGGCGGCGACCGTTACTCCGGCAAGCAAACCCGCGGCGATGATTATCCCGTACCAATGCACTGCAAACGGTCCAATTTGAAAAGCTATCGGGTTCATGCTTGAGGTTTTTCCTGCTTGACCAGCTCTTCTTTTTCCGCCCCGCACTTCGGACATTTCTTAGGTGCGCAACGCACTTCCCATTTTTCTTGACAGACATTACATTGCCATACAGCCATAATTTGCCCCTCCTCTACTTTATAAACCAAGGCGCTCCCGCATCATTTCATTGAGAACGTCGAATCCTTCACCAACAATTTTCATAACTTCAGCAAAAAGCATATGAACAGCACGCTCAGACTGGAGATATTCCGCAAGTTTTGGACTGAGCATCAAAAGTTCGGCTAATTTCTGCATTTCAGCCATCTTATCATCTGGAATCGCCTGTCCCATCATCTGCATTTGCTGCAAATAAAATTCTTTGGCGTGGAAATCATCTATCATCGCCTTGGCCTTTGCATCACCTTCGATGCCTTGCTTGGCCCGCCGCAGACGCTCCGACTCGGGGGCATCCTTGACTGCCTGGGCTAAAGCTTTAGCCTGCTCGATAATCGTCATTTATCCCACCTCCTACCTACATTGTAACATGAATAGACGCCGGGGCACCCTTGCAATCAAGGTAAGTGCGCTCCACCGGCGTCTACTAGCTTGCGTTATTTGAGGGATATTTCCGTTAAAGCAATTTCCACTAAATGGTCGGGCAGACAGGATTCGAACCTGCGACCTCTTGGTCCCGAACCAAGCGCGCTACCAAACTGCGCTACTGCCCGAACGGATGAATTCTATCAAATAACAAAACTAAAGTCAAACCTTCACTACATTAGCAGCCTGTAAGCCACGCTCTCCAGTGACCACTTCAAATTCGACTTCCTGACCTTCCTTCAGGCTGCGAAAGCCATCGCCAGTAATGGATGAATAGTGGACGAACACGTCCTTCTCGTCCTCTCCTTGAAGAAAACCGTAGCCTTTTTCCTCGTTAAACCATTTTACCGTTCCTCTTGCCATGCTTGATAACCTCCCACAGGTATAAAATAAAATAATAACCGCCTTCGATGGTAGCATAGGCTTACATCCATGTCAAACAAAGACGATTTAAACAAGGTCGACAAACCGAGTTTGACGCAACGCTTCATAGACAACCACCGCAACTGCATTAGAAAGGTTCAGGCTCCGTGCCTGGGGATCATCAACCATCGGAATCCGGAACGTCTGCTCAGCAAACTGCTGGAGCAGTTCATCCGGCAATCCTGTGGTTTCTCGTCCAAACACCAGATAATCCCCGGGAGAATACCCTACATCGGTATAAAAGCGATGTGCTTTTTTACTAATTAAATGCAAAGCTGCCCCTTCTCTTTGAGCTAAAGCGAAAATTGCCGTAATATCATCGTGGTAGTGGACATCCAACAAACTCCAATAATCCAGGCCGGCTCTGCGCAAGGTCCGATCTGATATCTCAAAACCCAGCGGCCGGATTAGGTGCAAAGAGGCACCCGTGACAGCGCAAAGGCGCGCCACATTACCAGTATTGCCTGGTATTTCCGGCTGATAAAGCACGATATTGAAGGCAGCTGTCAAAGTCTCACTCCTGCTTCAGTCGCTGAATAATCAGCTCGTTGACGATTTGCGGATTAGCCTTGCCTTTAGTCGCCTTCATCACCTGCCCGACAATAGCTCCCAGGGCCTTTTCCTTCCCCGCCCGATAATCCTCCACCGACTGCTGGCAATTCTTGAGCACATCATCGACAATTCCCTTTAGCTCCGAGGTGTCACTAATCTGGACCAGGCCCTTGTCAGCGACGATGAGCTTCGGAGCTTTGCCCGTCTGATACATTTCCTCGAAAACAGTCTTAGCAATTTTGCCGCTAATTACACCCTGGTCGATGAGCTGGAGCATTTCCGCCAACATATTTGGCTTCACAAGGCATTTGTCAATTTCCTGGTTGTTTTCATTAAGGGTATAAGAAAAATCGCCCATCAGCCAATTGCTAACGATTTTAGCTTGGGGATATATCGCCAAAACCTGATCGAAATAATCCGCCATCGCCTTGCTGGCAGTGATGACGCCAGCATCGTATGAAGACAATCCCCACTCCGCGATTAAGCGATTCCGCCTTTGATCCGGCAATTCCGGCAGAGTTGCTCTGATCTCTTCAACCCAACTCGCCTCAACTTTAATTGGAACCAGGTCAGGGTCGGGGAAGTAGCGATAATCATGCGCCTCTTCCTTGGAACGCATGGAATACGTGACACCCTTGACCTCATCCCAGCGCCGCGTTTCCTGAACAATCGTTTCCCCAAATTCGATGGCCTCACGTTGCCGCTGCGCTTCATATTCAAGGCCGCGCTGCACGGAACGAAAACTATTCATATTCTTTATCTCGGCCTTGGTCCCTAACTTCTCACTGCCCACCGGCCGAAGGGATATATTGGCATCACAACGCAGGGAGCCCTCCTCCATCTTGACGTCAGAAATACCGATGTACTGAATTATTGCTTTAAGCCGGGTCAAAAATTCTTTGGCCTCTTCCGCGGAGCGTAAATCCGGCTCCGTGACAATTTCCAGCAGAGGCACTCCTGTGCGATTGAAATCGACCCAGGACGATTCGCCTTCAGCATGGATTAATTTTCCGGCATCCTCTTCCATATGAATACGATTCAAGCGGATTCGGCGGCTGCCGCCATTTTTCGTTTCGATATCGACATGCCCCCCGATACAGATTGGCAGGTCGTACTGAGAAATCTGATATGCCTTGGGCGAATCAGGGTAAAAATAATTTTTGCGGTCAAATTTGCTAAAACCAGCGATCTCGCAATTTAGAGCTAGCCCAGCCTTGATAGCATATTCCAATACCCGCCGATTAAAGACCGGCAGCACTCCCGGCATGCCCAGGCAGACGGGGCAGGTATTGGCGTTAGGCTCAGCGCCAAAGTTGGTGCTGCAACCGCAAAATATCTTCGTCTTAGTACAAAGCTCCACGTGGACCTCAAGACCAATAACTACTTCTTGTTCCATTACTCGTTCCCTCCTGCCAGCGTTGGCCTTTGCAGATAATGATCACATGACTGCTCATACGCATAGGCCAGCCTCAAGAGCGTTGGTTCGGCAAAGGCTGCGCCCATTAGCTGCATCCCTACCGGCAGATTGTCGACAAACCCGCAAGGAACGCTAATACCAGGAATACCAGCTAGATTAGCTGGAATCGTGCAAATGTCTGACATGTACATCGCCAGTGGATCCGCTGCCTTTTCGCCTCGGGGAAAGGCCACGCACGGCGATGTCGGGGTTAGGACAGCGTCATATTCCGTAAATATCCGGGTAAATTCCTCTAAAACAAGGCGACGAGCTCGGAGCGCCTTCAAATAATAAGCATCGTAATACCCGGAGGACAGGGCATACGTCCCCAGCATAATCCTTCTTTTGACTTCTTTGCCAAAGCCCTTGCCCCGGGTATCTTTATAAAGATTCAACAGGTCTCCGGCAGAAGCATCCCTGAGCCCATAGCGAATCCCGTCAAAACGAGCCAGATTGGAACTGGCCTCAGCGGGTGCAACAACATAATAGGCACCTAAGGCCTTTGAAGCACTAGGCAGGCTGACTTCATGCACCGACACTCCTAATTTTTCTAATTGCAAGGCCGCTGACTGGACAACGACACTGATTTTGCGATCAACCCCATCCCCAAAAAACTCGCGGGGAATTGCCACCTTCATCCCTCTAACATCTTGACTTAGGCCTTCCAAATAATTGGGATGATTGTAGTTTGAGGAAGTCGAGTCCAGAGGGTCGTGTCCTGTAATCGCATCCAACATTGCCGCGCAATCCTCAACATTTCTCGCAAAGGGTCCGATTTGATCCAATGACGAAGCAAAAGCGACCAAGCCATAGCGCGAGACAGCCCCATAGGTTGGCTTGAGACCAACTACCCCGCAAAGGGCGGCTGGTTGGCGAATCGATCCACCTGTATCCGAACCCAGGGAACAGACTGCCTGCCCTGCTGCCACTGCTGCGGCCGAGCCTCCAGACGAACCACCCGGCACCCGGGTCACGTCCCAGGGATTCGCCGTTGGCCCAAAGGCACTGTTTTCCGTGGAAGAACCCATCGCAAACTCGTCTAAATTAGTTTTGCCGACAATTACGGCCCCCGCCCCGCCCAGTTTTTCAATAACCGTCGCATTGTAAGGCGGACGAAAATTCTCTAAAATTTTCGATGAGCAAGTCGTCGGCAGCCCTCTCATACACATATTATCTTTGACCGCGACAGGAATACCAGCCATGACCGGCAAATCTTCTCCTGCGGCAAATTTTTTATCCACTGCGATCGACCCTTCGATGGCCGCCGCCTCTGTTACCATATTAAAAGCGTGGAGAGTAGACTCGGTCGCCTTAATTCTGGCAATGACTGCTTCCGTGATTGCCTGAGAGGTGGTCGCCCCGCTTCGCAGCATTTTTGCTAGCTGACACGCTGAATGTTCGTATAATTCCAATTTCTCTTCCTCCCTCGTCACTCGATTATCGCCGGCACTCTGAAATAGCGACCTTCCCTATCAGGGGCATTAGCAAGGACATCTTCGATGGGCATCAAAGGACCCAGTTCATCCTCGCGGAAAACATTTGCCACCGGAAGCACGTGCGACAATGGCTGAACCCCATCCAACGGGAGAGCATCCAAGCTCGCCACATAGTCTAGAATAGCGCCCATCTCCACGGCCAGCTCTGCTTTTTCCTCCTGGGAGAAATTTAATCGAGCCAGCGCTGCCACATGCTCTACATCGGCAATCGAAAGCTTCATCTAACTCACCACCCTAACTAATCTTCTAAAATCCCGCTTATTATATCACATCAAATAATTTAAACTTGTGTTTTTCCATTTAAAGGTCTGTCTGTTGCAATATCAGCAAAAAGCAAAAAACTGTGGTGCCCGATAGACCCACAGTTTTGCCGATAAAATATTTTTTTATTTAGTCCTGCAGAGGATTGCCCTTAGCATCAGTGTTAATGCTGCCGGTTAAAATCATAATCCCTTCAATCAATCCCCAGATCGAAGAAATCACAGCTCCCATCCCACATGTTAGGACCGTGATTAACAATTGGGCGAGGGCTTTGCCTGTGTAACCAAGATAGAAATTGTGCACTCCGAACGCACCTAACAGAATACCAAGTATTCCCGCGGCTATTTTAGATTTCGGCTGCTCTGGATACTGCCCCTGCGGCTGCTGATAATTATTCTGGCCCTGATCCTGTCCCATCTGATATTGGTTCGGATCGTAGCCATATTCCGGGGTGCCGTTGACAGGACCTTGCCCGTCCGGCGGATAATTCTGGCTCATACTATCATCTCCTTCTACATGTATTTTATCACAATCCCAGTCCAACGCAAACGGAAGAAGAGGAACGAAAGCTATTCCTCTTCCCCTTGCTACTAGATATTTTAGATCAATAAACAACTAGCGAATATTAGTAGTAATATTCACCTGAACTCATCATCGCCCCGATGATGACAAACATGATAGCCCAGCCAATGATACAGAAAACAATCACGATGCCGGCCCAAATAAGTGCTGCCTTGGCCCAGTTTTTCCGGTTTAAATTCCCCGAACTACCGAATCCCCAGACAAAGAGCATCACGATATTGGCAATCGGAACAAACCAAATCAACATCGTCACAAACCAATCCTTGACCGACATCGGCGTCGTCACCATTCCGGCACCGCCCTGGGCGGGGTACTGCTGCTGATAGTACCCTTGATTTGGCGGTTGCGCTGGTGGGTATTGGCTAGGGTCGTACTGATAACTCTGGGGGTTAGTCCCTGGCCCCTGTCCTTCGGGCGGATAATATTGATTCATGAGACCATCTCCTTAAAATAAATTTCTACTTCAAGACCTTATTCCGGTTTAAAACCATTTGAAAATTCCAGCCCTGCAATTGAGCAACTTGTTGAATAAGTCGGCGCACCTTCCCAAACTCCATAGAAAAGTCGATCCGGCGTCCATCAGGTGTGAGCATCGATTCCACAAGACTACCGGTCCGCGTCGTACCACTTGTAGAATATTTTTCTACTTTGAAGGAGGCAAGCCCCCCCAACCCCAGGCTTTGCTCTTTTAACATCTCCCACATAATCAATGTTCGTGAGGGATAATCTAAACGGATCAAGGCCTCATATTGGACTTTTTTCTTGCCTAACTTCCAATCCGCATCGACCAGAACGTCCCGCAGAACTAAATCCGCTTCGGGGCCCGGACTCACCTGCAAGCCGGGAATCCTAGCTACAGCGGCTGCTATCTCCTGTCCGAAACCACTTTCACTCGGTGGAACAGCCACTGTCTCGACAGCTAAGCCACAATTCCCGCAGAATTTGCTGCCATCCGGGATAGAGTTTCCACAACCACGACAAAACATCATCTTTCGCCTCTTTTTTAAGGTTGATCGATTATCGCCGGCATCTAATCATAGGATAGCTTAATTCGTCGTCCCGGTATTGCCGCTGTCAAAATACTCGTTACCTGCGGCAAAGTTTTGGACGCCCCTCGACTTTACCACCATGGTTTTTGCGATTTTATCGCCAAAGCGCTGGTTGTAGGGGGAATTCCAAATGAAGATCGCGCCCACCAGATAAGGGATACAGCCTGGCAAAATATCGACAATGCGCAAAACAAATCGCAATAAGACAGGAACAAACTGTACTTTGCTACCGTCCTGCATGACAACTTTCAGGCCGCAGACCATTTTGCCGACAGTGGCACCCCACATTGTCTCCATCACCAGATAATAGGCTATGTAAAACGCAAAAAGAAACAGCGCCGGCAATCCGGTCACCGAAGCGTCGAAAGACACACCGGAGTCATATGAAGCTGTCTGAGTTCCAAATAAAGCCGTCACGATAAAAATGATAACCCCGAAAATAATAAAATCAATTAGTGTCGCCGCTAAGCGGATTCCTACACCAGCCCCAACCGCATAAGGCATGCCATTGCCAAAAACTGGTGGCGGTTTTGCTGCCGGACCATAATTCGGTGGCGGGGCAAATTGCTGTCCTGGTGGCGGCGCACCGTAAGGCTGTTGTGGCTGGGTATACTGTTGCGGCTGGGTATATTGTGGCGGTGGAGCCGTCTGCTGCGCCGGCGGTGGGGGAGGTGGCGCCTGGCTCATTGGTTGCAGTAAAGTCGCCCCGCACATGGGACAAAATTTACTGTCGTCAGGAATTTGGCCGTTACATTGTGGACAATACATAAAAATCCCTCCTTTAATTAATGCTTCATCACTACTCCAAACTACCCGCACCCGAGACCGTGGGACAGAGTCAGTCGTGCAATTGTCATCCACGGACCATTAAATAACTAATTCAACATTAATGCAATTAATCCTGCAAGGAAATCATAAAAACCACACAAATAGTTTTAAATCACGTCTACTTCTCTCACAGCATCTCCAGAAAAGTCGCTTCATCGATCACTTGAATATTCAGCAACTTCGCTTTTTCCAGCTTCGAGCCGGCTTTTTCTCCAGCCAGAACATAGCTCGTCTTCTTACTCACGGCCGTGGACGTACTTCCCCCAGCAGCGATAATCATTTCTTCGGCAGCCTCCCGGGTTAGCGTCGGCAGACTACCCGTCAACACAAAAGTCAGGCCCTGTAATTTTTGCAGGCTAGAATTACCTTTCGCTTCCTGCGGGACAATCCCCGCTTCCAGCAGACGCCCCAAGCTCGTGGCGATGTGTTCGCTGGCAAAGAATTGCTTGATATCCTCCGCCACAACTTCACCGATTTCCGGAATGCCCACCAAAGCCTCCCGGGATGCTGCTTGAACGCCTGCGAAGGTGCGGAAATGCTTCGCCAAATCTGCCGCGGTTTTCTTGCCAACGTTAGGAATGCCCAGGGCATAAAGAAAAGCCGCTAAACTTGGCTGACGACTCGCCGCAATTCCTGTCAGTAAATTTTCCGCCTTCTTAAGGCCAAAACGTGGCAAAGCGAGTAGCTTGTCCAGCTGCAAATAGTATAAATCCGAAATATCTCGCAGCTCCAAGGCTTCAAAGAGCTGCTCGGCCGTTTTTTCCGAAAAACCTTCAATATCCATTGCTCCGCGACTGGCAAAGTGAACGATTCGCGAAACAAGTTGAGGCTTACACGATAGGGAATTGGGACAAAAAAGATTGGGGCCCTCCTGAAGCAACTCCGTACCACATGCGGGACAAGTCGCCGGGATTTCAATGGCCTGACACTTAGCCAGACCTTCCTCGACAGGGCCGACGATTTCAGGAATGACATCATTGGCGCGGCGTACCCATAAGCGGCATCCCACCGCAACTCCCTTGCGTTTGATATCTTCTAAATTGTTTAAAGTTGCTCGCTGGACAGTCACTCCGCCGATATCGACAGGCTCAAGAATCGCAAGAGGCGTGACCTTGCCCGTGCGCCCCACATTCCACTCAACCCGCAAAAGCCGGGTCGTCATCTCTCGTGGTGGGAATTTATAGGCCAGTGCCCAGCGCGGTGCCTTTTGCGTAAACCCCAAGATTTGACGTGTCTGCATATCATTCAATTTAATCACCGCACCGTCAGTCAGATAATCCGACGGACGTCCGCCCTCCTCCAGACGAGCAAGCTCGTGGACCAGGTCTTCGACGTTTTCGGTCTTAAATAAGTATTCGCTGACAGGGAAATTATTCTCACGCAAAAAGGCGAGCACCTCTTCATGCGTTGCAAAGGTCTTCTCAGGTGCATAGCCCACCCCGTAAAAAAAGGCATCCAGCCGGCGCCGGGCGGTAACCGAAGGATCGAGATTGCGCAAAGCCCCGGCTGCTGCGTTGCGGGGGTTCTTGAGGGGCTCATCGGCACTCTGGTTATATTTTTCCAACACCGATAGCCGCATCAACCCTTCCCCCTGCACCTCTAAAAGGCCTCGGTAGGGGATCGTTAGTGGCACTGAGTGGATTGTCCGCACCTGTTCTAGGATCGCCTCCCCAGTTGTTCCGTCTCCCCGGGTAGCTGCCTGGCGAAGCACTCCGTCCTCGTATGTTAAGTTAAGCGTCAAGCCGTCAAACTTAAACTCCATCAGATACTCTGGCTGCGGCAGCAAATTGCCCGTTTCTCGAAGATAAGCGGCAATACCTTTGGCGACGCGGCCTGTCCAGCTAATAAGCTCGCCACGGTCTTGCGCTTTGTCGAGGCTGTAGAGGGGAGCCAAATGTTGGTGCGGCTGAAAAGACGTTAAAATGCCCGCTCCTACCCGATGTGTGGGAGAGTCGGGCAAGACAAGCCCCTGCGCCTTTTCCAGAGCGACAAGTTCATCGTACATTTTGTCATACTCAGCATCGCTGACGACAGGTTCATCCAAAACATAATACCGATAGGCGTAATCATTTAACCTGCTCACCAACTGCTGCATTACTGATTCTTGCCCTTCCATATCTTCACCGCCCGGTAGTTGTTAAAGTTTTATCGCTTGATTAGTGGAGCATAAGCCACCATCAACTTCTTAACTCCATTTAAAGCAAAAGCAACCGCTACTTCCATATTATCGCCGGTGCCTTTGATACTTACGACAGTACCGTCGCCCCATTTGCCATGAGTCACCCTGTCCCCAGCCTCCAGACTCCATTTCTCGCTCCCATCGGGAGCAGGACGGATCTCAGGCTTTTTCCAAGCATCTTTATCCACCTGCCGCGCTGGAGTCTGCACCGGTACGGCCGGCTGATCACACAAATGCACAGGAATCTCGTGTAGAAAACGTGACGGTCGGTTCCACGCCTCACTGCCAGAAATAAAACGCCGTCCAGCAAAGGAAAGGTACAACCTCTCTTTTGCCCGGGTTATCCCGACGTAGCATAGACGTCTTTCCTCTTCCATTTCCGGCTCCGAGCTAAGGGCACGCACGTGAGGGAAAATTCCATCCTCCATCCCCGCGATAAAGACAACGGGAAATTCCAGGCCCTTGGCGCAGTGCAAAGTCATCAAGGTAACCTGACCATCGTCGTTATCCAAGGCATCGACATCGGAAACCAAAGAGACATCGTAAAGAAAAGCCTCCAAGGTTTTTTCCTCACTACGCTCGTAAAAATCCCGGGCAACCGAAATCAGTTCCCCCAAATTCTCAATCCGGGCAGTTGCTTCATTAGTCCCTTCTCGCTCCAGCTCAGCGCGATACCCACTTTTTTCATAGACTGCCTCGACCAAATCCGGTAGAATCAGCTGATCCTTTTCTTTTTGCAAAGCTTGAATCAACTGATAAAAATCCAATAGTGATTTACGGCCGCGATCCCGGATCGTCGGCTCGCCATCTAGATTACCCAAGGCTTGCCACTGGCTCCCACCTTGCAGACGGGCAAATTTCGCTAAAGCCGAAAGCGTCGTGTCGCCGATGCCGCGCCGGGGCACGTTAACCACCCGGGCAAAAGCAATATCATCGTCTTGGTTAATCAGCATCCGCAAATAAGCCAGAATGTCCTTAACCTCTTTGCGCTGATAGAATCTAACGCCTCCGACTATTTGATAAGGGATCCCCAACATGACAAAGCGCTCTTCCAAAGAACGGGACTGACTATTCATTCGGTACAGAATTGCGACATCGCTGTACTTCTTGCCTTCCTCTTGCACCAAGCGATCGATTTCTCGGGCAATCCCCAAGGCCTCCATCAAATCATCAGCAACCCCTGAGATCGCCACCTTTTCACCCTCGGGGCCATTGGTCCAAAGCTCTTTCCCCATCCGGCTACGGTTATTCTGAACAACCCCGTTGGCCGCATCCAGAATATTCTTGGTAGAGCGATAATTCTCCGTCAACTTAACAACCTTGGCATCAGGAAAGTCTTGCTCAAAATCCAAAATATTGCGGATATCCGCCCCTCTCCAGCCGTAAATCGACTGGTCATCGTCACCGACAACAAAGATGTTGCGATGCTTACCTGCCAGTAGACGAGAAAGCTCGTACTGCGCCCGATTAGTATCCTGGTATTCGTCAACCATCACATATTGAAGTTTGTCCTGATAATAATCCAGGACCCTCGGATAGTCTTTGAAAATAGTGACAACACGCATCAACAAGTCATCAAAATCGAAAGCATTTGCTGCCTCGAGCTTCGATTGATATAACATGTAAAGGCGTGCCACTTTTTCGTCGACAAAATCTTCAGCCGTCGTATTATAAGAAGCTGCCGAAACCAACTCGGCCTTTGCCCGGCTAATGCGGGAAAGCACCATATTTGTCGACATCTGTTTATCGTCAAAATCTAGTTCCTTGATACACTGCTTCATCAGCCTTTGCTGGTCATCACTATCATAAATCGTAAAATGAGGATTGAGGCCAATGCCAGCTAGCTCGCGTCGCAATATGCGAACACAAGCCGAATGAAAAGTGCTGACCCATACCATCTCCCCGGCTTGATTCCCCAAAAGGTCCGACACGCGCTGTCGCATCTCGCTAGCCGCCTTATTGGTAAAGGTGATAGCGATAATCGACCAGGGCGAAACGCCCAGATCCTTGACCAAGTGGGCGATTCGATGTGTCAACACCCTTGTCTTGCCGCTTCCGGCTCCGGCCACTACCAGCAAAGGCCCTTCTGTATGACATACCGCTGCTTCTTGGTTGGGGTTCAATCCGGAACAAAAATCCATCAAACAAACAACTCCTTTATCGTTTCGTGATGCTAGACATTCATCTTATAATAATAGCATATTTCAAGATGAATGCGGCTGAATTATAATAAAGATATCATTGGAATGTCAGCGTGATTGAATTTAGGAGATGGATTAATTTGTTGAATCGCAACAAATGGCGGGAAGTGCCCTATATTCCTTTAATATTTGCTATCATGGGCTTTAGCGGCATCGTCGTCATTGCCGCGCTCCAGGTTAATCTAAAGGAGAAACATTTCGCCGCCGCCCTGTATACATTGACCCCGACAATCGCTTCGATGGCAATTATTTTAGCGATTATTCTTGTCTTTGTCGTGGTCTGTGCCGAGGAGCGACTGGACGATTTTAACCGCAATCTCTTTAACCTCCGTGAATGCTCCAGCGCTGAGAAGGAAGTGGAGTGTTTTGCCCAGGCAATTGACGCCCTAATTCCCTTCGACCATTCTTACGGTCAATCTTTCTTGAGCATAGCCGGGGTCGCCAAATTTATTTTGCACCTAATTATCGGATTTAACTGCCTCTTCTTTGCTTTAGGCGCGTATCATGGTCCTTGGCCCGGGATCTTTTATCCCCTGCTGGCTTACATCGCTCTGGCCATGACGGGCATAATCGGACTCTGGCTGATCGTTCAAAAACTGGAACAAGTGGCTGAAAGCTTGGTGCGTTTAGTTGCTCCCCTGACCCCGGAGCACGCTGCCGCCGAAGGGTGGAACCGCTATACCGACGGAGGCAGACTGCTTGGGCACAGTGGTTTTTCCTACAAAATCGCCCGGGGAAACCTCCACACAATTACGAAGATCCGTAATTTTTGGCATTGCTTATACATCGGCGAAATCGAAGACGTCTACCATTGCCCCGTTTTTATCGCCCTAATTCCCTGCGCTGAAAAAACTTTACACCCTTTGTATCTGCAGATCGGCTTGGATGGCCATTCCTTTGGCTTTTCCCCTCAGTTAAAAATACCCAAAGACGTTATGTTGCCGGCCCTCCAGGCCTCAAACCATCCCAACACCGCTTACAAGTGCAGCTTTCTCCTTAGCCCGGAAAGTATCGAGCGACTATATACGATTAATCTGGAGCCGCGCCTTGTCAATAACGAAACCATCGATCTGGTCAAGGCTTCCGAGAGTGCTGGCATTATCTTGCATCCTCCATGGTTAGAAAACATCCTTGAATTCCTGCCATCGCCCGATGCCCGGATTGCAATGTGGTCTTTTAACCCGGATGGCATCGACCCCAGCGACTTTCTAAGTGGAATGCGTCACTCATTAGAGCGAGCCGCTTTACTACTTCCTGACAGAGCCGGGCTCTACGCCTCCTGGCAAAATAATACCCACAACGAAAAGCGAATGGTGTAATCCTCACTACCAGAAAAAGGGATGGCGAACGCCATCCCTTTTTATTCATTATCGTGAATCACACTGATTACACATTTTCTAACCGCAATTGTGCAGCATCAATCGCTAATTTTCTCCGGTTTACACAAATTGCTCTTTTCTTTTGCCGCTCGACCACACTTGCGGCAAATAAAACGCGGCTTACCCACCAGAGCCGCATATTCGTCAAAATTTGTGTCCGCCGCATCGTCTTTGGCTAACTTGCACAATTTTTTGTCTGGATCTAACTTGCCTTTTTTGCCCATTTCTTCACGCCACCTCTCTTTACCTATTCTCCGCCCTAGGCACCATCGCGTTTTAAAACGCAGAAAAAGTCTGATTAGCCCTGGTGACGCTTTTCTAAGACCCGAATAATATCTGAAGGCGTCAGTCCGGCATCGGCCATTAAGACGAGACAATGAAAGACCAAGTCCGAAATTTCCCATTCCATTTCGTCTCGCAGGTCATTCTTGGCGGCGATAATAACCTCAGCCGCTTCTTCTCCGACTTTTTTTAAGATTCGATCCCGTCCACCGGCAAACAGCTTGCTCGTATAGGATCCCTCGGGCATCTCATGCTGGCGCTCAACAATAAGATCGTAAAGTTTGCCGACAGAGAAAGCTTCGTGTCCCTGCTCCAGCTCTTTGCTCCGGTAAAAACACGAATAAGCCCCGGTATGGCAGGCGGGCCCCGTCTGAGCCACTTTATAAAGCACGGTATCTCCATCGCAATCCAGGGCCATCTGCATTAGTTTCTGCCGATTTCCTGAAGTAGCGCCCTTTTCCCAGAGCTCTTGTCGCGAACGGCTATAATACCAAGCGTCGCCAGTCGACAAGGACAATTCGATCGCTTCCTTGCTAGCATAAGCCATCATCAAAACCGCACCTGTCGCGGCATCTTGACAGATGACCGGCACCAAACCATCATTGTTAAACCTGATATCTTCCAGTGCGAAATCCATCATTTTCTGACACACACTCCTTCGCCACGTAAATAATCCTTCACCCGATCGATAGTCGTTTCATGATAGTGAAAAATCGAAGCAGCCAAGGCCGCATCAGCTAGGCCATCCGTCAACACTTCACGGATATGTTCTTGCCGCCCGGCACCACCAGACGCGATCACAGGAATACCCACCGCCTGAGCCACTGCCTGAGTCAGCGGCAGGTCATAGCCATCCTTGTGTCCATCCGTGTCCATGCTGGTCAAAAGAATTTCCCCCGCCCCAAGTTGCTCCATTTTTTTGACCCACTCCAAGGCATCAATGCCGGTTGCCTGGCGCCCGCCATGGGTATAAATCTCCCAGCGCCCTGCCGGGCTACGCTTAGCATCGACAGCGACGACAATGCACTGAGAACCGAATTTTCTCGCCGCACGACGGACAAAATCCGGGTCCTTGACCGCCGCGGTATTGATCGAGACCTTGTCGGCCCCCGAGGACAGCAACAAACGAATCGTGTCGAGATCGTTGATCCCTCCCCCAATCGTAAAGGGAATAAAAACCTGCTCAGCTGTGCGCCTTGCCACATCGACAATCGTACTTCGTTTTTCCGCTGAAGCCGTAATATCTAAAAAAACCAACTCGTCAGCACCTTGCTTGTCGTAGCTGGCTGCCAGCTCCACCGGATCGCCGGCATCGCGTAGCTGCACAAAACTAATACCCTTCACTACCCGGCCATCCTTAACGTCCAGGCAGGGAATAACCCGTTTAGCTAACATCGCCTTCTCCTCACATACGGCAATGATCTCGAGGATCAGAGCCGTAATACTCTCAATGTCAAATTAATTCGTCCAGCCCAATCCGTCCGTCGTACAACGCCTTGCCGACAATCACCCCTGAGACTCCGTTTTTCTGCCGCGTCAGAAGTTCCTTGACATGATCAATATTCCCCACACCCCCTGAAGCCACGACTTCGCTCGCGGAAACCGACAGAAAATCATCGATCGCACGCAAATTTGGCCCTTCCAAGGTCCCGTCCCGGGAAACGTCGGTAAAGATGAAAACATTGACTCCGGCGGCCTCCATTAAGCGGACAAATTCCTTGACACGAAACTTACTTTTTTGTGTCCAGCCGTGTACGGCGACAAAGTCATCCCGCACATCGACCCCAACGGCAATTTTTCCTGGGAAACTATCACAAGCATCGGCGACAAATTGGGGGTTGTCGACGGCAGCCGTCCCGATAATCGCCCGATCCGCGCCCCAAGCGATCGTCTTGGCCAGGCTCTCCATATCCCTAATACCTCCACCTACCTGTACCGGCACCGTGGAAGCCGCAATAATCGATTGAATCGGATCGGCATTTATCCGTTCTCCCTGAAAAGCACCATCTAAATCAACGACATGAATCCGAGTAGCCCCAGCCCTCAGATAACCGGCCAATGCCTCCTGTGGCTCCACGGCATATCTGGTTTCCCGGGCTGCTTCCCCTTGCACTAGGCGCACTAAGCGCCCTTCCTTTAAGTCGATGGCCGGTATGATAAACAATTGACTTCCCTCCCGAAATTTTTAAGTATCCGTAATCCGACATCGGCACTTTTTTCCGGGTGAAACTGCAAGCCCCAGCAATTCCGGCGCCGGGCTGCCGAAATAAAGACGGCCCCCTGATAGTCCGTCACCGCGATCGCGTATTCCCGACTAGCCTCGTCAGCGTGATAAGAATGGACAAAATAAACGTAAGGGTCCAGTGGCAAATCAGCCAAAATAGGATCAGCTAACCGCTCCTGTCGGGGGTCCTGTAGCGTATTCCAGCCCATGTGGGGTATTTTTCGACCCGCCTGAAAGCGGACCACCTTGCCCGGGAAAATCCCCAGACCCTGAAATAGGCCGTCTTCCTCCCCATACTCAAACATCAGCTGCATCCCGACGCAGATTCCCAACACTGGCTTGTCCTGCCGGTAAAAATCCATTACGACCTGATCGAGCCCACTTTGCCGAAGATTGTCATTGCAATCGGAAAACGCACCGACTCCAGGCAGAATCAGAGCATCTGCTCCTTTAGCCCGCTCCGGTTCGTCGGTGATGAAAGCCTCGAGGCCAACGCGTGTACAGGCCTTGGCAACGCTGAAAAGATTACCCATGCCATAATCGGCAATCGCGATCCCCAAATTATTTCCCCCTCAATCCAGGATCCCCTTGGTCGAGGCCACCGTCGACAGCGCCGCATTGCGCAGAGCTGCCCGGCGCAAAGCCTGCCCAAATCCCTTAAAAATCGCTTCGGCAATGTGGTGATTATTTTTGCCATAGCGAAGATTAATGTGCAAAGTAATCCCGCCATGAACGGAAAGCGCCCGAAAAAATTCTTCAACCATCTCCGAAGAGAAATCTCCCATCATCTCCCGGCTGAATTCCCCGTTAAAAACGAGATAAGGTCGGCCGCCAACATCGAGGACCACCTCAGCCAGAGCCTCGTCCATCGGCACCAAAGCGCTGCCATAACGGGCGATTCCCACCCGATCGCCTAAAGCCGTCCGCAAAGCCTTGCCCAGGCAAATTCCCACGTCTTCAATTAAATGATGGTCGTCGACATGGGTATCCCCGCTCGCTGTCACCTGTAAATCCAGGCCCCCGTGAAATGCCATTAGTTCCAACATATGACCTAGGAAGCCGTTATCGACGTTTAGCACAGCTCGACCGGTTCCATCGAGTTTTAGCTCGACATTGATCTCCGTTTCCCGGCTTTTTCTAACTTCCATTCCAATTCTATCACTCATCTTTTCACCTCATCGCCTTTTGCAAAGACGCGATAAAAGCATCATTCTCCTCGGGCTTTCCGACAGTAACCCGCAAACAATCCGGCAATAAAGGATGCCCAGAAAAATCCCTAACGAGTATTTTATCACTTTTTAATACCGCATCCACTTCCTGGGCACTGCGCGCGGTTCTAAAAAGGATAAAATTCGCCTCCGAGGGGAAGGGGGTGACTCCTTGACAAGCAAAAAGAGCCTTCTCCAGGCGCAACCTCTCGCGCTTGATCATTGCTACTCTTTCCCAAATCGCCTCCGGATTTTGCATGACAATGGTTGCCGCCAACTGGGACAAACTATTCAGATTATACGGCAAGCGAACCTTGTTCAGCTCCCGGGCCACCACCTCGCCGGCAACAGCATATCCCACCCGAATTCCCGCCAAGCCAAACGCCTTGGAAAGAGTGCGCAAGACGACGACCCGTGGATGCTGCTCTACCAAGGGTAAAAAACTGTCCGAAGCAAACTCGCCATACGCTTCATCCACCACCACCAGGCAATCCGTCTCGTCAATAATCTGCTGGATATCTGAACGTGGCATCGGATTACCTGTGGGATTATTTGGCGTGCACAAGAAAATCATCCGGGCTTCTTCGCGCCTAGCAGTGGCAATCATCGCCTCGACATCCACCGAAAAATCCTCCCGCAATGGAACTTCGACGCTTTGCACCCCGGCAACCCTGGCAATGACCATGTACATCGTAAAAGTCGGGTCGCCCCCGACTATCCGCTCCCCTGAACCCAAAAAGGCATGCATCAATAGCTGAATCAACTCGCTGGAACCGTTGCCAGCTACAATCGCTTCTGCTGGATAATTGACATAAGCAGCTATCTCCTGGCGGAGCATTGTAGCGTTGGAATCGGAGTAGCGGGCCACATCGCACTGCATAATCGCCTGGGCGATTTCCTTCTTCACTGCTTCGGGCAAAGAAAAAGGGTTTTCGTTGGCGTTGAGTCGGATAAAACCATCCTCCTGGGCAGGCATATAGGGTTTAAAGGTTTTTAAAGCCTCGCGGCAATGTCGTTCCGGCATCTTAGTCCATCAACCTCTCTAAGCGTTTTTTTACAGCAGTCGCATGGCCGTCCAGGCCTTCCACCGTCGCCAGCTTAACAATGTGGTGCCCCTGCGCCAGCAATCTCTCTTTGCTCCAGCCAATCACTGACATGCGGCGCAAAAAGAAGGTCAAGCCGAGGCCGGAAAAATATCGGGCTGTGCGCCCAGTCGGCAGAATGTGATTGCTCCCTGCCAGATAATCTCCCACAGGTTCGGGCGTCCACGGACCCAAGAAAACACTGCCGGCATGCCTTATTTTCCCAACCCAGGAAAGCGGGTCTTCCGTAATAATCTCTAGATGCTCCGGCGCGAATTCATCCGCCAGCTGGCACGCCTCGGCGATATCTTTGACAATGATTACCGCACCAAAATTGTCGATGGATTGAGTAGCAATCCCGCGGCGGGAAAGCTTGGCCATTTGCCGCTCCACCTCGCCAACCACCTGAACAGCTAAGTCCGGGCAGTCCGTCAATAGCACCGATCCAGCCATCTCGTCGTGCTCGGCCTGAGAGAGCAAATCAGCAGCAATGTAGACAGGGTCGGCGGTGGCATCGGCGATAACGAGAATCTCCGAGGGGCCAGCCAGCATGTCGATGTCAACTTTACCATAAACAATCCGCTTAGCAGCCGTGACAAACTTATTCCCTGGCCCAGCTATTTTCATGACGGGAGCAAAGGTTTCGGTACCCATCGCCATCACGGCGATTCCCCGGACCCCGCCCAGTTTCCAAATTTCGTGCACCCCTGATTCAGCGGCTGCAACCAGAGTCGCCGGATTAACGCGTCCATCCGGGCCGGGTGGGGTCGCTAAAACAACCTCCCTGACCCCGGCTAAAATCGCCGGTACGACCCCCATCACCACTGAAGACGGATAAGCGGCGGTCCCCCCCGGTGCATAGATGCCAGCCCGCTCCACTGGTATGTAAAGACTACCGAGAATCGTTCCATCAGCCTCAGGCACCAAGCCGCCCTGGGGAATCTGCCGCGCATGAAAACACCGCACATTTTCAATTGCCAGGCGAATAGCCGCTAAAAAATCGGCATCGACCTGCTGGTACGCAGCGGCAATCTCCTCCTGGCTGACAATTGCCTCAGCCGGATTTTTCCAGCCAAAGCGCTGACAATACCCCTCTAAGGCCTCGTCACCCTCAGCCTGAATCGCCGAAAAAATCTGTTCAGCGCTGACCAACGCCTCGGCATCGTAAGGCGCCCGTCCGGCAAGCAATTGATAAACTTCCTGCGGATTGGCGTGATAATCCATAATCTTAAGCATGACGTGCCCCCTCATGGTAATAAATTTCGTCAACTATGTCGACACAAAAATCAAGATTGTGACAAAGAGTCATTGTATTGTACGAAAAATGGCCGAGAAAAGCAAAAACTACGGATTCACCTAGGAAATCACTGCCTTCAGTCTTTTCTCAAATGCTATTATTTCTTCCAGTCTAGTCCGATAGCTAACCCGGTTTGCCACCAGGCGCGCCGTAATATTTGCAATAAAGGCGATTTCCTTCATGTTGTTCTCCTTGAGGGTGCGCCCACTGGAAACAATATCGACAATCGCATCTGCCAGGCCCACCATCGGGGCAATCTCCACTGCCCCATGAAGCTTGATGACCTCCGCCTGCTGTCCACGATCGGCAAAAAACCGCTGGGAAACTCGCGGAAACTTGCTGGCTATCCGGATAAACTGCTTTTCGAGGACATTCTCGTCGTCGATGGGAGCAGCGAGGCCAAAATGACACGGACTCAGCTGCAAATCGAGGAGTTCGTAAACATCCCGTCCTTCTTCCAGCAGAATATCTTTCCCGGTGATACCTAAATCCGCCGCACCGTGCTCGACATACACGGGAACATCGGTGGGCCTGACTACCATCACCCGCAGATTCTCCTCCGGAACCTCAAAAATCATCTGCCGCCCATCATTAATACTCTCCACATTAAGGCCAGCCCGCAGCATCAAGCTTTTTGCTTCCTCGAAGATTTTACCCTTTGCCATGACCAGTCGTAGTGGTTCCGCCATTGCTAGTTCCCCTTTCTATTTGGCCCTGCTATCAGCGCCAAGCTCGGTTCAAAGTTTAGTGACGAAGCATATGTGCATCGACTGAGCTCGATAGTCAATCCTTTTCTCCCAGCCAAATTGTTTCCCCGATCCCCCGATCAGCGGCACGGGCTAGAGCCGCCGCCCGATCCGGGGCCTCCAGGTCTAAAAGTACCCGCAGCCCGGCCTGACGTTTTTCTCGCGCCAGCTCTGCCGCCGCCGACCACTGCCCAGCTGCTGCTGCAATCAGCACATCGATTGCTGGCTCATCAAGCTGCACTCCCTGATGACCGAGGGCCAGCATCAGGCGGTCCAGCCCCAGAGCAAAGCCTGTCGCCGGCAAGGACTTGCCAAACTTGTCCAGGAGACGATCGTAACGCCCACCACCGCACAAAGGCGAACCCAGCTCCTGGACATAGCCCTCAAAGACAACCCCGGTATAATAATCCAAATCCCGAACAATGCTTAAATCGATTAAAACATGCTCGGCAACTCCCAAAGCGTCGAGCAAGGCCACTACCTGATCGAG
The DNA here is from genome assembly GCA_964637885.1 of uncultured bacterium. Taxonomy (GTDB): domain Bacteria; phylum Bacillota; class CAZWXO01; order CAZWXO01; family CAZWXO01; genus CAZWXO01. The sequence continues at coordinate 22,665 of CAZWXO010000006.1, forward strand.
ATAGGCTAAAGCAGCCTTGCCCCGGGAAGAGTGAGTCAGTTTTTCCGCCCGGGCAATGACTTCCCGACCCCCGCACATCGTATGCAACTCCTCAAAGATTTCCCGCTCCCGGGGCGAAACCTTACAGTTGCCCAATTGCTGCCGAAACGAGACAAGATTGCGGGAAGATAAATCCCCTTTAAGGATGTCGCGCTCAGCATCTGTCAGGCCGCTCTCTTCAACCAAGGCGTTGATAAACTCCAGGTTGCCCAACCCCAGGCTGTATTTATTCAAACCTGCCGCGCGCATCGTTTCTACAGCCAGTGCAATAATTTCAGCATCGGCCGAGGGTCCGGCGCTGCCAATCAGCTCCGTCCCCACTTGGCAAAATTCTCTTAATCTACCCGCTTGGGGTTCTTCATAGCGGAATACCGGACCACTATAGCAAAGACGCAAAGGCAAAGCCTCTCCGGCCAGCTTATTGGCTGCCATCCGCGCCACCGAAGCTGTTATTTCGGGACGCAAAGCCAAAATCGCTCCCTCTCTGTCGACCAGCTTATATATTTCGCTGCAGATGCGGTCGTCAAAACCGCAAAAAGTATCCAGATACTCTAGGATCGGGGTAGCAATATAGTTATACCCGTGAGCACCGAACAACTCCAATATTGCCGTCTCCACGCCCCGCCTGATTCCCGCTTCACCAGGAAGAATATCCCGCATTCCCAGGGGAAGTTGATAGATTCCATTACGCATTATCATTCTCATCAATCCTTTAGTGTGTTAAAGTGTTAAAACGTTAAACAAGTGCAGAAATCATAGCACGACTCCGCCTCCCTGTCAAATCATCGGGGTGCTTTGAGGTATGTCGCAATGCCATCGGCAAAGGCAGCCGCCAAGAGCTCCTGCCCCGCAGTGCTCTTGATAAAAGCAGCATCTTCGGGATTACTCAGGAAGACCATTTCCACCAGAGCGACCGGAACTTCGCTGTAAATCGATCCCGTCAGCGCTCCCTGCTTCTTGCCAATCGCCGTCGCATAATCCGTCTTGACACCGCCATGCCGGAGCTTGTTTTGGATAATATTTTTTATGCCGGCATCGATGCCTGCTGCCAAGCGAGCCGACTCCGCAATCACCTGAGCCTCCGGCCCAGTTTTACCATCGGCAGCCTTGCCGACCCTGTCCGGATAATAAACCGCTATCCCCCGACGGGTTTTGGAAGCCTCGCTGTCACAATGCAGCCGAATCGAGGCATCAGCCTGGTGCTCGTTGGCAATCTCCGCCCGGCGACGATTGGTCACCTTTTCCTGCAAAGTCGACCTGGTCATCACTACCGTGGCCCCCATCTCGCCTTCGAGAATCCGCTTTAAGCGCAATGCAACCTGCCAGTTCATCTCCGTTTCCGTGGTCCCGTTTTGCCTTGCAAAGCCGCTGTTGACTTCCGAGGGATGCCCGGGGTCGATACACACGACGTAACCAGCTAGGGGCTTTTGCGGAGGATTGGGGAGCACTTGATAAGTTACTAAATAGCTCCCTGTATCGGCGCTACTTTGACCAAAGGTGCAGGCCGCGAAGAAAAAAACCGCTCCACAAATTACCAACAAAAATCGACTCATCTTAATCATCGCCTACTCCTTCTCTAAATCCATCGCCGCCAAACGTTCCAATACGAGATGATAGCCGTCGGCCCCATAATTCAGGCATCGCTTGACGCGACTAATCGTGGCTGTACTAGCTCTGGTCTGAGCAATAACCTGGTCGTAGGTGCGGCCTTCCTTGAGCATCTTGGCCACCTCGAGCCGCTGGGTTATTGCCTTCAGCTCGCTGACAGTACAGACATCTTCAAAAAACTGATAGCATTCGTCCAATGTCTCTAGGGACAAAATAGCCTGAAACAGTTGGTCTGTATGGGGCTCGCGCAACCGATTATCAATTGGCATTAGCTTACCTCCTCGAGTTTTCCTCTTAAATGCTTGTAGCGAATCAGCTACTTGGCTCGCCGGAGTATCTCCGTCAATCCTTCCCGCGTATTCAGCTCCGGAGCATCATCCACCAACGCCAGCAAATCCGCTAGAACCTCTCCCACCTTTGGCCCAGGTGCAATTTCCAAGATCGCCATGATGTCCTTTCCCTTTAAGGCCAGCTGCGACACCCCTGCCGTGCGGCCGCACCGAGCCAGCATTTCATCATACAGCGCAACGTCTCCTCCCGGGTAGATCGAGAGCCAGTCGGCCAGCCGTAACGCCACCAGATCCTCCAATGTAACGGGAGAAATTTTGCGAATCAAGCGGTTAAGAGTTTTATCCTGCGTTTCTTTTTCAAAAACAAACATGTGATTGAGGACCAAGGCGCTCACCGTCGCCACCGTCTTCTCCGGGTAACACAAACGGCGCAGCGCTTGTTCGGTCATGGCCGCACCCTGCTGGTGATGGCCGTAAAAACGCCAGCCCCCCTCGACATTTTTAGCTGTCGGGGGCTTGCCGACATCGTGAAAGAGGGCCGCTAGGCGCAAGACGAGTTGACACGGAGCCAGATTAAGGGCAGCCATCGTATGCCAAAAGCAATCATGGTGGTGGGGCGGACTCTGCTCGACACCCCAAAGCCCGGCGACCTCCGGCAGGATTTTAGTTAAAAAACCGTATTCCTGCCACAGCACTATTCCGCTGCCGGGAGACTCTTCCCGGTGCAACAGACGCGTCAATTCATCCCGCAAACGTTCCTGGCTAACGCGGCTCAGCAATGCCGCCGAAGCCTTGGCCACAGCTTCTATTTCCGGATCAATCTGCAACCGATAGTCGCAGGCCTGCCGCAACATCCGCAGCAGACGAACCGGGTCGTCGCCGAAACACAACTCCGGAGCCTGGCATAGGTGCAATGCCCCATCGTGCAGGTCTCTCTCGCCCCCCATGGGATCGATTAGCTCGCCATCACAAAGGTTTACCGCCATGGCGTTACAAGAAAAATCCCGCAGCCGTAGCTCTTCCGCTAGGTCCATCCCCGCCAGCGAGCTTACTTCCACAGCCATCCCCTGACATGGCACCAACAAAGTTCGCTTGGCCGCCGAGAAGCGGATTGTCCTGGGGAATAGATTCTGTAGTGCCGAAATCTCACCGTCAGTCAACAAATCATAATCCCGTGGTTGCCTGCCTAGCAGCAAGTCCCGCACAGCACCTCCCACCAGCCAGACCTCTAAGCCGGCATCGACGAGCAGATCAGCAATCTGGGCGACCCCGGCAGGTAAAATTATTTCCATTAATCTTAAGTGCTTTTTTCTCATTGCTGAAATTATCCTATGTCTTATAATAAAATACAAGGCAGGTGAGTGAATTGGTGCAGACATTAGCAGAAGAAAACGATAAGAATGAAGAAAACGAGGTCGAAAAACTGCGGCTTAACGTGGAGCGGGCGATGAAACTTCTCGAAGTCGCCGAAGGACGCCATGCCGTAGTCGACGGACTGCCAGCCACGACTTTGGATCTTGAAGACATTCTCAACGCCAGCTTTAACCGGGGCTGGGATTTGCTCCAGATAATGCAAAACCCCGCCGGCACCTACTGGAAGATGATCTTCCGGCGCCGACGGGTCTAAGAAAACAAAGCATGTGGCAACTGGATTTTTTAGAAGTTCTCGAAAATTACTCCTTAAAATAGTCCATCAAATCGTAATAAACCTGCTTGAAGCGATATGTGAATTCCGCCTTTTCCCATGGTTCCCATAGATAGCGGATAGCTGCCGTTTGAGCTCCGTCTTCCTGCAGGATTACCAAAATTCCTTCGGTCGTTGTGCTAGCCGCTACCCCGCTCATCACCTGAAGAGAAGATGGGTCGCTGACGCCAATCAGAGTATAAGGTAAATCGATGCGCAGCTTATTCCCCGCAGTATGGACATAGGGCTGCAAGTCGCTGACATCGATACTAATGGCCGGATAGACTTCCCCGTTTTGGCCGATGCCGCTGGGATTGGTGACCAAGGTCATCCGCTGAAACTCCGCCTCCGGGCTACCTCCGACAAAGATATTCCGCGTCCAATTGTAGCGGGCACTGGCCAAAATTGATGGCGTCTGCCCGGCAGGAATCACAATCTTAAACTCCGGATTGTCGTCGCCGATGGTACTCAGCAACACCACCCGGTCTTTCCCCGGATTCGCTGCGTTTTCCGTTAATTCTAGCTGCACATAAGTATAATTGTGCCGCACTGTCAAAGAATCCTGGGTCTCTTCCTGCAAGATCGCAAGGCCTTCTACCGCTAAAATGCCGTAGTTCTGCTCCGGGTCCATGGCATTATGCCACAAAGCATGGCGCTGGTAGGGTATCATGTACGGCTCGGTAATCCAGGTTTTCTTGGCCCATTCATCCATCCATTCAAAAATTATCGCCCCGGCGTAACCTTCCCGCTTGATTGCCTCCGCCATCCGAATCGTCCCCGCCGCCTGGGTCGCTTCATCCAGCCCCCCATGATTATAGCCGTCAGGACTGACGTGAGCAGTTATTTTACTGGTAGAAAGGCCATATTCAGCAACGACAGCCGGATACTTCGTATGTTCCTCCATAAACTGACGGAGATAGCCACCATAGCGGAACCGCCCTTCTTCATCCCGATAAGCATCGTAGGCGACCTCGTTATTCATGAAATTAGGATAGTTGGGATAGATATGATAAGCACCGAAAAACCCGGCGGCATTATCCGTGTTCAGTCCGATATGGTTGATATTGACGACAGCCTTGTCATTGTATTGCAGACTTTTGTCCCCTTGCTCATTCCACTCGCTAGGGTGGTCGATAGGATCTAATGTCGGCCAATTAACGATGCCCGCAAGAGATTTTTGGCCGTAGACCGCGTCCTCATACTCCAACGCATAATCACAGGAGGCAGCCAACCAAGCCTCGGTGGGAGACGCAGCCGCCTCAGCAAAAATATAGCGGCCATCAGGGTAGGTGTAGGCAGGATTAAGGGTATCTGTGGCGATAACTTCCTCTGGCTCCAGCTCCCGTCCCACCAGATAGCCAATCAGATAAGGGGAGACGTCGTAAGAATAAACCCCGTAGGCCCGATAATCCCGCTGCGGAACTACCCGGGAGCCATGGACAGCATCGACGACGATTTCGATTTCCTGCTGATAATCTTCGTTGTAGCCCGGCAGCAGATAGTTATGATCCACCGGATTTTCCTCCGGCCAGATCTCCTGCATCAAATACAACTTGTTTGGACTCACTTGATTGTGCTCGTAGAGGGCCCGATAAAACTCCGGCGGCAACAGCGTATAGACTCGAATCGTATTCGCATTCATCTCGCCAATAGACTGAAGCCAGAATCGGTATACCTCGACATCCCGGGAAAAATCGGTGAAAAACTGCCCCGGCAAAGCAACGCCGACGTTGACCCCGTTAAAGAAAAAGTCCTGGTACTCCCCGGAAGGGTCGAGCTTTAACATCCGCCGTCCTTGAGTGACAAAGAGAGGCTCCCTCGCCAACTCTCCTGGCTCCGAAAGCTGTCGCCCAGTCGCTATGGCTGCATGGAGTCGGTCATAGTGCTGTTGCCAAAAGTAGGCCTCGTTGCTTTGCTTTTCATAAATCTGCTTGTTCTTAAATAGAACCTCTGCCCAGGCAAAAAAGAAAGGCAAGTTTACCTTCTCCGGGGCAATGCGACCGGTGAAATAATAAGCGTCGTAGAGAAGAGAATTATAGGCCACCGCAAGAGGAATTTTATCTTCCAGACCCAGATCAGCCAGTTTCCTGCGTCCCGCATCTGTCAGATTTAAATGGTAATAGTCAGTGACGACATCGCCACGGATAATTTCAAACCATCCGTAAAAAGGATAGATTCCCTCGGCCGACTCGATCCCGAAATCTCCGATAAAATCCTCCCCCTGGACCAACTCCCAAGTCATTTTGCCCTGCTCGATGCGAATACCCTGCTCATCGGCAAAGCCGATAAAGCCAGTAGCGTCAAAATTAAAAACATGCTGAACCATCTCGGCATTCGGTCCATCCAAAAGTTGCTCACCGAAAACTAGATTGCCGCCAATATCTTGGCTGAAATCCTCATCGGCATCGGCAACAAAAAGAATGTCCGGAGTCTCGCTTGCCGAAGGGGCACGAAACTTCCCGTGGCGTATCAGCCACGAATAAGTAGGAGAATCCCCTGCCACCTTAGCTGTTAAGCCTTGGCCTTTCATCAACGCATATTGGGCAGCAGGAACAAACAACAATGCCAAAAATAAAAGAGTCACCCCCAGCAAAAAGAGTCGGGTCACAAAGATAATTACTTTTCGATGCATCAGGTCATATCCCCTTCCGCTTAATCTGGCCCCAGCTCTCATGACTGAATATAAGATTGAACAGTGCAAAAACCCGCCAAAAACTGATCAACTGACGCAATCCAAAATTCTCGACCACGGCGTAAAGAATCAGTCGGCATAGCTCTCTTGGCCCAAAATACTCGGCATCCCGCTCGGCAATCAGCAGCGAGGTCAAGGAAACGATAATCCCAAAGAGAATAGTGGTAACAAAGAGTAACAGAGCAATTTTGGCATCGAGGATGCCCAACAGAGCAGCGCACAGCACCATCAAATAGCCCTGGATTTCCACCAGCGGCCCAATCGCCTCAAAGATGAGAAAGTAAGGAAAAGCTAAAGAACCTGTTTTGCCATAGACCGGATTAAAAAAAAGCCGGCGGTGAAAATACAAGATATCGATCAAGCCGCGATGCCAACGAAAGCGCTGGGTCCTCAGGCTCTTCAAATCTTCTGGCACCTCTGTCCAGCAATTGGCGTTAAAAGCATACCCGATGACATATTTTTGTTTTTGCTCCCGCATCAACCGTCCAATCCGCACAACCAGCTCCATGTCCTCGCCGACGGTATCCTTCTGGTAGACCCCCTTTGAGGTAAGATAGCCACCGACGCCGATTATCCGGTCCCGACGAAAGAGGCCAAAGGCTCCGGAAATGATAAGCAGGCAATTGATGTGCTGCCAACCCAAACGCCCAGCCATAAAAGCCCGCATATATTCAATCGTCTGAAAACAAGCCAGATGATTCTTCGGCAAGGCGATTTTTTCCAGCATTCCCCGCTCCACCTGGCAACCGTTAATCGGAAAGATATTTCCACCCAAAGCCGGTGTCTCGACACTTTCATCCAGAGTTACAGAGGCCAGCCGCAACAAAGCTTCCGTTTCTAACAGCGAATCGGCGTCGATGCCGCAAAAATATGTGCCCTGGGCAATATTAATCCCGGCATTGAGGGAGTCGGCTTTACCTCCGTTGCTTTTATCGACAACGATAAGTTTGGGAAAGGAAGGATTTTTATAGATACCGCGAACAGGTGCTGTCGCCAAACTCCCCTCATAGATGTGATCGACTCGGATCAACTCAAAATATTCAATGAGGGTAATCAAAGTGTCGTCCTTGCTCCCGTCGTTGACCACAATCAGCTCGTAGTCCGGGTATTTTAGATTCAAAAGCGAGTTGACACTGGCGATAATGTTCTTTTCCTCGTTGAAAGCCGGAGCGATAATCGAAATGCTCGGCAGCATTCCCTTGCGAAAAAGCATCGAAATATTTTTGATATTCCACAGGACGGACTGACGGCGCAAATTGGCGTAGGATAAGAGCAGCAAACCCAGATAAATTGAGTTGATGGTTAAAGAATAAAATGCCAGATAATAATTGAAATCGATAACATATTGGGTTAAATTTGCGTATGGTTCTTGAGATTGCAGCATCCCGTAGCGACGAAGGACATATATACAAGGGAAAATCGCAATCGAGAGAAAAGTAAAAATCGCCACTGTCCGAATCAGCGCCTTATCTTTTTCTTTCTTTCGGCTTTGGACATCCTGCTGATATTGCGGGATCTCACATTTAGCCAGGATCCGATGATCCAAATAGGTGCTGATATCCAGATAGGCACTCGTACCGGGAGTGACCGTTTCTTTAATGACTTTAACGAGAATGTTTTCAATCTCCAAATCCCTATTCTTATTTAAGAAGCCAATTATTTCACTAATTTCGCCGTCCTCGATAATCTGCTGGATAATGGCTGTCGAATTTTCCCTTTTAGCCGTGGGCAATTTGAGGATGTAATATTCGATCTTATTCGAAAGAATTTGGGCTAGGCGCCCCTGTACCTTGGAATCTTTTTCCGCGCGGAACATTTCCTCAACAATATATAAAAAACGAGGGTTGTCACTGATCATCCGCGTCAAGGCGCTAATTAAAATTTTTGCCTGGTCATCTTCGGCCAGGCGACTAGCCAGAAGCACGAAACTTTCCTTATTCATTTTCTTGGAAAGGGCACTGTAAGCGTGCCGCTTGATAATCTGATAGCTGCTATTGTAATAGCATTTGTCAGCAAAGTCGTTGAAATAAAAATCCGCCAGCACTGCGCAAGCCTTGTCGAGGAGCATGTCCATGTCCGCTTTTAAAAAGTTGAGCTGATAACCGGATTTGTCGGCTTTTGCTTGATAATACTTTTGCAGCAAGGTATATTTTTCATAATAATTATCGACAAAATCAAACAAGTATTCCCGCAACTCTTGACCCGGATTGGCAGCAGCGACGCTGATGATCAGTTCAATCATTTCCACATCTAAAGCCTGACGCAAGCGCGCAAAATGGGGGAAAAAGCCATCCCCGAATTCTACTATGTTTGAAATAACCTTGTCCCGATACCAGCGATGGGCCCCGGGAAGCGATTCAATCATTGCTCCCAGGGATGCGTCTGCGCCGATATCCGTCAATGCATTGCTGATATAAATCTTGACCGAAAAATCCTTCTCCTCACCCAAGGCCCGCTCCAAAGCTTCCCGGGCCAGCTCATCACCGATAATCCCCAGATAGGTGGCCGCCTCTTTTCGCTTAGTCCGGTTTGGCGAGTGCAAACGTCGCATCTCACTTTGACGCAGATGAGAAAGCTGTGAGAGGGTCAGGTTCTTTTTCGGCCCATCCACAAGAAGAAACTGCTTGACATCCTTAATCTCCCGCAAGGTCTTCAAATTGCCTTGAAAAGTATTGTTCAACACCGCCATCACCGTGGATAGGCGGTTGTAGTTCCGCTTAAATTTCTCTTCAATAGTCGAATATTTGTTGATAATCAAGCGACAAACCAAGGCAATGATAATATAAAGCATCACCAATAACAGAAATAAAAGCAGCTCGACACTGATATTCATCGCTTCTGCCCCCGGCTCTTTTGCTTTACGATTCCGATGATTTCCGACAACAAATAGGGCTTTTTAAAATAATAGGAGATACCCAAATCCATAGCACGGCGGACATAATTCTCATCTTTTTGGTAAGACAAAAAGATCATCTCAATCCATTTAGTCACCGAATCATCCATCAGTCGCTCCCGTAGATAAAAACCGTCAATCTTCGGCAACATCACCTCGGCAATGATCAGATTGGGTTGATGCTTCGTCGCTAGTTGCAAAGCGCTCTGGCCATCAGTCGCCGTCAGGACCTTGACTCCCTGCTCCATCATAAAGGCTTGCAGAACCGCCAGATTTGTCTCATCAGCATCGGCGATGAGGACAACATAACCTGCTTCTTCCACTTGATCGTCGCTCTCTTCCATGGCAGAACAGACACAATTACTACCGAGCAGGCGCGCCTTGCGAAGCCGCTTTAGCCCAGCTGCTAGGTATCTTTCCACAGTTGTCTCAAAAATCGCCACGTCCAGTTCCAAATCCTGAGGCAAAGTAAGAGCGATTGAAACCGTCTGGCGGACGATAAAACCTTGACTGTCCTCCACCAATTTGCGGAATTTCTCCGCCAATTGCACCGCATCTTCCGCCGCCGCCGCGCCTTTTAGATAAACAGCAAAATCCACACTAGTCATTTTGAAAACGGAATTTTTGTCGAACATTTGCAGCAACAGATAGGCCATATTTTGCAGGGTAACCTTACTTTCCTCGTCACCATACCGATATTTAATCTCAGCGAAATCATCGATACTAATGAGCATGATCGTGCCGATGTCGCGCCAATCCTCATTCTCCAACTCACTGATCAGCAAATTAGTAAAAAACAACTCATTGTGCAGGCCTGTCACCGGACAGCGCGTCAACCGTTCCTCGATAAGCCGCATTTTCTTATCCAGCTCATCCTTTTCTCGGAGCAAAGTAGTGTTAGCCTCGTCCATGGTCTCCAATAGAGTGGAAACGACTGTCGGGATTCCTATATCGTAGATTTCGGACAAACGCCGGACAAAGGGTTCGATGACGGTTATCCAGCGATAACCGTTGCGGTCGGCAATATTTGAAAACAGTTTATCCCACACAATCTGACCTTCATCAAGGTAGTCGACAATCTGCCCAGCGTCTCCGAAACGTAGATAGTCTAGTCCCTCGAAGGTCTCACGAACCTTCTCCTCGTCAAATATGGCAAGGTAACGTTTGAGAACATCGTTAAAAATTACTAGATAGCCACCGCTCTCCTTCAAATCTTGCTTAACGACCGCCGACATCGCCCCGCACTCCAGTTCCCGCAATGCTTCAATATATTTTTGCGGCTCTTTATCAATAATTGAGCCGTGCTGAGGCAAGATCATCCGGATCGGCAGACCAAGAAAGATGTCCATAACGGGCCGCAGCAGATTGTTTCCCGGCATGTAGTTCTCATGAAAAGTCAACATCTTTTCCAAGTAAGCTTCGTCAGCATAAGGAGTCCGGTTGTAACTGATTGCCCCAAAAAGATCGCTGGAAAAGAGGATCTGGCTTAGATGATCGTAGGTAGTAAAGGCCCCCGGGAAATGCAGATACGGGGTACGAATAAATTTAAGCGTCCGTCCGGAGGCGAGTTCCAGCTGCCAGTCATGATCGTCGATAATATAGTACTCAAGATTAATCCCATAGTACTGGATAAGAGTCATTGTTCGCCAGGAGGTGACGACCTTTGCCTCTGGCACATAACTCTGCAGCAAAGGTACAGCAGCGACAAAGTCCGCGTCCTGGTGATGAACAACGATATATTTAATTTTCTCCAGAGAGACGAGAGCCTGGAGGTTAGCCAAAACTACCTCAAAATCCAGAGGAGACCCCGGATCAAAAACGACCGCTTCCTCACCGTCCAAAAAGAGATACGGATTGCAGTCCAGACCCATCCGCAGCGAAGAATCCCCAATGTGATAAATGTCCGGTGTTACCTGAAAATATTCCGCCATTTTTTTGCCTCCTGTAGTAACGACCGACCCCAGTGAGGTCGGACGATGTAGATGGTTGTCTTGTTCTAGGTCTATAATACCAGTCATTTAACTAACTGCAAAATATATTTCCTTCGATATGCTTGCTTTCGCCAACTAGTTTCGGTATCCCTTCTTTTCAAACAAAAAAGGTGCGGAAGTTCCGCACCAATCATGACAGTCTCTGTAGTCTATTTTTTTGACGATGGCGAGGGTTGATCTTATTCTGCCCCGATCTTACTCTTAAAGCGCTCCACCGAATTTATCTTGATATCCAGCAACCGGGCAATGCGGAATTTGGCCTCCAGCCCTTTGGCGGCATTGGGTGAAGGCATCGGATAACCGATATCCAGCTCTTCCCGTAAATCCCGCATAATCGCGCAATCGCTCAAGTCAAGGACACTGACTCCCAACTTCTCAGCCACATAGGCCTTGGCTTCCGGTAGGCGCATTCCCTTGGTCAGCTGCATCCTCAGTACCAGATCTCCGGCACTGCGAATACCTCCCATGCCCCCCATCACACCTTGAACAGCCTCGTTGCCAAATGGATCCCCTGAGCCAATCTACAAACCGTCAATTCCCCCAAGTTCAACGAGAGCCTTGACGACCCGGGAGACAGCGTCGGCTGCCGGAACTGTCGACATCGGCGTCGCCCCGACTCCCATCCCCACATTGCAGTGCACCGGAATCCTAGCCACCTCAGTGCAGGCCTTGATAAAAGTCACCGTCCGGCTCAGATTCCAAGCCAGGCTCTTGTTGCTGTTCGTATTGACCACAGGACCATAGATGGAAACTCCCGCCGCTTCGGCCATTTTGACTTGCTGGTGCGGATACATTCCCGCCAGCCTTTCCCCCTTGTAGGTTAACTTGCCGTGCATCCCCAAAACAAACTCCCCGGCCATTCCCAGCTCGATTCCTAAGTCCGGATATTTTTCCTTGATCGACTCCGCCGCCAGCAGCGACGCTAGAAAATCCGCATCTCCCGAGGCTCCGCAGCTGTCCAGGTTAATGCCGTCGGCACCCGCTTCGTACATCCCACCGGCGACATAAACCATATCCTTGACTGCATGCTCGACAGCTTCTTCCTGGGCCAGGCGGGCCTCGTCGATCTTGCCCATCGGCAGCAGCTCCGCCCAGTTCGGCACCGGGCCATCTGGCCTAGTGTACAGGCCCAGATTCGGCATCGAGCCATACAGCACCGGGATCACCGCATTAGCCTGGATAAACTCCATCACCTTGGCTTCGTCATTCATGATCGGCTTAACGGCTTTGTAGCTGTAATCGATATTCCCGATATCCACCGAATCCGTTCCGAGGACGCGTTCGTAGACCAACACCGATATCGAGCGGTCCATGGGGATGTGGGATTGATAAGTAATCTTAAAGGAACCGGAATCCGATGTCGTGACAATTTCGTCCCCGGGACGGACGCCCACAACTGCATCCGGGGCTGCGACAATCTCCAGCAAATGCTCCAGCTCGGCTTTCGAAAGAGGCGCAATCTTGCCTCGCATCGCCGCATCATCCGTGCCAACCTGCAGATCCTGGCGGATCTCGTCAAGGCTCATTTCCACCCGGTACCCGTCACCCATCCGGGTTAAAACCTGCGTCATCAAATCATGCCTCCTCTACATTGGTCTTGATTCCAAGCTCTTCTTCCCGGGCCATTCGCAAGGCCTTGATCCGTTTCAGGATAGCCGCATCAAAAGGAGCCGGCTTATAGGTTTCCAGTAGCTCCCGGGCCCGATCCTCCGCTTTTTCCAGCATCGTTTTGGAACCGCCAGTTTCCCAGGCATCCCTCGATAAACGGTCGATATACTTTGGCTGCGAATTGTATTCCCGCATAAACTTCAAGGTGTGGTCTTCGGCGATGAAATTACCCCGGGCACCTACCCGTTTAATCACATCGACTGCCAACTGCTCGTCGTTGACGGGAATCCCTTTAAGAACGCGGCGGATCATCGCCGCAAAATCGTTATCAATTACCAGCTGAGCCAGATTCATCGTAATGCCCATCTCGAGCATCCCTAAGCCATAAATCATATTCGCTCCGGCCAAAGCAGGTAATAGCGCCGTCAGGGTCTTTTCGTGCCCTGCTTGAATATCCGGCAGCTTACTGTCAGCCTAGGAACCGGCCACATAGCTCGGCAGTAAATAGTACTGAGCCAGCTTGGCCACCCCGGCGCTGAGCATCCCCAGCTCCGGGCAACCCACCGTCGCCGTGGCTCGCCGCAAATCTAGGATCGAGGTCGAGCTCCCATAAATAACTGACGTGCCTTTGCGCACCAGCTGCGCGAGGACAATCCCGCTAAGGACCTCGGCATTGTGCACAACCAAGGTCCCCGCCAAAGTCACCGGCGAAGTCCCCCCCGCTAAAGCCATCGATAGAATCAGCATCGGCAAACCGGCCCGGGCGTACTCGATAATCGCTTCGCAAGTTCCCTGAGAAAGAGAAAGCGGGCTTTGCGGGCAGCAGCACAAGGTGACTGTCGGTCTTTCCCGGAGATTTTCAATTCCTCCGACAGCTTCGGCCGCCATCTGAATTAGAATTTTGGCCGCGGCTGCGTCCTCGGCTGGCTGCTGGACGTGCTTGGTCGTATTTTGGACAACTACCTCGTAGCTATGTAGGCTGGCAACCTTGGGGTTGACGTCCATCGGAGCCACAGTATTTTCCACGTAGTCATACTGATCGAGGCTGTCCACCAATCTGGCAATATTGCCCTTATCCTGCTTGGTCGGAGGGCGTCGCTCCCCGGTATACGGGTCGTGGAGCATCACCCCTTCACCGAAAGGACAAAAGTTGACGCGGCCATTCTCCAAATGGATATCGTGTTTAGAGTCGCGTCCTGCCAGAAGCACCCGCCGCGGGGCGCTGCGGATAGCATCCTCCACCACCCGACTGGGGATCTTGACAATATTCGTTTCTCGATTGACTTGGCAGCCTGCTCCGGCAAAATAATCCAGTGCTTCGCCACCTTGGACGTAGATTCCGCTTTCCTCCATCACCTCCAGGGTAGCGTAATGGATTTGCTCCAGATCGGACTGACTAAACAGTAGCAGTCCCGTCCCCACAATGCTCTCCCTACCCGCCATCAGATTCCTGCGCATGCTTTATCCCCCTCCTAAAAAAATATATTCCCCTCGGAACTTTCCGCCATCTCCTCAAGTTTCATCCCGTGAAGAGCGCTGAGCAGATGCTCCCGCATCGCCTGTCGACATCCTTCCGGATTTTTGGCCTCCAGTGCTTTTACAATATTCAGGTGTTCATCAATGGAAGGATTTATTTCCATCTGAAAAAACGGATCAAAAAGGAGCAAAAAAATTGTTGTCCGGCTGACGATGTTCTGGACATACTGATACAAAACCTGATTACCGCTAAGCTCGGCAATTCGGTAATGAAAATTATCGTTGAAATGATAGTAATTTTCTAAATCCCGGGTGGCAAAAAGCGACTTCTCCTCTTCTAAAAGCGCCAAAAATGTTTGGATCTGCTCCTCCTCGATGTGCTGAGCCGCCAAAAAAGCTGTCTCCTGCTCCAGAAGAATTCGCACAGCAAACGCTTGATGGATTTCTTCAATCGTCGGCTGGACAACAAAAGCACCCTTCTTCGGAACAATCTTCAAAAAACCTTCCTGCTCCAGTTTTTTAAAAGCCGCCCGCACCGGAGTCCGACTCACCCCCATCCGCTCGGCAATCGTCCCCTCCACCAGCTTGCTGCTAGGACGAATATGCCGCCGGTAGATCGCTTTTTTTAATTTTTCATAGACCTCGTCTTCGATGTGGTCTAGCTGCTCCAGCGTTTCAATACTCATCTATATCCTCCCGATAATTTAATTAACAAAAAACAATTTTTGCAATAAAAACTGTTAGCATTTTGGATTTGAGTGTAGTATACTACACTTGTATACAGATGTAAAATACAATTTTGGAGGCGAAATAGAATGATTCAACCAATCAAGTGGAAAAGTAAAGCAGAAATACTTTCCGCTGAAGAACTTGGCCGCATCCATCAAGCAAGCTTGGATGTTCTCCAGCAGACCGGTATTGAAATCGAGCTGCCACTACAGCGCGAGACAGCTTTTTTGGATCAGGGCCTGACTTACGACCGCAATCTAAAGCGTCTGTTTTTTCCGGCATCTGTTGTCGAAAAAGCGCTAAAATTAATACATACCGGCTATACTTTGGCTGCCCGCAACCCAGCCAACGACCTCCTAGTCGATGGCAACTACGGCTACCTTAGCCTCGACGGTAGCGGCCTGGAAGTGGAAGACCTCGAGACCGGGCAGATCCGCCCCTCCACATGGCAGGACCTGGCTGATGCCACCCTCGTCGCTGACAGCCTGCCCCAGATCGCTTTTCTCTGGCCTTGCATCAGCGCCCGGGGCTGTCCTTCCGCGACCCAACCTCTCCATGAACTCTATGCGATGCTCAAGCATTCGGATAAACATGTCCAGGCGATGACCGCCGTCAACCCGCTCAACGCCAAAGGAACGATTGAAATCGCCGCCTGCGTCGCCGGCGGACTTGACAAGCTACGCCAGCGCCCGATTATTTCAAACTTTCAGTGTAGCCTAAGCCCGCTGGCTTACGAGCAAAACTCCATGGAAGCCGCCTTTCTTTTCGCCGAGGCCGGCATCCCCACCGGGTTTGTCTGCATGCCGATTTCCTGCTCGACCGCTCCGGCCACAGTTGCCGGAGCGATGGTCCTGAGCAATGCCGAGGTCCTGGCGGGGATAGTCATGCTGCAGCTTGTTTACCCGGGCGCTCCGACTTTTTACGGGATCTGCACGACCGCCATGGAATTGCAGCGGGGCGGCGTCACCTGTGGCGGGCCGGAAGACGTCCTCTTCCAGGCTGCCGGCTGTCAACTTGCCCAATACTACGGTCTCCCCTCGAATATTGGCACCTTGGCGACCGGGGCCAAGGCCTCGGATTGGCAGGCCGGCATGGAAAACGCCTTTTCCGGATTAGTCAGCAGTCTGTGTCATGCCGATATGATGTGCGGTGCTGGCCTCCTCAAAGGAGCGACCTCCTTTTCCTATCAGCAGCTCCTCCACGACTGCGACATCTACGACATAATGAAGCGGGTCGCCGAAGGCATCGAAATCAGCGACGCGAGTCTGGCCGTCGAGATCATCAACCGTGTCGGGCCCAACAACCATTACCTACTTGAAGATCACACCCTCAACCACATGCGGCAGCTGTGGCAACCACACAGCTTTGAGCGTGCCGGCAGCGCCATTCAGCGCAGCGCAGCGGAGAGCCGTGCCCACCTCCAGGAAAAAATCCGCCATATTCTCGCCAATCATCGACCCCAGCCCCTAGGCGAGGAGAAGGCTATTCTGGAGATTATCGCTTCCTACGAAAAAAAGTAAAGGCTTGTAAAATCAAACAGCGGCTGGGTGGATAATCTCCTCCCAGCCGCTGTTTAATATTGATTCTATTTATCTTTTCTACTCCTCTGCCATCTCGCCTTCACACCCAAGAATCATGTCCCGCAAAAGGTTGCTTTAACCCTTTCTTCGGGCAAAGGCGGGTCCCGATACTCCGGTATTGACAACTGAAATGGCTTTTCCAGTACCTGTAGCAACTGCTGCAGCAAGTCAAACCGGCCCTCGTCCTCGGCCTGACGAATCGCCGCTTCGATTCGATGATTCCGCGGGATATACACCGGATTACTCCGTGACATCTCTTGCACCGCCTCAGGTCCGCGGCCTTGGCGATCTAGTAA
>CAZWXO010000006.1:39560-45047 GCA_964637885.1 uncultured bacterium
CCTAAAAAAGCAGCAAAAGCCGGCTGGGCAAAGAGTGCCCGCTCCTCCGGTCTTAATCCCGCTAAGGGAAGCGGATCTTGGCGCAAAATGGCCTGGGCATAGTCCACTAGTCCACGGTGGCTATTGGTGAAGTCAGCCTGGAAATGCACCAGCAAGACCAGCCAGTCCTCAATGAGTTGCGCCACATCGTGGTTATCAGCCTCGCTGGCCAGCGACAGTCCCAGCTTTCGAGCCATTCCCTGTGACCAAAAATCAAAGTAAAGAGTATTAAAGTTTCCCAAGGTGTCCTCTAGGGCTACCCGCGCCCGCTCCAACGACAAGCTGTCGTTGCCAAAAAGAGGCAACAAAGTCTCGCCAAAGCGCGCCAGATTCCACTGGGTGATATGAGGCTGCCTGGAAAACCGATAGCGCCCCTGGTCGTCGATGGAACTAAAAACAGTCTCGGGGTGGTATTCGTCGATAAAAGCGCAAGGGCCGTAATCGATCGTCTCCCCCGGAATGCTGACATTATCCGTATTAAGCACCCCATGAATAAACCCGATCAACATCCAGCGCGCCACCAATTCCGCTTGCCTCCTGAGGACCTGCTCAAAAAGAGCCAGATAAGGCTCTGCCGCCAGCAAGGCAGCCGGGTAATGCCGCTGAATCACATAATCAGCCAAAATCTTCAGGCTCCCGATATCCCCTTTAGCCAAAAAATATTCGAATGTTCCGACGCGGATATGGCTAGCCGCCACCCGGGTCAAGATCGCCCCGGCACAGGCTCCGGCCGGTAGACATCCTCGCCAGTGGTCACCACTGCCAGGCTACGCGTCGTCGGGATACCCAGCGCAGCGATTGCTTGACTAACGATGTATTCCCGCAACATCGGACCCAGGGCAGCCCGCCCGTCACCATTGCGGGAAAAGGGCGTTCGCCCGCTGCCCTTTAAAACAATATCGTATCTTTCTCCGGCAGGATTGACCACCTCGCCTAAGAGCACTGCCCGCCCGTCTCCCAATTGCGTGAAACTACCAAACTGGTGCCCGGCATAGGCCTGCGCCAATGGCTCCATTCCTTCGACCAATCGGTTACCGGAAAATATTTCAGCCAAATCCCCATCATTTAATCCGCCCCGCGCCAGGCCCAGCTCTGTCGCAAGGGATGTATTAAACAAAACCAACCGGGGAGCCCGTACCGGGAGAGGGGTCTGAAGACGAAAAAAATCCCCCGGCAACCTTGCATAGCTATTGTCAAACCTCCATGGCAATTGTCTCATTTCCCCGTCCTCCGTTCCCGCCAATTCCCCCGCATCTTTCCCCCGGCAAATTGACAATCAAGTTGCTCTTGACGACTCGTTCTATACAAAGAAATGCCCTAACAAATCAGCATTGCCAAGGCATTTCTCTGTCTAATTACTGGAACTAGATTTTTTCGGCATCACGTCCGGGTCTCAAGCGAATCAGACCAAATCCTCGCCTACCTGACTAGCTTTGCTGCTCCCGGAACATTTTTTTCATGATTTTGCCAGTGGCATTTTTAGGCATACTCTCGATTTGAATAATCTCCTTGGGCAGTTTGTAGCTCGAAAGATTTTCCTGCAAATACGCCATCAACTTCTTTTTATCCAAGGTGGCATCTTCCTTCATCACGACGTAGGCACAGACTACTTCCCCCCGGACGCGATCGGGGACGCCGATGACGGCTGCTTCAAAAATTCCTTCGAACTGATAGATGACCTCTTCCACTTCCCGTGGATAGACATTGAGACCACCGACAATGACTAGGTCCTTGAGGCGGTCGACGATATAAACATAGCCCTCTTCATCGATATAGGCCATATCCCCGGTGTGCAGCCAGCCATCGACGATGGCTTTTTCCGTCGCTTCCGGCATGTTGTAATAGCCCTTCATCACGCACACACTCCGGGTAATCAACTCGCCGATTTCCCCGGGAGGCAGGTCCACCCCGTCAGCGTCGACAACGCTAACTTCGATGCCCGGCAGCGCCTTGCCAATCGACCCCGGCTTACATTGACCCAAAGGATTAATCGTCACCACCGGCGAAGCCTCCGAGAGGCCATAACCCTCGACAATATCTTTATGCGTCTTAATATGAAACTGATTGAGAATCTCCAGCGGCAAAGAGGCCCCACCGGAAATAAAGAGGCGGACACTGGTGAAATCCTCCGGCACCCCGAGGGATTTGTAGAAATTGTACATCGCCGGCACCCCGCTGACGACGGTAACCTTTTGTTCCCGAATTATTGTAATGACATCCTTAGGCATAAACTGCTCCACAATTGTGACACATCCGCCATAGAGCAGAGGGCACAGAACCGCCACTGTCCAGGCAAAGCTATGGAACATCGGCAAGACACAGAGAAAATTATCCTCGGCGCACGTCATAACCACCTCAGAAGACATCCGGGCGTTGTTCGCCAAATTACTGTGAGTCAAGACTGCCCCCTTGGGGAATCCTGTCGTGCCGGAGGTATAAATGATGACGCACTCACGATTCTCATCAGTCGCCATAGTAAAGTCATCTGCCGCTTCCGGCAAAGCTTGAGCAAATTCAGAGATGACATGCTGCCGCACTGACGCCGGCAATGGCACCGGGGCCATCGTTATCAGGTTTTTCATCTGGGCATCCCCAGCGATATAGGTCATCTCCCGCTCCGTCAGCATCAGGTTGAGAGGAACAACCACCGCTCCCAGCTGCGCCAGAGCAAAATAAGCATAGATAAATTCGGGCGAATTTTTACAGAAAAGCCCGACATTCTCCCCGCTGGCAATCCCCTGATTGACAAAATACTGTCGATAAGCCGCCGTCTTTCCCTGCATTTCCCGGTAAGTAATGGATTGATCCTTGTAAATCAGCGCCGTCGCCTCGGGTTTTCCCTGGTTGAGCAATTCAAAAAGCATCATTCCCTTTAGCCCCCATTTCATTTATTTATCTACCTCAAGAGAGGCGGCTCAGCGCCGCCTCCCCCATTATACCCTGCCCTCGTCCTATGTAAAATAACCCGCGCTATATTTTTTCCCGGCACAGCCGCTAACGCCCTTTTAGCAGCGCCACCGGCACAAAATATTCGCCACATTTTACAATTAAAGTTGTCGACCCACCCTCCGGGTGATATATAATAAACTAATCCGATTAAAGAAAGAGGCGCTCTGATTTGCTCATCGACATTTTAAACATCGTCGGCACAATTGCTTTCGCGACGACCGGAGCTTTGTGCGGGATTCGCAAAGGGCTCGATACCTTTGGCATCATTGTTCTAGCCGTCGTGACAGCCTGCGGTGGCGGCATCTTCCGCGACATTCTTCTCGGGAGCTTGCCCCCCGCCGCCCTGCTAGACCCACGCGACCCACTCTTGGCGGTGCTTAGCGCCATCTTTGTCTTCTTTCTCCACAAATATCTCGATCGCTTTCACAATGTGATCGTTTTCTTTGACGCCCTGGGTCTGGGAGCCTTTACCGCCATCGGCGTCAGCATCGGCATTGCCGCCGGCGGCGGCGCCTTTCTCTCCATCCTCCTAGGCTTAAGTACAGGAACAGTCGGCGGCATCATCCGCGATATCTTCACCCGGGAAATTCCCTACGTCTTTCAAAAGGAAATCTACGCCTCGGCCTCGCTCCTTGGCGGCATCTGGTTTGTCCTCCTTGCGCCCTACTCCCATAGCGTCGCTCTATATGGCTGCTTCCTCGTCGCCACCGGCATGCGGCTGCTCTCCTTTAAATACGACCTGCATCTTCCCCGGGCCAAGGGACTGACAGAAGAATAATTGTGTTACCGACCTCACCTTTGCATCGGCAGAATTTTTTCAATCCCATCATCCCAAAGGGCTTCTAGGTTTTTGATTCGGATACTTGCGATGCGGATGATTTTACCCCCATGCAAACCTTATCATTTATTCATCTCTAAAAAAGCTGAAAATCCACAACCACATCTCGGATTTCCTCAGCAATTTTTTTTGCTTTTCCAGTTTTAATACCGATATTTTCTCCTACCTGCAGCAAATCAAGTAGCCCTGGATTCCGGCCATTGCCATTAACCGAAGTGGCATGCTCCCCTCCCAAAGAGAAGCTATATGTCAAGTCATAAGCCGGGGCCAACCGCCATCCGCCAGCCTCTTCATCGTAGAGAAAGGAGAAATTTTTAGCGTGATCGTCCCGATTATGCGCAAACACATTGAAACACATCATCCGATACATTTTTTCCACTTCGGCAAAATCCTTCGTTAGCTCCAAGGTCAATCGCATCAAAATATTGTAGTCGAGCGCAGGTAAACGATGAGAAGTTTCAAGCATTCCCCCAACGGACACCATATGAATCCGCACTATTTCCCCTTCATCCCCCATGCGCCTGTCAAATCGCCGGGTTCCAAAGTAACCCGCCCCAATCCGCGAAGGGAAGAGCCTCGTTTCCTCCATTGGTAGCCCGCAGGATTTTGCACACAATGAATACTGATATTCCCTTTTTCCAATATCTGCTAGGTCATGGGATGACGGGAACTTAATCAACCAGTCTTCCCCATTGATTTTCGTTAAAATTTTTGGCCTTGCCCCGCCAGAAGACCCTCCTAATTCAAAGAGCTCATCAAGGGCAGTCGTTGGCTCGGCATTAAGAATCTCCCCACAAGCAACAGCGATTTGATCCAGATCTAAGCCTGTCTCCACTTGGGACAATTTGGTCTCCGGCTGATAAGTCAGAGCCCCCATGCCTGACGAACCAACGATGGCCAAGCGTTCAATTTCACCGATTTCTAGGGGATTGATTTGCTGCTTACCCAGCAGCCGGTCCACTAGTAGCCGCCCCCACCCATCCGGCAGACTATCAGCAAAAACACCGAACAAGCCACCAAACGGATCATAAGCCGGGAAAAAAACCTCCTGCTGCAAGGGCAACGAGAATGGATTCAAGGCGAATCCGTCTTGGACCCATCCCCGATCATATTCAAATGCTGCCACGCTTTTTTTATACAAGGCCATTCTTCCTACCAAGCGTTCGTGGTAAAGCACGGACAAAACATCAATCCTGCCCATCGATAACCTCCTTGATACTTCGCGGCCGCACTTCTTCAAAAAGCGCTAAAAGCTGATCATCACAACGAAGAGCGATAGTCAGCTTTATCAATGACAGCAGAGATATCTCCCCGCAACTTTCAAATCTTTTTAGCGCCCCCAAACTAATCCCCGACTGCTCGCTCAGCTTGGCCTGGGAAAGATGACGCCCCCGGCGCATTCGGCGTAACCGCTGAGCCAGAAGAAGGCCAATTTCCTTTGGGGTTTTTTGCTGCAAAAAATAATCTTTCATAGCTAATATATTAACCATTTGTGCTGAATTATGCAACATTTAGCTAATATTTTAGCTAATTTTTGTATCAAGTCAAGTTTCACTTTTTAGCTTCGCCGCCGTGCCGCAGTACACGAGAACCGTCCCTGTGGACATTCTGGGCAGTTTTCTAGACAGCTGCGTCATTCATTAGTAAGTGTTTTCCATTCT
>CAZWXO010000007.1:0-33796 GCA_964637885.1 uncultured bacterium
GGAATATCTCCCTTAGAAATGCGATCGACGTATTCCGCTGCCACATTCAAAGGTCCGATGACAGCGTCCAGGGTTTGGTTGATCCCCAGGACAATGTCTCTAAACTCGAAATTAATACTCTCGCCGTCACCCCGGACATCGAGCTGACCTTGGGATGCTGCTCCTGACAGTCTCTCTGTTTCTGACAGCAGGCTGACAATGATGTTTCTGATGTTGCGTGACAGAATCAGAGAAAAAGCAATTGCAATGATAACTCCGAGAATAATCGCTACCACCAAGGCCACGACTGCGAAATTGGCAATAGCGTTGGCGCTGGCCGTGGCTTCTACCGACTCGGCCTCTAGTATATGGACTAAATTATCAAAATCTTCGTATGCATCCATCCGCAAAACCATGCTTTCCTGCCACGCTGCATACATCTGATCATCAAGAGCCGTTACCCGTGGATCGTCAGCGGCTGCGCCTCGATTGATTAACGACAGTTTTTGCTCGACATACCCACGGAACTCCTGATTTTTAGCTTCCCATTTTTCATATTTAGGGACAAAACCATTGTTCCATATTTCTGCTTCTTCTTCGGTCTGGGGCAAGGGTTCATACTTTGCCCAATTCTCTGCGATAATTCGGTCCGCAGCTTCAAAGTTTGCTTGGCCGATTTCGACGTATTCCGGGACAACAAACGTTCGCCGGTTAAGCAGGATGTACTCCCCCATCCCAGCCATTTTTTGTGCATCCCCAATTCGTAATAGGCTGTCGATGCTCGGCAAGTAGACCTCGGCTATCTCTTGCATTTTTCCTTTGACCTGCATCAGGCCCAAAAAGCCAGTTGCGCCAATTACTACCGCCAGCAATGTGATAACGACAAAACCGACGATGATTTTTTTGCCCATTTTCATTTTCGAAAACATTGCCCTACCTCCTTATTTTAAAATGGTTGATTTTTCCAGGTTGTTTAGTGACATCTTTAACACTTTATCAACATCCTTGGATATAATATCTCCGTGCCCGGGGTAGATTGCTTTAATGCGCATTCTCATTAATCTATGAAAAAATTTGAGAAACGCCTCGGGATAAGTCCCATCATTTCCGACAATCACCATTGTGAGATCACCTGGGAAAATTATTCCGGCCGGTTTGTTATAGAAACATACGGAGTCGTTTGAATGAAAAGGCGTGTGAATTACCTCCAAGTAATCATCACCACACTTTAACAATTGACCATCCTGAAGGCGAAAACCCGGCACTTTCGTTTCGCCAAATGCCCATATCTTTGGTTTGTAACGGCTGTATACTTCAGGCAAGCCTGCAGCGTGATCAAAGTGCGTATGTGTCAGCAAGACTTGTTCGATTGCTTTTTTCCCTACTCCTGTTGAAACGGCGCTGATCGTGTCCAAGATATATCCATCGATGCCAACATCGATAACGGTATTAACATCATCAATCCTATTCCAGTCCCCTAGGAGTAGATACGAGTTACTAGAATATTGCAAAGGGTTAGTCTTTAATAAATGCACTTTCATCTAAAAAACCTAAAGTTTTCGATATAACTGAGCATTTTCCGCCACCCTTTGGAAAAACCCTTGGCACGCCTGAGGCATCTGTTGCGTCTGTTCCATGATCAGGTAGCCCCCTGGTAGCATCACAGATTGAAACATTTTGATAACTTCACAACGCTCCTCCGGTGCAAAATGCAATAAGACATTCTTACAGACAACAAGACTGCAATTACGACACGGCGGCACCAGGCTCAATAAATCATGCTTTTGAAATGTAATTCTCCGACGCACTTCTTCGATGACAACATGCCGACCACTTTGCTCCGCAGGGATAAAATATTTAGCGAAAATATCTGCCGGAATTCTTTGTAAATCTTCGTAAGCATACTCACCTTTTTCAATAATTTCTTTAAAAAGATTGCTTCCATCGATATCCGTTGCAAAAATATTTAAGTTGCGGAAAGAATATTTACCCATTTTTTCTGCGAAGCCAATCGCCAAAGTATACGGCTCCTGGCCCGATGCACACCCTGCATCCCAAACATTAATTTTCGACATTCCGCTTGTTGCCGGTACGACATGATTGATTGCGTAATCGATTGTTTGCCAATCGCGAAAAAAATAAGTAAAGGCCATTTAGATTCACTCCTGTACGTCTTCGATCCCGTCAAAGAGCAACTGCTCTGCGTCTAACAACATCTTGACCCGTTCGCCAGATTTTCCCATGGATTTGACATATTTGTTGCCACCTTTTTTGCGAATATTCGGCGCCGGTTCAATTTGATCTGGTGGGATATCCAAAACTTCTGATACGGTGTCAACTACTAAACCCAGCGTTAAATTATTAATGTTGATGACAACGATGCAGGTCCGATCGTCATAATCCCGCGATGGGGCACCAAATCGCAAACGCACATCCATGACAGGAATCACCTTGCCCCGCAGATTAATTACGCCCTTGACGTAGTCAGGCATGTCAGGGACAGCAGTAATCGTCTGGATGCCAATTATTTCAGTGACAAACATTATTTCAATGCCAAACTCTTCCCCATTTAGATAAAAAGTCAAATATTTATTCTCTTGCGTGTCTTCATAATCATCGTCATCGTCAAATTCATCAATGTCTAGCCGATCTCTATCCACCATTATCTAGCTCACCTCCTCTTTTTCAACTGCCAATAGGTCCTCGGCGTGACTGATTAAAGCCACCACATCCAAGATCATACTCACCTCGCCATCTCCTAAAATTGCAAAACCGGAAACTCCTCTAACACTACCTAGATAATCGTTAACAGCCTTGATGACGATTTGTTGTTGACCGATCAATTCATCAACAAATAGACAACAGGTCTGATTTTCGCTTTCGACAACGACCAGGATACCCTCATTGAGATTCTGATAATCTCCTTTGATTTTGAATAGCTCATGGAGCTTCAAAACAGGCAGCATGTGATCCCTGATTTTAACCAGCTCCATACCATCTGGCTGAACAACAACGGAGTTCTTATTAGGACGTAGCGACTCCCTGATGGCGACAATCGGCAAAGCGTATTTGTTTTTCCCGACACGGACAATCATGCCGTCGATAATTGCCAAAGTCAGTGGGATCCGCATTATAATCGAAGTTCCTGAGCCGGGCGTTGACCTGATGTCGATCTTGCCATGTAGTTTTTCTATGTTGCGCTTAACAACATCCATTCCAACCCCGCGGCCCGATATTGAAGAAACTTGATCCGCCGTCGATAAGCCAGGCTCAAAAACAAGCTTCCAAACATCCTCATCCTTTAGTTCTTGCCCTTCACCATGCACCAATCCCTTATTAATCGCCTTTTGTAAAATTTTATCGCGATTTAGGCCCTTGCCGTCATCTTTAACGACAATGACAACCTCGCCGGCTGAGTGCTTGGCTTCTAGGGTGATGTGACCAACTTCGTCTTTTCCAGCCGCAATGCGATCTTCCGTACTCTCAAGGCCATGATCCACCGCATTACGAATAACGTGAACGAGAGGGTCAGAAATCTGCTCGATAATTGTTTTGTCGACCTCGGTCTCCTCACCAATGATCTCTAGAGAGATTTTCTTGTGTTCCTTGACCGCCAAATCGCGGACAAGCCTGACCATCTTGCGAAAAACACCCGATAGCTGAATCATCCGAATCGACATGGCGACGTCCTGGATGTCTCGAACGATTTTTGTCAGGTGCAGGACGGCCTTTTCAAAACGACCTAACTGCAATCCAACTAAATCGGGGTTTTGGGCCACCATCGCTTCCGCGATCACCAACTCACCCACTAAATCAAGGAGCAAATCGAGTTTTTCGACATCGACGCGAACTGCATTTTGAGCTGCCGGCGGTCCGCCCGTTCCTCCACCTGCACCACCAGCAAAAGTCTGTCTAATCGAAGGTTCTTTAGTATCGTCACCTGTTTTGAAATCATTTACCTCAGTTATTGCAATATTTTTTTTCTTTTTTGTCTCAAGCATTTCGATGGGTTGGTCCATTGCCAATCGCATCTTGCCGAATTGTTCGACAAGATAAGTGCCGCCTGGCAAATAATTTTCTTCACCAGCTAAAAGTAGCTGCATGCCGGAGCGCAACGCATCGATAACGCTGAGAAATCCGGTTGCCAAAAGATGTTGATCGTAAGCTTTTCCATCACGAACCTCTTGCAATATCTCTTCGGCAGAATGTGCCACCTTTTCAAATTCTGCTAAGCCAAAGAAACCGCTATTGCCCTTGAAGCTATGAAAAGCGCGAAAAATATTCTCAATTAAATATTCATTGCTACCATCCTTCTCTATTTCAAGAAAGGCGGTCTCCGCGTCCTCAAATGATTCGATGGATTCTTCGACAAAGCGCTTGATCATCTCGGGTGTAATTTGAATTTTTAAACCCTCAGCAATGACGAGTTCGTCATCTAAGGCAATGTCTTCAACCGGAGTAGGAATGTCTGAAGCCATCGCTTTTGCCTTGGCAGTTGACTTTTTAGCGGCGCTAGCTGCCTCGTCGACGACAGCCGTTTGTTTTATTTGAACGATAATTCCCTCAGCTTCAGCTTCCATTCCAGAATCTGTCGTTTGGGTTTCAATAACTTGTAGCATATTCCTTAAAAAATCACTGGTTTTGTAAAGAATCTCCAGGTGTTCAGGCATAATCGGACGACTTTCCTTGCGAAAAATATCCAGCAATGCCTCGGCTTCGTGGGTAACATTCATAATCGTCTGCAAATCGAGGAAGGATGCCATGCCCTTGATTGAATGAAACATCCGAAAAATGGTATTCAGTATCTCATCATCGACTGCGCCATCATCGCCGGCAACTTTTTCCATTTTTATAATTTCGGGCTCGATTTCATCTAACAATTCAGTGCTTTCCGTGATAAAATCGTTGATCATTTCTTGCCGTTCATCGAATCCTCCGGCCAAAACCCACGCCCCCTCTCATATCAATTATTCCTGTCTTTCTAAAAATGTTTTCAATTCAAGGTACGCGTTTCGCAGCTTTTCATATTCTTCCTTAATTCTTTCATGCTCTAAGCTCGTCTCCACGCTGTTGCTTAATGCAACCTCAACCTTGTCAATCGTCTCCAGCAGTTCCCCGATATCGACGGGTTTACCAAAAAAAGCAAAGGCTCCGTTATTTAGAGCCGCGATTGCGGTCTCTGCATCGCCATAGCCCGTGATAATAATTACCTGTGTTTCCGGCCTCGCTCGCTTTACTTCTTGCAAGACTTCGATACCCGTCATCTGCGGCATTTTCATATCAGTTATCACAAGTTGATACTCAACGTGCGAAAAATCTGCCATTGCCTTGGCAGGATTATCAAAGACATCAATTTGATGCTCTGTCGGCTGCATCGCCGAGCTCAAACTCGCCAAGCAATCTGCTTCATCATCGATTAACATTATTCTCAAAATCATTCACCCCCTATTACTGAAACAATAAGACTTGAGCAATTAACGTGCCAAAGGAAAAATGGATAAAAAAAGAGCGAAAGCTTGATAATTCAAGCTCCACTCTTAAACAATACCAACAGTTCATGTGAACTAATTGGTTCACATGAACGAATATGTCCATATGCGAACCAATTAGTTCATTTTCTTAATCAAACCATACAGAACGCGGCGGGACAGCCCGAGATACTTAGCCGCCTTTGATTTATTATTGTCAAATTTTTCTAGGGTAGCTCTTACAATGGAAGCGACATGCTGATTCAGGTCAAAAGCCTCTTGGGGCAAATCAACTGGATTGACAGTCAAAGTTCCACGTTCTGTCAAAATTTTTAATTCTTCCTGTCGACCTGAACGATTAAAGAAACTAAGCACATGCTCCTTGGTCAGCGCCTCGTTATCAAACATGAAGACAGCCCACTCAATCAAATTCTTTAACTCACGGATATTCCCGGGCCAGTTTTGTTTTTGCAATTCTGCTATCGCTGTCGTCGCGACAACGCGAAAACTTTTTTTCTTTTCTCGAGCAAACTTCAATAGAAATATTTCTGCCAGGGGCAAAATGTCTTCAGGGCGATCCCGCAGGGCAGGGATATTGATATTGCCAACTGACAAGCGATAATATAAATCCTTGCGGAACAAACCGCAAGCAACAGCGTGCTCGAGATGGACATTGGTCGCACAGATTAGACGCGCCCGAAAGGGTATTTTTTCCAGCCCACCCACCCGATAGAAATATTTCTCTTGGAGCACGCGCAACAGCTTGCCTTGCATCTCCAGGGGCAACTCGGCGACCTCGTCGAGAAACAAAGTCCCTCCAGCTGCTAAATCCAGCTTACCCCGCTGGCCCTTGATACGCCCCCCAGTAAAGGCTCCGCCTTCGTACCCAAATAATTCACTCTCAAAGAGGCTTGGCGTGATAGCCGCACAATTGATGTCCACATAAGGCGCACTAGCTTCTCCCTCGCCAAAGTGAATCAACCTTGAAATAACTTCTTTCCCCGTTCCGGTTTCGCCTGTAATCAAGACAGGTATGCCAGGGTCGCGATGATAGCGCTTTGCTTGATCGACGATTGCCAGCATTTCAGGTGAGTGAAAAACGAGTTCGTCCCCAACCATATAGCTTGCCAGAACTTTTCGTAATATCCGGACTTCGTCTTTTATTTCATCGTTGGCAGCACGGCTAGCGGCTTCATCGCCAGGTCTCTGGCTACTGGACGCAGCTGCAGCATGCTTGTGGTCGAGCCTTTCGATCAAGTCGGCCAGCTCGGCGACATCAAAGGGCTTAACAATGAAATCATAGGCTCCGGAACGAATCGCTTCAGATGCGCTTTCAGCATCACCAAATCCAGTAAAAAGAACCACATCTGTCAAATCTGCACCTTGCGAGCTTTTAATCTCTTTCAAGAGCTCCAAGCCTGACATCTGAGGCATGCGGACATCCGACAAAACGAGGGGATAGCTATCTCGATAGTAGCAATCTAAAGCTAAACGCGGATCATCGCAATCTGTGACTTGATGTCCCATCTCCCTCAAAAAATCAGCTGTCGCCCTTAAGCCTACTACCTCGTCATCGACGAGCAGAATTCGCATCAGCCCTCACGTCCCTAAAAGAATAATTAATCCGACATCCTCTATTTGATGTGCTGCGCCTGCACGGCAGTTATCGCAATAACTCCAATGATGTCATCGGCATTACACCCGCGGGAAAGATCGTTAACTGGGCGGGCAATACCTTGTGTCACAGGTCCAAAGGCCTGCGCACCGGCAAAACGCTGCACAAGCTTATAGCCAATGTTGCCCGCGTCCAAATTTGGAAAAATGAGAACATTGGCCTTGCCGGCAACCTTGCTGGCGGGCGCCTTTTGCTCGGCAACGCTAGCAATAATCGCGGCATCGAGCTGCATTTCTCCATCGATCATCAGTTGAGGATTTTTCGCTTTTGCAAGCTGAGTCGCTGTCGCAACCTTATCCACATCTGGATGGCTGGCGCTTCCCATCGTCGAGAAGCTTAGCATCGCAACCCGCGGTTCTTTCCCAGTCAGCATCTTGAAAGTGGCCGCCGAGCTCAATGCGATCTCTGACAATTCCTCGGCTGTCGGATTCGGCACCAAGCCACAATCCGAGAAAATAAAAATCCCCTCATCACCAAAGCAGCAATTAGGGACAACCATGGCA
Source organism: uncultured bacterium (assembly GCA_964637885.1). GTDB lineage: Bacteria > Bacillota > CAZWXO01 > CAZWXO01 > CAZWXO01 > CAZWXO01. The sequence continues at coordinate 7,626 of CAZWXO010000007.1, forward strand.
AAAAAGGAGGATACAAGCTTTGTGCCCGGTGCAGTTTTGACGATTTGCAATCCCGCCCGCAGGACATCTGCCGAAGAATGGATTGCACCCGAAACCATTCCATCTGCCATTCCTTTCCGCACGAGCATTGCGCCAAAAGTCATCGGATTCTTTAAAGCCATCCTGGCATCTTCAGGGGTCATCCCCTTACTTTTGCGTAGCTCAACCATTTCTTTAACAAAATCATCCATCCCGGCAAAATTTTCCGGGTCAATAATCTCGGCGTCATCCAGACAATGGCACCCTGCCGCTTCTTGGATTTTCCCTTTGTCACCGAGCAATACAATATCAGCTACGCCTTCCATAATTACTCTACAGGCGGCTTCAAGATTGCGAGGCTCCAACGATTCTGGTAAAACAATTTTTTTCTTATCCTGTCGAGCTCTTGCTTTGAGTTGAGTTAAAAAATCCACTTCTCCAACATCTCCTTATTTTTTCTAATCAGGGATCGACCGCACCATGATAATTATGCAAAATCTATTCCCCGAATCTTCCCATGCAAGAATTCTTCCAAATACTCTAATGCTTGCAAAATGTCACTGCCTTCAAATCCTGCGGCGAAAGGATGTCCTCCTCCCCCGTAACATTCAGCTATCCTTGCCAAGTCTAATCCGGCTCCAAATAAGTTATTATCGTTTCGTCGCAAAGAAAACCTTGCATCATTGATGTCAACTATTATAATAAAGGCAAATTCACTTCTTGTTCGCAGAACATGTTCGGGAATATCCGACTGATAATCCGAAGCAAAAGCTACCACATATCGATAATTGCCGCAGGAAGATTCAATCTCTTGCGGATTTAAGCGCCTCAAGACGTCTTGGCGAAATTTTTCCACCGTCGCGATTGTTGCCTTCTCAACTTCATTCCAAGACAGATTTGATTTCTGAGCGAAGCGTCGCCTAAACGCTGAAACCCCACTAGCAGAGAAAAAAGATGATAAATCAGCAATAGCATCTATATTTTTAAGAAAATCGTCGCTGCTTCGATCGCCTACATCCAGCAAATTGACGATCCTTACCAAATCCCCGTATTCTTTGACGCGAGTAACCCCCGCCGCGTCATTACCCTTGACGAAATGCTGAAAAACCAGCTTGGTTGCAGAAAAGCGGGTGTCCACTTTGACCCAGTCATAATTCTTTCCCTGTATTTCGTCCCACGAAGTCTGGTGATGATCGATAGCAAGTTTTCGATTCGGGGCGCTGTCCAATAGTTTTAAAACCTCAGGGCTCGGGAAAATGTCCGTCAGTACAATATGGATATTCTCATTATACTCGTTACTATTCAAAAACGACTCAATCCTGGCATCAATATTGCGATAATTACAAAATTCGACACGAAAATCGCTACCACTACAATCATAATACTTCTGCACCAGCAAATTTGAAACCGCGCCATCCACATCGCCATGAGAAAAACTATGGACCTGCATCTTGGTCGTCCCCCTCTGAAAAAATCAAATGCCCCAGTAAAGAAAAAAACCTCGCATCGTCAGCGAGGTGGATTTTTGGTGGACCATGTAGGAGTCGAACCTACAACCCCCCGATTAAGAGTCGGATGCTCTGCCAATTGAGCTAATGGTCCGTCACGCAAAAAGGATTATACCCCAAAGATTTAGATGAAGCAAGAAAAATTTCACCAAATGTTTTCCCTTAACTTAACAGATTACTCGCTTCAATTAACCGACGGATGCTCTCCTTAAAAGGTGGAAAAGCCACTCCCTTTTCGGTAATAATTGCAGTTATTAAGGCAGCAGGGGTGACATCAAACGCAGGGTTGCGCACCTTGGACCCGATCGGTGCGATGCGACTGGAATACAAATGAGTCACTTCCTCCGGGCTTCGCTCTTCGATGATTATCCCTTCGCCACTTTCAAGCCTGGGGTCGATCGTTGAAAGTGGTGCGGCAATATAAAAAGGCAATTCGTGGTGCTTAGCGAGTACCGCCACCTGATAAGTACCAATTTTATTGGCAGAATCGCCATTCAGCGCAATTCTATCAGCCCCGGTAATCGCCTTGGTAATTAGTTTTTGTTGCATGAAATGTCCGGCCATGCTATCGGTAATGAGCGTCGTAGGAATTCCGTGTTCCATCAGCTCATAAACCGTCAACCGCGCCCCCTGCAGTAAAGGCCGCGTCTCATCAGCGTATACCTGAAAACGCTTGCCTTTATCCCAAGCCGTGCGCAATACTCCTAGCGCCGTCCCATGATCGACAGTCGCTAGGGACCCAGCATTGCAGTGCGTTAAAACCACATCTCCATCGACAATAAAAGGTTCACCATAGCTGCCCATCGCAATATTGCAACGAATATCGTCCTCGGTCATCAGGATTGCCTCAGCCTCAAGCAAATCCGCAATCTCCGTCGGAGCCAGCCCCTGATTTGCAATCGCAACCGCCATAATTCTATCGATTGCCCAAAAAAGATTAACAGCTGTCGGCCGCGTTTGGCGCAAAATAACAGCCGCTTCCTCAAGCCTGCTTAAAAAACATGTTTCTTTTTCCAGCTCCCTTGCCGCCAAGACGACGCCATAAGCTGCTGCAACTCCGATAGCAGGGGCGCCGCGAATCCTAAGCATCGTTATCGCCTCAGCTACCTGCCTGTAATCCCTCAAATCAATTAGTTTTTTCTCCAGGGGGAGACAGGTTTGGTCAATAATGGTCAATCGGTCCCGCCCCCATAACATCGACCGCACGTCAATCCCTCCCCTTGATCATTTTAATGTATATATTCATCAGCGCCGTTTCCTCCACAAGCTCAGCCAGATGCAACGCCTCACGCAGACTTTTCCCCGCCGCCACAACGCCGTGCTTCTCCAGCAAAAGCGCATCGGCTTTGGTAATTTCTGCCGAAGCCGCTTGCGCCAGTTCAATGCTGCCGTACTGATAATACGGGACTAATGGCAAGGTGTGCAAGCAGGCCATGCTTTCAGGATTAACCGGCTCAATCGGAAGCCCTAAATAAGCAAACGAAGTAGCTGCCGGAGAATGAGTGTGCACTATCGCCCCAACATCCGGCCGCGCGGCGTAGACTCCAAGATGCAGCTGCCATTCCGACGTCGGGCGGTGCGCACACGGACAGCGCAGCGCACCACTTTCATCAATCAAAGCAAGATCTTCCGGGGCAACTTCATCTAGAGCAAAGCCTGATGGGGTCATTAGAAATTCCCCCTCAGCCAGACGCAGGCTAGCGTTACCTCCGCACGCACTTACCAGACGGCGTTGGTGAATCCGCTGACAATATTCCACCAGCAACTTGCGCGCCCCAGTCACGGAGCAGATTTGATTATCCATCTCCATGGAATTATTCCATTCTGGCAGCTTTGAAATCTGCCATACAAGTTTCACAATCGTTTTTCTTTGGCATACGGTGAATCATCTCAAATAGCATGCCCCGGAGCTTTTCGATATTCTCGTTAAAGATTTCCAGCACCATCTGGTGATTGACAGGCTTGATATCCGGATGACCTTCCAGTCCAGCATCGTAGTCCGTAATCAATGCAATATTGACGTAGCACATCCCTAATTCGCGAGCGAGGGCAACCTCCGGATATTGGGTCATATTGATAACTTCCCAACCGTTGCGACTAAACCACTTGCTCTCAGCTTTCGTCGAGAAACGAGGGCCCTGAATGACTACAACCGTCCCTTCCTCATGGATAGTGATGCCTTGATCCTTGCCCACCTTGGCAGCCAGGTTGCGCAGCGCTGGGCAGTACGGCTCAGCCATGCTGATGTGTGTCGTAATCGGGCCATCATAAAAGGTGTCGATGCGACCGCTGGTGCGATCGACAAATTGATCACAAATAACAAAGTCACCCGGTTTGATCTCAGCCTGCAAGCTTCCCGAAGCTGTCGGCGCAATAATCCGTTCCACGCCAAGCTCCTTGAGAGCCCACAACTGAGCCCGGTAATTAATCTTATGCGGCGGTATCCAGTGGTCTTTACCGTGCCTGGGAACAAAGGCAACTTGTTTATCACCTACCGTAGCAATCGCGATCTTATCGCTAGGAGGGCCATAGGGAGTGTCCATTTTAATTTCTACAACATCTTCGAGAAAAGAATAAAAACCTGATCCACCGATAACGCCAATCTCAGCTCTTTTTTCCATACAATTCCCACCTCTAATCTGTTTTATCTTTAATCTTAACAAATACCGCATCCCCAGTTGCGGCAATGGTTCCATCCGGCAGCTTGGCTGTCCCATGGACTTTAATCTTGCGGCCCTCGACACTTTTTATCTCGGCCGTACAAGTCAGCTCTTCGCCTGTCTGCACAGCAACGATGTATCTGACTGTCAGCTCCCCTGTCACTGCGTAGATTCCCTGCCGTTGAACAAGTTCGCCCATAATTTCATCGAGTAGCGAGGCTGTTATCCCACCATGCAATATGCCATCGTAGCCTTCATGCTCGCGACGAGCAACATAAGTGCTGAAAATCCTCTCTCCAACATAATCAAATTTCATCTGGAGACCACAACTATTCGCCTCTCCACAGCCGAAACACATCGGCGATTCACCTTGGAACAATTTAATCACCTCGAAAATTACGATTACTCTTTAAAGGGCGTAGACTTCGTCACCAGGTAATACTTTGATTCCAGCCGCTTCCAAAGCTCCCACGGCTGCATGAGGATCCTCCACGCGAAACAGCACCAAAGCTCCACTCTTGGATTTTGCCGCAAAAGCGTACAAGTATTCGATACTGATCTTAGCTTCGTCAAGCGCCGCCAATGCGTGGGAAAGTCCACCAGGGCTATCTGCCACCTCGGCTGCGATTACCTCAGTCGAGCTAACTGTAAATCCTTGCTCCTTCAGAACCTTCAAGGCATCCTGGGGACGACTGACAATTAAACGCATAATCCCAAAATCGGTGGTGTCAGCAATGGACAACGCACTAATACTGATGCCATTGTCACCCAAGGTTTTCGAAACTTCATAAATGCGGCCGGATTTATTCTCTAAAAATACAGAAATTTGCTTAACTAACATTTCGCCACCTCCTATAATTTACGATTATCAATGACGCGCTTGGCTTTTCCTTCGCTCCGGGGAATACTTTTCGGCTCCACCAACCGCACTTTGGCGCCGACCCCCAAATTACTCTCAATCTCTTTTGTGATGCGATTCTCTAGCTCTTCCAAACGCCGCACTTCATCAGAAAAGAGGGATTCCGATACCTCGACTTGTACCTCAAGAGTGTCCAAATTTCCTTTGCGATCGACTATAAGAATATAGTGAGGTTCGACACCGCTGATTCCTAAGAGAACGCTTTCGACTTGCGAAGGGAAAACGTTAACTCCGCGAATAATCAGCATGTCATCTGTCCGACCGCTCACACGCTCCATGCGAATCAAGCTACGGCCGCAAGCACATTTTTCAGGAAAGAGCCTGGAAATATCCCTCGTCCGATACCTAATCAAAGGCATGCCTTCCTTGGTGATTGTAGTAAAGACCAACTCACCTTTTTCGCCGTAAGGCAGCGGTTCTTCGGTGAGTGGATCAATAATCTCCGGAATAAAATGGTCCTCATTAATATGCATGCCTCTCTTTTCGACACACTCACAAGCAACACCAGGTCCAATGATTTCGCTTAATCCGTAAATGTCTAGCGCCGTCAAGCGCAACTTGGCCTCCAGCTCACGTCTCATCTCTTCCGACCACGGCTCCGCTCCGAACAATCCCCAACGAAGATGCAACTTGTCCATATCAACCCCTTGCTCCTCAAGCACCTCCGCAATTTGAAGCGCATAAGAAGGCGTACAGGCCAGCAATGTTGGGGCGAAGTCCTCTAGTAGCATAATTTGTCGCTTGGTATTCCCTCCCGAGACCGGAATAACGGCAGCTCCGATTTTCTCGGCACCGTAATGGACACCAAGCGCCCCAGTGAACAATCCGTAACCATAGGCGTTTTGGATAATCGCACTTTTAGAACTTCCGGCTGAAGTCAATGAACGCGCCATCAGCTCTGCCCACATGCTGATGTCGTTGCGCGTGTACCCAACCACAGTAGGTTTACCTGTCGTTCCACTAGAGGCGTGTAAACGAACGATTTCACTGAGCGGCACGGCAAACAAATCATATGGATACGCATCCCGCAAATCCTGTTTACTCGTCGTCGGCAGATGGCGCAAATCTTCCAGGGACTTGACATCTTCCGGCTCCATTCCTTTGGCTTGCATTTTGGTGCGGTATGCGGCAACATTGTGGTAGAGTCGTTCTACAGTTTGCTGCAGCCGTTCCAGTTGCAATTTTCGCATCGAGCCTTGGTCCATACATTCAACGAATTCATTCCAAAACAATGCTCATCCCTACTTTCACAAAAGTATTACTCCTGGCCTTTTAGCCACCCATTTTTAAAGGCAGTGTAATTTACATCTAACAGCTTCTCTGGCACTTCACTCTTTAACGCCTCCAGCCAGGTCGCCTCAGGCAAATCCATTTTCGCAGCAAGCGCTCCTAATAAAACAGTATTTACCGCCTTTTGATTGCCCGCCGCCTGCGCTATCGAAGCCGCGTCAAGCCACAGCACCGCAACATTGCAATCCCGCATTCTCTCTTCGATATTTTCCGGATACTCCACTTTTTGCCCGCTTGGCATCAATTCCGTATCCGCTGAAATCAGTTCTTTGCCAGGCCCTAACATGTGCATCCAGCGCAAAGCCTCTAATTTTTCAAAACTGATCAAATAATCAGCCTGCCCCGGGTGAATCAGAGGTGAGTAAATTTTTTGGCCGGCGCGGACAAAAGTCACCACACTGCCACCGCGCTGGGCCATCCCATGCACCTCGGACACTTTAACATCGAGCCCCGAATCCATTAACACTTTTGCTAGAATCCTACTTGCTAAAAGAGTCCCCTGACCACCAACCCCAGCAACCACGATATTAATTTCATTCATTTTGGCTCACCTCCAGCAATAGCTTCAAAACGGCATAGCTGCAGGCAAAGGCCACAACCTGTACACGTGTCCGCGATAACTGCCGTGCGATTCCGCATCCGTATCGAGGGGCAGCCACTTCGCGCACATTCATTGCAACCACGACACAACTCGCTATTTACGATGTACGGATGTCTTTCCGGCTTCACCAGCAAGGCGCAAGGGCGCTTAGCAACAATCACCGATAGCTCATCGATACTCATCTCTTCTGTGAGAACAGTCTCAATGGCGGTTAAGTCTAATGGATCGACTTCACGAATTCGCTTGACCCCCATCGCTGCAGCAATTGCTCCAATATCGGCAGTCTCGGTTTGTTCCCCGCTAAGAGTCACACCGGTCCCAGGATGGTGTTGATGACCCGTCATACCAGTTGTAGCGTTATCCAAAACGAGGACAGTTATTGCATCGCGATTATAAACCGCGTCCAGCAATCCCGTCAGCCCCGAATGAAAAAACGTCGAATCGCCAATTACAGCAACGATATCGCCCTTGGTCTTTTCGCCAACAACTCTGGACATGCCGGCTGCCATCCCAATACTTGCCCCCATGCAGACAGTAGTATCCATCGCCGACAATGGCGGCAGCGCTCCCAATGTGTAGCATCCAATATCACCGATGACAACTGCTTTGAGCTTGCGCAAGATTAAAAAAGCACCGCGGTGTGGACAGCCCGAGCATAGCACAGGTGGACGAGGAGGAATGTCGACGCACGGCTCTCGCAGGACGAGAGTATCGTCCGCCTCTCCCAGGACTGCTTTTTTGACTGTCGGAACATCTAGTTCACCACAAAGGGAAAAGAGTTCCTTGCCCTGACACTCTATGCCCCATCCTCGTAGGTGCTCTGTGACAAACGGTTCAAGCTCCTCGACGACGACCAGCCTTTTTACTTTGGCTGCAAATGCAGTGATCGAGGCTCTAGGTAGAGGATAAACCATGTCGAGCTTTAGAACCGACGCCTTTGGTAGTGCATCTTTGACATACTTATAAGCGGCGCCCGAAGCAATAACCCCAAGCTCGTTTTCCGGGAGTTCTTCAACCCTTTGATAGTGCAACTTGTCCGCATACTCCTCCAGGCTGACGAGGCGTTCTTCGATGACAACATGGCGCTTCCGTGCCATGGCGGGCATCATTACCCACTTGCCCATGTCTTTATGATATTTTTGAATAGTCTTTTCTTGTCTCTCTTCCAGCCATACAATTCCACTGCCGTGTGCTATGCGCGTGGTTGTACGGACGATAACCGGCGTGTCAAAATGCTCACTGACATTAAAAGCCAGTGCGATCATCTCTTTGGCTTCTTGAGCATTTGACGGCTCAAAAACAGGAACCTTGGCAAATTTTCCATACATACGTGTATCCTGCTCGTTTTGCGAGCTGTGCATCCCCGGATCATCGGCTACGCAGATGACCAACCCCCCACCAACTCCTGTATAAGTGACAGTCATGAAGGGGTCAGCAGCCACGTTAAGGCCGACATGTTTCATGGAAACAAAGGCACGAGCCCCACCTAACGAAGCCCCGATAGCCGTCTCCATCGCTACCTTTTCATTAGGACACCAACGCGAATCAATCTCCGAATAATCTGCTATATGTTCCATTATTTCCGTACTCGGTGTTCCTGGATATGCTGCCGCAAAAGTTACGCCAGCTTCCCAAACTCCTCTAGCAATCGCCGCATTGCCAAGCAAAAAGACCTTACTCATCTGACTCCTCCTTTTTCTTCCTTCGTAAAATAAAAAACCATGGATAGCAATTTATCCACGAATTCTCATTATCATAGGTAAATTAATCGATTAGCAAATATAACAATACATAAAAGCCATCCCAGCGACGAAAGCAAAACTGAGTGATTGAAAATACAAACGCCGCCTCATCATCCATACAGCCCCGATACCAGCGAAAACTCCAAAGGCAATCCAGAGCCATGAAGCATAATAAACCGTCAAAAAATTTCCCCCCAGTTTTTTTAAACTCTCTCTATTATAGATTAATAGCAAGAATAAAAAAAGAGCACCTCCTAAACGAGGTGCTCTTTTTATTTATCTTGCTTTAAGCCTGGGTGAGTCTTAAAGAACTTCTTTACGAGTAGCGTTAAACTCGGCTACCAAACCAGGGATATCAGCCGCATGTTTCGCTTCCACTTCACCAATAACTTTATCCAAAGTGGCGAGAACGCGATCGATTTCCTCATAGGTAATGATGGCAGGAGGCTCAATCCGGAAAACGCGGGCATTATTCAAAGTGCCACCGACAAGAATCTTGTTGGCAAACATACCGGCAGAAATTTCGTATCCGATATGATCTGCTGGGTACTCAAGGCCAATCAACAAGCCACGTCCGCGGACATCCATCAAAACTTTATGCTTTGCTTGGATTTCCTTGAGGCCCTTGGTGAAATACTCGCCCTTGTCTTTAAACTGACCAGGGATGTCGTGCTCGGCCATGTACTTAATCGTTGCAATGGCAGCGGAGCAGCAGGCCGGGTTACCACCGAATGTGGGAGAACCGAGAATCCACGGATTCTCTTTCATTTTGTCCCACAGGTGCGGACGAGCAATGATACCGGTAATCGGCATAACGCCACCACCAAAAGACTTGCCAAAAGTAATAACGTCAGGAACAACATTCCAGTGATCGACGCCCCACCATGTGCCAGTACGGCCCATGCCAGTCTGAATTTCATCAGCAATGAGGACTACGCCATACTTGTCGCAAATCTGACGAATGCGAGGCCAGTAATCTTCACTCGGGATACGAACGCCAGCTTCACCCTGAATCGGCTCAGCAATGAATCCAGCAACTGTATCGCCGACAGCCTGAAGATTCTTGATCATAGCTTCCAAGGCATCGGCATTGCCGTATTCGACGTGGTGCACGCCAGCAACCAAAGGAAGATAAGGTTTACGATAGGTGCCCTTACCAGAAACTGAAACAGCACCCATGGATTTGCCATGGAAACCATAGACAGTCGAGATAATCGCATGATTGCCAGTCGCGAGACGGCAAAGCTTCAACGCCATTTCATTAGCCTCGGCGCCGCCATTGGTGAAGAAAGAATACTGCAAGTCGCCAGGGGTAATCATCGCAACTAACTTGGCAAGAAATCCACGTAGCGGATCGACTAACTCTTGACTATGTAAGCACATTTTCCCAAGCTGGGCAACAACTGTGGAGACAATCTCAGGGTTGCGATGGCCGCAGGCATAAATACCATAGCCGCCTAAGCAATCAAGGAATTCCACACCATGTGTGTCGGTGAAAGAAGAATCGTGATCTTCCCACTCAACAAATGTAGCATCAGTTGAAACAGACTTTCTATACTCCAACCAACCTGGATTTACGAACTGATTAAAATTAGGAATCGACTCTTCAACTACTTGATCCTTTTCGGCCTCAGTCATTTCGGCAGTAGGCTTTTTAATGAGCTCCACATACCTAGTGGCCTCTTTGAGAACTTCCTGGACACTTGCTCTTGTCATATTAGAGAACCCTCCTAAACATATTTAGCGCTTTGCGCTTCTACTCTTACCATTGCAAATACCTTGCCAAAATAAAAACTGACTTGAGACTTCCCCTATGCCCAACAAAATAGGGCGATTATTTCTCAGTGACCAAGAGTGCAAAAATCAACTTTATCACAATTGATAAATAATCCAGCCGCTTAATTGTTTCGCAGCCTTGCCAAAACCTTGGCAGCAGGTAGAAGGAGCACTCTACTATCATGTTATCAAATATAATAATAGTTTATCATTATTAATAACTAATCAATCTCTAATTCGCGAATCCGACGGTACAGAGTAGCCTGGCTGATGCCTAATTCTTTGGCCGCTCTTCTTTTTCCCTCGAGAGACCTGCCATGCCGATCCAGATGCGCCACTATGATTTCCTTTTCCTTGGTCTCCAGGTAATAGCGCAAACTTCGCGGCTTTGAAAGATCGCTCACGGTTCGCTTGATCCGCATCGGCAGGCAATCCTCGGTGGCTACTTTGCCGGGGGCCATATTGACAACATATTCCATCGTATTCTCTAGCTCCCGGACATTCCCGGGCCAATCATAGGCCATCAACAAATCCTTTACCGGCTGATCAAAATCATCGATTTCTTTATTAATGTTAACGGCAGCCCGCCTCAGACAATGCCGGAGCAACAACTCTACATCTTCGCGCCTTTCCCGCAAGGGCGGAATAAAGAAAGGAATAACATTGAGACGAAAATAGAGATCCTCCCTGAACTCATTTTCCTGCATCATTAACTCCAAATCCCGATTTGTGGCCGCCACGACGCGGACATCCACCGGAATTGTCGTATTCGAGCCGATTCTCTCCATCTCATGTCGCTGCAGGACATGCAATAGTTTAACCTGCAAGTGCAGGGGCATGTCCCCAATTTCGTCAAGAAAAATCGTTCCCTTGTTCGCAATCTCGAATTTTCCAGCCTTGCCGCCCTTGCGTGCCCCAGTAAAAGCGCCACTCTCGTAGCCAAAGAGTTCACTTTCCAGCAAAGCTTCGGGAATGGCGCCACAGTTAACGGTGATAAAAGGTCCCTGGCTACGTGGCGAGCTAAAATGGATTGCTCTTGCAAACAGCTCTTTCCCTGTACCACTTTCTCCGGTAATTAAAACAGTTGAACTGCTCATGGCGACGCGCTGGGCCTTTTCCTTTAAATCCAGCAAAATTTGGCTTACCCCGATAATATCTTCAAACCCGCTACTTTGTTTATTCTCCGTGATATCGTATACAAGTTGACGAACTTCAGCCATGTCGCGAAAGGAAATGACAGCGCCATTATTTTTAGTTTTCTCCAGGCTTTTAATCCCGCCTTCAGTTTCCCCGCCGACAAGCACACGCAGCTTAACTAAGAAATGCAAAGTTCCATACTTACTATCGACGTAGATCTGCTCGTGCTCTCGCGCGACATCGCCATTCATCTCTCCGGGAAAAGGAAAGTTCGGCCATAAAGTTGATATGTCCTGCCCGACAATTTCTCGTCGCGGATGCCGGAGCAATTTTTCTGCCATCTGATTGCATAACGTTATTTCGCCCTTGGCATCGACGGCAATAATTCCCTCATGAATAGTCTCCAAAATAGTTTGAATTTGCTCGCTCTTCTCGGTCTCTGAAGCCTTGCTGGCGATCAAGTATCCCATCCGGCGCAAAAATAAATGATAGGCTTTTTCATTGGCCAGCAAATCTTTGCGCTGCTGCTCTGAAAATGCAATCAGCCCGACTACACCTAATGTATGCCCCTCATACACGATGGGGCAACAGATTTCGGCCAACTCCATAGTTTTACCTAAGGCAACGGAAGGATCATAGTTTGGATCGGCCTTAGCATCGCGAACAGTGTACTCCTCGCCGCTGGAAAGAATCCGGCCATACATGTAGCCTGAATCGATCAAGCCGCCCTCTTCCTTCAACCCGACCCGATGACGGTACTGGCCTGTCCCCGCAATTATGGTCAACTCGTTATCCACAATCTCGGTATCAATCCCAAGAGCAGCGGTAATGGCATCGGCGGCCTTTTGCACTGTATACTGAATGTTAAAAAGTCGACTCAATTTTTTCCCTCGTTTTCTCCTGACAGTCGTCCTGATATTGCTTGACAATATGTGCATATTCAAAAGCACTGTCAATGAACTCACGAACGTAATCATTACACGGATTGCATAAAAGATCTTCCGGCTCCCCCACTTGCAGAATTTCACCGTCATGCATAATCACAATTCTATCGGCCAGACGAAAGGCCTCTTGGATATCATGGGTGACGAGGAGAATCGATGTCTTGACAGTTTTCTTGAGGGCTAACATCTGGTTTTGAATTTGGCGCCGCGTAATCGGATCTAGCGCCCCAAACGGTTCATCCATCAATACCAAGTCAGGCTTTGATGCCAGCGCCCGCGCCACCCCTACCCGCTGCTGCTGTCCGCCGCTCAGCTGGGATGGCTTCAACAAAGACGAGGCCACCGGCAGACCTACCATTTCCAACATCTCCGCAACCCTCTCCTTAACCGCCAAGGCTCCCCATCCGAGCAGACGCAAGACAAATGCAATATTTTCCCCCACCGACAAGTGTGGAAACAAACCGACCTGCTGAATGACGTAGCCAATTTGACGGCGCAGCTGCACAGGCTCGATTGATAACACATTATCGTTTCGAAAAAAAACCTCACCTTTAGTAGCCTCTTCGAGACGATTGGCCATTTTTAAAACAGTTGTCTTGCCGCAACCCGAAGGACCGACCAGGGCAACGGTCTCCCCAGCCGCAATGTCCAGTGTAAAATTTTTTACCACCCGGACCCCGGCAATATATTCCTTTTCGGTTCCAATATATGAAAGCACCAGTTACCTCAACAGCTCAAGAGAAACAAGAAACTCTTCCGCTACCGCTCTTGGTTCTTGCTTCAGTTCGTCAACTTGATAGTTGAGCTGTGTCATGGTCGCCTCGTCAATCACACCGGCCAGCTCGGCTAATACTTCTCCGATTTCAGGATGAGCCCGCAGCGTCTCACCTCTAACGATCGGGGCACATAAATACGAGGGGAAATAATTCAAATCATCCTTCAATACAACCATTTCAAATCTCTTGAGCATGCCGTCAGTAGAAAAAGCGTTGATGACATCGACTTCATTACTCTCGATTGCTTTATATTTTAAAGCAATCGCCATCTGACGAGCCTCTTTAAACTGAAATCCGTAGGCCGCGACTAAGCCGTCATAGCCATCTTTTCTCTCATAGAAATCAGGCTCGGAACCAAACCGCAACTCCTGGGAAACCTTCGCAAGATCGGAGAAAGTCGTCAGGCCTTTGCTAGTAGCCAAAGCACTGGTAACAGCCAAGGTAAAGGTATCGTCAAAACCAAACGAAGGCAACCAAACAATATCAAAATTTTCTTGATAATCATTCCTCACCAGCTCAAACAATTCTTCGGGAGTCTGATCTGTCGAATCGTTCTTGAGCACTTCCTGCCAACCCGTCCCTGTATACTCAGGATAAATATCAATATCACCATTGACAAGGGCGGGATGCAGGACCGATGTCGTCCCCCCCTCAATCGGCAAATACTCAACCTCTAGATCAGTGCGATTTTGTAGCAAGAGCGTTATCATTTCCGCCATAATATAATTTTCTGTGAAAGGCTTGCTTGCTACCACGATTTTCTGTGTATTGTCACTTTCAACCGCTGCTTCCTCATCAGCTCCGCCGCAACCAATGCTGATAAAAGATAACAATCCCACCATTAAAAATACTAAGAATTTTTTCATAACCCCACCTCCAAAATTTTTATCAACGCAGGCAATCTATTTTAACGAGTTCTTTTCAATAACTGTTTTTCCAGAATTGCAAGAACGCCGTCTGCCCCTAAAGCAAGTCCAGCAACGAGCAGGGAACCCGCGAAAGTCAGCTCAGTATTATATGTGGTTATCCCCCTGAATATTAAGACCCCAAGGCCACCCGCCCCGATAAAAGCCGCAATAGTTGCGATGGAAATCGTCATGACTGTGATCGTCCTGATCCCGGAGATAATTACAGGCATAGCCAAAGGCAAGCGTATTTTGGTGAGTAATTGCATTTCCGTGCACCCCATCCCCCGGGCAGCTTCGAGAACTGCATCGTCGACAGTGGTAATGCCAACATAGGTATTCCGCACCACCGGCAGCAGTCCGTATATAAAAAGCGCGAAAAAAGTCGGGCGGTCTCCGATTCCAAAAAAAGGAATCAGAAAACCAAACAAGGCCAAAACAGGAATCGTGTATAATATGCCCGTCACGTAAATCACAGGTTGCGCAAAAAAACGATATCGACCGATCAACAGACCCAAAGGAACGCCAACCAGCACAATCAACGAAATCGCAATCAGTGAAATCCTGATATGCTGAAACAAGCATAAAACCACCAAGTCCTGCCTTTCGATTATTAAAACAACTGTGCGGGCTAAAAATTCCATCCGGGCCTCCTTAGATATTTCAACCATCTAATGACTTATTCTCTAAATAAAACAAAAACTCCTGCAAAACTTGCAGGAGAATTTTTTGTGGTACGCCTGGCGGGGATCGAACCCACGCTCCTGGCTCCGGAGGCCAGTGCTCTATCCACTGAGCTACAGGCGCATAATAGGATTAATAAACCTTTGCTAGTCTATCATATCAAGCTAATTTCGGCAACTATCGGAGTTAAGAGAAACTAGATCGACAGCCAGAGCTTCTCACAGCCCTGCGCTGCAGCCAATTCAAGTGCATCGAGGCCCAGCGTGGCCTCCTGCTCAATAACATCATCCAGCCGTGGCTTCGTTGAAGGATGCCTGGGAACAAACACAGTGCAGCAATCCTCATATGGGCGAATTGAAATCTCATAAGTCCCGATCTTCTGAGCGATCTTTGTTATTTCTTCCTTGTCCATACCAATAACTGGTCTGATAACGGGATACTGCGCCGCGGCGTCAGTCACTGTTATGCTCTCAATCGTCTGACTCGCCACTTGCCCAATGCTCTCCCCGGTAATCAAGGCTCCAGCTTTAAAATCCCCGGCAATAAGATTGGCGATTCTAACCATCGACCGCCGCATCACCAAAGTCATAAATTCCTCGCGCTTCATTTCAAATAATTTTTTTTGAACTTCAGTGAAGGGGACGATCAGCAAATGCATTCGTCCCTGCCACTTAACTAACTCTCGACCGATATCGACAACTTTTTCCCGCGCCCTTTCGCTGGTAAAAGGGGGACTATGAAAATGCAAACCTACAACCTCGACGCCTCTTTTCTGACACATCCAGGCCGCCACCGGGCTATCAATACCCCCAGAAAGCAAAACAACGCCCTTGCCACTACAGCCAACTGGAAGCCCGGCAGGGCCTCGTTGGTGACCTCCGTAAATAAATGCTTTTTCTCTTATTTCGACATTCAAGGTGAAGTCAGGATGATGCACATCCACCTCAAGCTCTGGCAGGCCTTGCAGCACAATTCCCCCCACGGCGGCACTTAGTTCAGGAGACTGCATGGGAAACCCCTTATCCGACCTGCGCGACTCGACTTTAAATGTCTTTGCTTTTAGCAATCCAACCATCCGTGCCGCTTCAGCAACTGCCACATCACCGATTGCAGCCACGTTTTTTTCAGCTTGCTTAGCCAAGGCATAGCCATTGACCCCGAAGACCTTATTCAGACGCTCAGCGACTAACTCAGGAGAAATATCAGTGTAGAGGAGTATTCTTCCCTGGGTTTTCTCGAGATTGAACTCACCCAGGCCAGCAAGAGAAGTTTTAATATTACCGACCAGCCGATTGATAAAAAGATACCTATTTTTACCTTTCAATGCAATCTCGCCAAATTTAACGATTATAAAATTTTTCATCCATCCTACCTCCTTTTAAATTTGGCTAACATTTGCAAGGTATCCCTTAATTGCTTTGCCAATTCTTCGACTTCAGTCAGCGTATTTTGCAAAGAAAAACTTATTCGCAAAGCCCCGTCGATTTCCTCCCTGTTAAGGCCCATCGCCTGTAAAACATGGGAAGGTTGATGCCGGCGGCTAGAACAGGCTGCCCCGGTGCCGAGATAAAATCCTTTTTCTGACAAAGCATTGACGATGACCTCACCTTTATAGCCCGGAAATGAAATATTGACGACATGAGGCATACCCCGGTTTGGATCGGAAAAATTGGAATTTATTCGATACTTGACACCAGATTGTTCAATGCTTTCCATCAATAATTGTGACATCACCATTGTTTGCTGCTGAAAGCTTTCTAGTGAAGCCTGAGCCCTAGCTGCGGCCTCCGCCATCCCGACAATACCTGGAATATTTTCCGTCCCAGGTCGAAGACCTGCCTCTTGCCCACCACCAAAAATCAACGGTGTGATATTTTTGCTATCCTTGATAAATAAAGCCCCAACCCCTTTAGGGCCATGAATTTTGTGGGCACTGACACTCATAAAATCTACCCAGGGAATCACAGGCTCTAGAGAATACTTCCCCCATGATTGGACAGCGTCGACATGAAAAAGAGCCGCCGAACGCTCCTTAATCATTTTCCCAAGCATGGCAATGTCTGAGATCGCACCAGTTTCATTGTTGGCGTGCATAATACTGACAATAGCAACGGACTCATCAAGGTGCTCCTGCAAAGTCTCGACTTCAACCCTTCCGTCTACAGCCACCGGCAGCCAGATCAGTTGCCATCCCAATCGCTCTAGTTCCCTAGCTGAAGCCAGAACAGCAGCATGCTCGGCAATACTGACAATTGCTTTACGCTTATCTGGGCGCATCATAGCCGCAGGCCCCAACAAGCCCAGATTATCGGATTCAGTCCCTCCTGAAGTGAAAACAATCTGCCCGTCTCGGACACCCAGGGTCTCCGCAACTTTTCGTCGGGCTTGTCCCAATGTCTTCTCGGCAACAAAGCCAAGTCCGTGGGGCGAAGAAGGATTGCCGTGCCATTCAAGCAATGCAACCGTCATCTGCTCAACTACCTCAGGTAATGCCCTCGTGGTCGCGCAATTATCAAAATAATGCCAACTTGCAACGCTTGATTCCCCAACCACCCAAACCCCGCCCCTCATTGAATAAAATAAAGGCACCTGCGTCGCAGATGCCTGAAAAAACGTGGTGGGGAGCACAGGACTCGAACCTGCGACCTCTACGATGTCAACGTAGCGCTCTAACCAGCTGGGCTAGCTCCCCACAAATCATTACAAAGGGCAGTATAGCAAAAATATATCTCTTTGGCAATACTCCAAAGTCATCTATTTATTAGCGCGATAATAGGCGTAGGTCATCGGCGTGCTATCATGCAGCAATTTGCCCGTAAACACCCGACCTAAAAACATCGTATGCGTCCCACAATCCATGCTGTTGACAACTGAACACTCGACAAAGCCCATGACCCCATCTTCCAGGATGGGACACCCCGTCTTGCCCTTAACATAATTAACCTTGGCAAATTTATCGGCGTCACGCCCGGAACGAAATCCGAAGCGCCGCACGGTATTTATATCATTTTCGCATAAAACATGGACCGCAAACTTGCCACTTTCCAGAATATAGGCATGGGTCAAGTTGCTCTTATTAATGCCAATCGCGACTTGAATCGGATCGCTCGTCACCTGAACTGCGGTGTTACATACCTGAGCATTGATCTTATCCCCCGAATAGGAGGATACGACGTACATTCCATAGCTTATCTTAAAAATTGCCGGCAATACGGCGTCCCGTTCCTCCTGGCTAAGCGCCCCTTCTTCAAGCACCTCGCCTTCGAGAACAAATTTGTCCGGCCCCACCCCGCATTCAGGGCAAATATCCGGTGGGGTTTCCCCGTAATGAATATAGTTACAGACAACACATCGCCATTTTTTCATAAAATCAGCCCCTTTTTAATATAATATTCACACATACTTAACGAAATATTTACACTAGCAAGCTATACTACAAGTAATAAACCAACATTCCCTCACAGCACTATCCCCTCTTGTCGGCCCCATCGAAAGATGGGGCATTTTTATTCACCTGGGAATAAAGCGTGTTTAATATCTTGATGCAGCGCTGGAAACTGGTCCAGCCATTGTCGGCGTTCACTGCGCAGCTTCGCGACACGAGCGAGATATTCGGCATCAGAATAATAGCGAACCGGGTTGTACTTGCCAATATCAACTCCCGGCATTTCATCAGGGACCTCGTATCCCCAATCAGCATCGAGATGCCATTTGATTCCGCCCTTGGCTATCTGCTTCATTATTTCCGTAGTTGCCTTGATCGTGACCTTTTCACCATTGAAGTTGTCGCTAAAACCCACGCTTCCGGTATTCAGTAAGTAGCACTCCATCTCGGGATTAGCTTTAAAAATTTCATAGATGCGATTTCCCTCTTCTTCCTCAGGCCCGATAATAAAAGGATTCGTGCCCACTTCACGCTTCGATTGTCCAGCCTTGGTCGGATCCCCGGCCGAGGTCTCGATGGATTCCCCCAGCATAAAGCACGCAGCTGCCTGGGCCGGATTCAAGCGGGCGACAGCAGGGACAATGTCTTTGCGCCGTGTGATAAAAATAACCCTATCTGCTCGCGGGATATCAATCGTATCGTCGGTCATTTCTGTTTCTGCACGCAATATCACTCCACGTCCATTGGCTGTCAGGGCGACGTCAGAAAAATCGATACTGCCATCCTCTGCGACCAAGACATTTTCCAGTGCCGCGTTGGGACTTGTGGCAGCCTTAAACAAGACTCGCTGGCTTTCGTCCAGGCCTTCAGTCTTAATAAAAAAACCATTTTCCGTGCCAAAGCATGCCCCGCCAGCATCCATGATGACGACGTCGTCCTGCCGTATATTGACGCCTTCAGGGCTGCTCAGGCCATGGTCGTGGATCGTCAAAGTAGTTTTACCCGTTCCCGACAAGCCGAACATGATAAAGCCGACATCCGATACCCCACCCCCAGGGCCTTCGACACGGATTATCTTGCTGCCAGCATGCAACCCAAGCCCGCCGGCAGTTTTCGCGCGATACATCGCCATCCGTAGAAAAGATTTCTTACACTCCCCAAAATAATCAGTGCCCAAAATATAACAGATGCCGGCATTAGGTTCGACAAAAATCATTCTTTCCGGCCATTCCGGAACAAAAATACTGACGAAATCAGGGTCAGCATCGGCATTATCAGCTGGAAAAAGTGTTTTCTCCCACATCAGCGGGATGCGAGCAAAATCTTTGGTTATATAAAGGCGACAATGATATTTCCATGGTGATGTTTCCCCAATTCGTCGGTCAAGACGAATGACTTCTTTCCCTTGCAAATATACTTGAACTTCTTCAGCAAGCCTGACAGCTTCTGCTTGATCAATCGCCTGTTGATGGGAGCCGATTTGATAGTCACCAGCGACTACATAGGTCTTTTTCGCGCTGCGACTCCGCACCAATGTTAAATAACTTGGACTGCCATAGATGGTCGTTTTCTCGTCTTTAGCAGCCATACTGCGCATTGTCCGGCCGTCAGGATTATTGATTACAATCGCCCCAGGCACCTCGCGTAGTATCTCACTCATGCAAATGTTACCTCCATCACTTATATCCGAAGACATTCATACTTAACCAGCTACTATAATATACTAAGACCATCTAAAAGCACAACAATTATTGCGCCAGTTGCAATAAATCATCCGGCTGTTATTTTGCCCTGGTGTCATCTTTGACAGCGCATGATTCAAACAGCTCAAAATCGACAATCTGCTAGCGAAGCAGGCCGATAGATAGTAAAATAACTGCGCAGGTCAGCGCAAGCTCTTACTGAAAACCGAAAGGAAGTACGAAGATGAACTTAGGGATGAATGGGAAAACAGCACTAATTACCGGAGGTACCTCGGGGATTGGGCTCGCGACAGCCGAACTGCTGCTGCAAGAGGGCGCCAACGTTCTTATTATAGGCACCAACTTTGACGAAAGCGAATCGGCGGTAAAAAAATTGTCCGGGTTTCCGCTAGAAAAATTGCACGTCATCACTGCTGATTTGAGGAAAACTGATGCCTGCGTAGCGGCAATCAATGAGACAATTAAAGTATATAACCAGCTCAGCATTTTGGTAAATTCGGCGGGCATGTATTTTGAAAAATCGCTTGTCGAAACGACGGAAGGCGATTACGACCAGATTGTCGATGTCAATGTAAAAGCAACCTTTTTCATGTGTCAGGCGGCAATCCCGCATCTCGTAAAGCAACCCTCTGCAGCCATCGTCAACGTTTCTTCAGATGCAGGGATAAACGGAAACTATTTTTGCACAGCCTATTGTGCCACTAAGGGCGCCATCACCGTTTTCACCAAGGCTTTGGCTTTAGAATTAGCCATGAAAAAAATCCGCGTCAATTGTGTCTGCCCCGGCGATGTAAAAACACCGATGCTCCAACGCGAACTGGCTAAAGTCACGGATAAAGAAAAGTATTTACAGGACATTGTCAGCCACTATCCCCTGGAACGAATGGCCGAACCCGAGGAAATTGCTAACGTAATCGCCTTTCTTGCCAGCGATAAGGCTTCTTTCGTAACAGGAGCAGCCTGGTCCGTTGATGGAGGAATCACTGCTTATTAGCGGCCATCATCATCTCCTTGAGCAGTCAGTGAGTCAGAGTAGTCCCAAAAAGTATAAATTTTGTCGGCATCAACTAGCAACCTAATTACCATTTGATGAATTTTGCGTTCAAATTCTTCCGCAATCGCATCCGCAGTTTTGTGCATCTCATTTTTGGATTTGGCAAACTCGGTCAAACCTCGGGCAATGATTCTCAGGTCCTGCACGTTCCCCAGCTGTGTCTGCAATGTATGCATCTCTTCGATGATAACCGGATTGTCCGGGAACAGGACAGCCATGTTTTCCGCTTGGTAGCGAAAATTCTTTAAAGCAATTCGAAAGCGATGTATGCTCTCCAAGTCATTGGCTTGTATTTCTCGCTTGCGCTTGATTAACACGGCAAAAGTCTCATCGACTTGCCGATTGACAGAAGCCTTTTTATATAAAAGTGACTCATTTTCGTTTAGAGCCTCTCCTAAACCTTCAAGATATCGGTCAAACAGTTTTCGAAACGAGCGCATGCGATATTTTTCTAACTTGCAGCCAGTTTTTTTAAGCAATTTTTTTTCTTGCATGCGCAATGCCTGATAGTATGGCGCCAATTGTTTAAAGACGACCAACATTTCAGCGATATATTCCTTTTGAATATGAATATCCCGCAATTTACTCATCAGCTTCATGACTTCCCGAATCTCTTTTTTTAATTTTTCCCCTCTGTTAGTCTTGTCCAAGCAGATTTCAGACATTCTAGTAATGGCAAGTGCCCGCCGCGAAGCTACCCGCAAATCATGCACTGTTTTCGAGGAAATTCTATGTCTTGCCCGCGACAGTTCATCAAGGAATTCATCCGCCCGCTTTTCAACCATCGCGATAAGATCTTCGTTCCACCCCATAGTCAAATGTACCACCTCAATCCATGCTCTTCTCTTCGCAACTATATACGGGCGTCAATTTACCCGCTGGGATGTTACGAAACTTTCCCTGGGCCAGTTCCAGAATTCTTTGAAAAAAGATTTCTTGACAATCGACTGTTTCTTCCGCGCTTCGAATGCGGCGATACGTACCATCCTGACACAAGCTATAGGCATTGTATGAGTCATCAAGGTTTAATTGCAAGATTTCGTCGACTTCCTGCTGTAGTTTTGCCGCCACAACAGGGAACATGACTTCAAGCCGACGATCAAGATTCCTAGGCATCCAATCAGCGCTAGAAAGAAAAAACTGGGGCCTTCCGTCGTTCTCAAATTTAAAGATCCTGCTATGCTCAAGGAATCTCCCGACCAGACTTCGAACTTTAATATTTTCGCTCAAGCCTTTGACCCCTGGACGCAAGCCGCAAACACCACGGATAATTAAATTAATCTCGACCCCCGCCTGAGATGCCTGATACAATTCCTCAATAATTTCATAATCAACAAGCGAATTCAGTTTAGCCGTTATCGCTGCCGGCTTGCCTGCTTGAGCATTGATTGACTCGATGCGGATCAACGACTTAATCTTGCTGCGCAAAGCAAAAGGCGCCACGATTAATCTTTGCATTTCCCCCAGCTCGGTATAGCCCGAGATAACATTGAATAATGCGGAAGCGTCGGCTCCAATAGCTGGATCACACGTCATAAGGCCGATATCAGTGTAAAATCGCGCTGTCACATCATTATAATTTCCTGTTCCCATGTGAACATAGCGCCGGATGCCGTCTTCATCGTGCCGGACGATTAAAAGCAACTTGGCATGCGTTTTCAGCCCCACCAACCCATAAATCACATGACATCCGGCTTGTTCAAGGCGGCGGGCCCACTGGATGTTGTTTTCCTCGTCAAATCTTGCTTTTAGCTCGACGAGAACCGTCACCTGCTTGCCATTTTCCGCTGCCCGCGCCAAAGCCGCGACCATGGGAGATTTACCGCTGACACGATACAAGGTCTGCTTAATCGCCATAACGGCCGGATCGTCCGCCGCATCATTCACCAAGCTGATCACAGGACCAAAGGCGTGGTAAGGATGGTGAAATAAAATATCGCCTTTACGTACAGCAGAAAAAACAGATTCTTCGTGGTTCAGACTTAGAACATCCTGAGGCATCTTCGGCGAAAACTTAATCCCTTCAAACCCTTTCATTCCATATAACTCATCTAAGAAGGTTAAATCCAGCGGGCCATTAATCGAATACACAGCCTCTCTTTTTAGCTCAAATTGCTCGCAGAGGGTATCTAGCAAATCCACATCCATGTCTTTCTCGACCTCGAGCCGGACTGGTGCCCCCCATTTTCTTCTTTTAAGGGATTCTTCAATCGTTTCTAATAAATCTTCTGCTCCCTCTTCGTCAATCCCCAGATCCCCATTGCGAGTTAAGCGAAAAAGACCCCTGGAGACAATATTATGTCCGGAAAAGATTCGATCCAGATAGATTTCAAGTAATTCCTCCAAAAGAATAAATTCATGACAAAACCCATCGGTAACCCGCAAAGGAATCAGCCTCGGCAAAACGGATGGAACCTCCAGAGTCCCGACTATCGTAGGAGTGGCCTCGCAGCGGCTCTTATTCTGTAAAATCAAAATAAAATTTATGCTTCTATTTTGCACCAGCGGAAACGGCCGACCCGCATCGATGACCATCGGGGTCAAAACCGGGAATATCGTGCGCTGATAAAAATTATCCAACTGGCGCAATTGCTCTGCCTCAAGCTCGCGACAATGCCGCAAGTAAATACCGCTCTCTTCGGCAAGGGGAAGCAATATTTTGCGATAGCATTGATACTCTTGCTTCACCATCCGGTGTGCTTTTTCCCCGATGGCTGCAATCTGTTCTTCAGGGTGCATCCCTGCTCCATCGGGCTCATTAAAACCAGCAAAAACCTGATCTAAAAGAGATGCCACGCGAACCATAAAAAATTCGTCGAGATTAGAACTAGTAATGGATAAAAATCTAAACCTCTCCAAAAGAGGGTGCTTTTCTACCATCGCTTCATTTAAAACTCTTTGATTAAATGAAAGCCAGCTAAGTTCACGATTAAAAAAACGCATCATCCTACCATCCCTTTTGAACAAAAATCGCAGGTACTCCTAAAACATCCTCGAAAAAAACAGCGGCATTGTTAAAATTCCATTCTTCAAGAGCCGTATCAGCGATACTCTCAATAATAAAATTATACTTTCCTTGCCGGAACTCGACACTGAACCGATCAATATAATCCTTATGCGTCGTGTCCATCGCTTCAGCAAGCTTCAAAATCGCTGCCCCTTTGGAAACGACAATTTTTTCCTCGACACCAAGGCGCTGATATCCGTTATCCCGAGCCACCGGAGTTCTATTGGAATGATAGCGCGCCATATTTGCAACTATGTCAATATCTATGTCCGAAAACCCTAGGATTTCTGTCGCCTTGATTATATGGTAAGATTGCTCTTCATGCTGATTAACATTGATGTAACGCCCAACATCGTGAAGGATTGAAGCGACTTCAACAAAGAAGCGCTCCCGCGTCCCCATCTTGTGAGTTTTTTGTGTCGAATCAAAGATTTTGAGCGAGATTTCCCGGACTTTTTCGCAATGCTCAATGTCTGCATCAAATTTTTTAGCTAGATGCCAAACCGATTTTAAAATATCTTTTAGAAAAACCTCCCGACCTGGACGGGACAACAAATCGTCCGCTAAATCCACGATCATCCCGTGTCGCAAGGTTGCTTCCGGAATCAAAATCGCCGATGCGTCTGTCAAATGCAATATTTTGGACAAAATAATCACCGAGGGAAACAATATCTCAAATTCATTGCGGGTAATTGAATGCAACTCAATCATTTCGTCAGCCTGGGTCTTTTTAATTTTTTCTGCCAAATTTAGTAGCGTCGACTTTTTTAAGATGCGCCCCGTCTCTAAATGTTCGCATTCCCCTGTAATACTACAGATCGTCGAAATTTCGCCTCCCAGCGCAATGAAATGCTTAGGACGGATAGTCTCGATTGCCGACCGGATCGAATAGATTTTACTTTCAAGAAATTCGTCCATGATCTTTGGCACATCGACAGCCGAACGCTCCATGTCCGCAATACTTTCCCACAAACGCAGGGAACCAAGTTTAAAATACTCCCGAAACGCCAGCCTTTTTTCGATATATAGGGAAATCCCCAAACCCCCAGACCCAATTGTAATCACCAGAGCCCCCTCAGCCTGGAGCCTATCAAAATTTTTAAGATTTTGTGTCAAAGCTTTGTAGATGAAAAACCGCTCCTGCGCATTATTAATAATTTCTACATCAATTCCCGCAGACTGCTTGAAACGCTCTATCGCGTACTCTTTATTAATCGCCTCGCGCAAACCACTGGTGGCAACTGCACGATAATCGGTAATGTGGTACTCACGCATAACTTTAGAGTACCCCTTTAATATCTCGCAAGCCTGTTGCATCGCCGGGGCATTTATTTTCTGGCTCGAGAAAGTATCCCGTCCGATGCCAGTCGGTTTTGACAAATCATCCAGAATATCGATACCGCCCATCCCATTATCCTGACCGATGAGCAACCTGATAAAACTCGAACCGACATCAACCACTGCCATCGGATTTTTAAGCCTTGCTTTTTTCAATTTTTTTTTATCCTCGCTATTAATTTTGACTTCTAACAGTAAAGTTATTATATAATACAATAGCAGATATGTATCAGCGAATTGTGTTAAAATTCTGTAAATCTTTTGCGGGGTGAGTAGCAGCTAATGAAGAAAAAGGTAATAATCGATATCGGGTCTAACTCAGTGCGACTAATCCTCGTCCGTTTTATTAACGGAAGCTACAAAATAGTCAACGATCTAAAAGAATCTTTACGCTTAATCGACGGCATGGATGAAAATAATAATATTCGCCAGAGCTATATCGACGCCACAGTCAAGACGATGCATATGTTTAAAGCGCTAGCTGATTCAGTCGAGGCCGACGAAATCTTTGCCGTCGCTACGGAAGCTATCCGCAAAGCTGCCAACCAGAAGGAATTAATCGACCGAATTTTCTCGGAAACCGGCATCGCAATCCGCATCTTGAGCGGTGAAGAAGAGGCCCACTACGACTACGTTGCTATCCGCTCCAGCTTGCCCTACGACAACGCTTTGATAGTCGATATCGGCGGTGTGGGTGCAGACGCTGTTCAGGAAATGGCGGTCG
>CAZWXO010000007.1:33806-44491 GCA_964637885.1 uncultured bacterium
CGATATCGGCGGTGGCAGTACCGAAATCATTCAGATGGTTAATGGTGAAAAAGCCAACGCGGCCAGCCTCCCCTTCGGAACAATTAATCTCACCAAAAAATTTGATCTCACCGATGAAATCACACCCCAAAAAGAGACCGCTATCAAGTTTTTCTTGTTTGAAGAATTAAAACGCCTCAGCTGGTTAAACCGCAACACAGCTCCTAGATTAATTGGAATTGGGGGAACTATTCGGAATATTGGTGAAATAGACAAAGTCTCCCGGAACTATCCTCTGCTAGTCACCCACTTTTATGAGATGAACGCCTCCGCGATGCAATCAATCCATCAAGAAATCACAAGCTCGGCTTTAGCTGGCAGAAAGCAAATTCCAGGGATATCTAAAGGACGCGCCGATATCTTTCCCGGCGCATCTTATATCTTAAGTCTTCTTTTGGAAATTACAGGAATCGAGAAAATTGTCATCAGTGGGTGTGGGCTGAGAGAGGGGTTCCTCTTCTCGTATTTGCACGACAACGGAACCGAAATTGTCGACCCCCTCGATTTTTCAGTGCTCAACACGATGAAATGCTTTGATGTTAATATGATTCATGCCCGCAATGTTTACAGGCTCTCCAAACAAATTTTTACCCAGCTTTCGAGTCTCCACAAAATGCCTGATGCCCTACTTACGCCTCTAAAGCTTGGTGCATTACTCCACGATTGTGGTGTCAATATCAATTATTACAACCACCATACCCATTCACTATACATGATCGTTAATGCTGGCATTTTAGGGGTTTCCCACCGCAATCTGCTCATTGGTGCCTGTGTCGCCGGAGGGCATCGCAAAAAAGGGCGAAAGCTTAACTATCCACGGTTTACCCAGATTCTCTCACCCCTTGACATAGAGCACATTGAAAAAATGAGCCTTATCCTTAGCATCGCCGAGAGCTTGGACCGAAATATGAGCGGCTGTGTCGACCAAATAAATTGTTTCATTTGCAACAACGAAGTTTATATCTCGGCCACTCCTCTCCCAGGCAAATACATTGGCCTTGAAGTAAACGACGCCTTACAATTCCGCGGCTTATTTAAAAAGATTTTTAATAAAACCCTTAAATTCAACATCTTGCCGGAGCAATCCTAATGGAAAAAAGCAGCGCTGGTCATAACACCTTTGCCAGTGCTAGCCTAATGGCGGATTTTTACCTCGATTCAAGCGCCAGAAACCACGCTTTTCGCGTCGAAAATTACTGCATGCTACTCTTGTCGTTGCCAAATATCGGCAAATGCTTTTCTCCCCAGGATGAGACCCTCCTCCTTGAGGCGACGCTGCTGCACGATGTCGGTCATTGTGTTTCGGCGGCGAGGCATGACACTCACAGCGAATTATTAATCGCAAGAGAGCTTGTTGGCGAGAATTATAGTCACAAGCGCATCAATGAGTTAGCCGGACTTGCCGGCAGCCACCGCAAGAAACTGTCATCACGCCTCAGCAAGCATCAAGAATGTACAAAGCTAGCAAAACTGGCAAGCGTCCTTCGCTTTGCCGATGGTCTGGACTACATCGCTTTTTTTAACGGCTTTATCCTATCTCGAATCTATCTTGAAAAAAACCAACTACACCTTGCTTTTAAACGCTGCTCAGATGATTCATATGACTCAGCTCTCAAACGCCTCGATGAAAAGGCAGCACTCTTCCAGAAGGCCTTCCAGCTTTCTGTCAAATATAACCTTGTTGATTAATTAGCGGAGGTGGATCACTATGTTACGGGATATTAACCTTAAAAGAACAGTCGAGAAAAACGAGTACCGTACACGTATCAGCGAGCTCCAGTTAGAGCTTGGGCATTGCCAACGCGAAGCCAGAGCTAGGGGAATTCCCATCATCATTGTTTTCGATGGTTGGGACACAGCTGGCAAGGGAGAACTAATCAACGAATTAATCCTCGCTCTCGATCCGCGAGCCTTTAGCTTATATTCTCCGATAAAAAACAACGAGACAGATTCTTCCCGACCTTACTTATACCAATTTTGGACAAAAACCCCCCGTAACGGATTAATCAGCCTTTATGAAAAAAGCTGGTATCACCAACTAATTTTAGCCAAACTGAACAAAACCGAAGATAAGCGATTGCCCGAGTACGACGACCTCATTTCCTTTGAAAGGCAGCTCGCCGACGCTGGCAATATTATCGTCAAACTTTTTCTCCATATCAGTAAAAAAGAGCAGCAAAAACGTATCGAAAAATTGAAGGATAGTCCTGATACGGCCTGGGTCGTGGACAAAGCCATGGAAAAACGTCATAAAAATTACGAAAAACTTGAAAATCTTTACGACCAAATGATCGAGCTTACCGACAGTGACTTTGCCGCTTGGTCGATTATTGAGGCTACTGACCAGCGTTTTGCTAAATTAAAAATCTTTTCGACGATTATCGCCGCAGTCCAAAGAAAGCTTGCTCAGCCCACTGGAACGACACCGAGCCTAACAATATCAGCAGAAACTTCCTCCGGAAATCTCAATAGCTCAATTTTAGAAAGAATCAACCTCACTGAATGTGTTCTGAGCCGGGAAGAATATCGAGAAAAATTAGAAGACAATCAAAAACAATTACGCCAGTTGCAGTTTAAAATGGCTTCCTCAAAAAACCCGGGGATTATTCTCTATGAAGGTTGGGACGCAGCAGGCAAGGGTGGCAACATCAAAAGGCTTGTCCAGGCCATGGACCCCCGCAATTATCAAGTAGTGCCGATTGCAGCACCCGATAATGTGGAGAAAGCCCACCATTACCTTTGGCGTTTTTGGAACCATATCCCCCACGATGGTTTTATTTCCATCCTCGACCGTTCCTGGTACGGGCGAGTGCTTGTCGAAAGGGTGGAGGGCTTCTGTAGTGAAAGCGAGTGGCGCCGGTCGTTCCGCGAAATCAATGAAATGGAAAAACAATTAACTGATTATGGCATGCTATTAGTAAAATTTTGGCTACACGTCGATCCGGAAACGCAACTGATGCGCTTTGAAGAACGCATGCAAACTCCAGACAAACAGTGGAAAATCACGGATGAAGATTGGCGCAACAGAGAAAAATGGAGTGCTTATCAGGACGCAGTCGAAGAAATGCTATTCCGCACCAGCACTTCATATGCCCCATGGACAGTTGTTGAATCAAACGATAAACTATACGCTAGAATAAAATCCCAAGAAACCGTGATCAAGGAAATGCGGAGTTTGCTTGCGAGGAGGGATTAGTGGCTTGCCACGCCAACAATGAATTATACATTAACTGTTTTATTAGCAAATATTTTTCTGACAATTGCCTTAACGTCCTCGTCTTTTTGCGTTGCTAATACATTCTTTCGTGAAAACAACCTTTACCGGATGCTTGGCAGCCTTGCCCTTTTACCTTTAATCGTTTACCCGATCTCAATCCTGTTACCGACGATGACAGAACGCTACGCCGTCATTGATGTGGCAAATATCTTTTTTTTAAGCGGCATCATCCCAGTCTTGATGACCAATCCAGAAAAGCGCTTTGCCAAGCAATCGCGACAGTTTGTTCTAATGACAACATTAATCCTGATTGCATTTATCTTGTCACCATGGAGCAAGCCTTTTTTGAATTTCATCTCCGTCAACTCCGTCTTTTTTTCCGGCGTCCCTGTCGCGGTCGCCTATTTCATCATCAAAAGGGTAAAAGCGAAATCGAGTAATCTACTCCAGGCAACTTGCTTAATGCTTTTTTCTTCCGAAGTGATCCGTTACATTTCCAGTACGGGAAGTGCGGCACTACTGGCATTGGTCCTATCCAGTATTGGTTGGTTCTGCTACAACTCTTTTTTGCGCATGGAAACCAACCGCGCCCTCAATGAGCGAGTTAAAGATACTGAAAGGCGCATGCGTGAGTTTGATTTAACCCTAAATCACGAGCTCAAGAAGCGGCTTTACCACTTCGAACGCCTAAATGAAAACCTGCTCCACATATCTAAGACAGATCATCTGACAAAAGCATTAAATAAAAACGCGATTATAACAATGATCAATCAATTAATCGAGTCGCGTAGCGTCAGCAGGTTTTCTATCCTTATTTTTGACATCGATCATTTTAAGCAAATCAATGATCGTCTAGGCCACCTTCAGGGTGACATTGCGCTTAAACGCCTCTCTGCTATTGCCAAGTCCTGCTTGCGCGAAAACGACAAATATGGAAGATACGGTGGCGATGAATTTATCATCACCCTACCTCACAGCAATATCAATGAAGCCAGAAGCATCGCCGAGCGGTTTAGAAAACTAGTCGCTGCTAACGACGAACAACCGAAACTCACTGTTTCGATTGGCATCGCATGCTTTCCGGATGATGGAATAACAACCAAGGACCTCATCGAAAAGGCAGATCAAGGTCTCTACATCGCAAAACAAAAAGGACGCAATGCTGTCGCTCATGCCAAGGAATAAAAAAGCTCCTGAAAGTGTTTTTTCAGGAGCTGGCAACGGATCATTGACCGAATGTTGACTGACTAAATTATAAAATCGTTTAGCTTATTTCTCAATATCGACGCCTGGTGCTGTCGTGTTCGATATCATCCTATGGCAGGTTTCGCAAAGATGCTGTTCGAGCTCTGAGGCCACCAGACTAACCCCACAGACATCACAATACTCCTTGGTCACTGCCTCACCTGATTCCTTGTCCATCCGAATCTCTTTCCGCTCCTCGTCCAAAACCCAACGAATTATCGAGTCTCGATGACCCTCACGGATATTTGTAAATTTCGTCGCGTACTCATACTTGTAACTATCAGAATCCGCGCAGGCCTGCACGCGAATTACCTCGGCCATGACCCCCTCGACGCGAATCTCGTTTAACTCCAAAATCAAAGAAATAACAGCGCCGATGCTCAGTGGAATATTTGTGGCCAACAGCATTCCCCCGCCACTTATATCGACAATCGTCCCAGTTGAAAAACCTTCCAGGTGAGCTGGGCGGGGCTCAAGGGGATTATAGAAATAGACTGACTCGTGAACAGGCACCCTAATCCACATCCGCTTTTGGTTTCCATCCATCGCCCGCAGCCGCTGTTTCTCCTGATCCTCTTTTAGCTTTTTCATATTTGCCTCAAGAAGAATCTTTTGCTTTTTTTGATAAATGGAATACCAAACATAACCTGTCGCAAGGATGAGGAATACAAGCATCGCAGCTAATAGTAACTGACCCAGGTTATCAAAAATACTTTCGTTCAGCGATCCCCGTATCGATTCCAACATCTGCCAAGCGGGGCTAGTCTCGCTAGCTTCGGCCAAAGATAATTGAGCCAAGCCAAGCGTGCTAACCCCCACAACCAGCGTCTGCCTGAAGCAATATAATATACTTTTCATGGCAACTTCCCCTCAGTCGTTGTACGGCACTTCCAATAGTCCTTCTGCCGATGCCATCCCGTCTTCTTGTGTTGCCTTAGCTTTAAATTTTACTTTATTAATATTTCGCCCCGAAAAAATTTCAGCCATTTCGCGCTGGATACGTTGCTTAATTTTCTTTCGAACATTGCTGGGTAGACAAAACTTTTCCTTACTGAACAAATAATTATCAAGGTCAAATTCCTTGACAATCATTTTAGTCATAAAAATGTTCTCTTGATAGATATTCATGTCCACCAGCTGGTACCGCTCTCTTGTTTTTGGGGCGATATAGTTTTGAATTGAATTGATTTTATGATCGATGAAAAATTTGCGCCCTTGGGTATCGCGAGTAAAGCCCCGCACCCGGTAATCAATAACTGCAATATCCGGCTCAAAACTTTTGATCAAATAGTTTAAAGCCTTCAGCGGCGAAATGTGACCACACGTCGAAACATCGATGTCTGCTCGAAACGTACATATCCCTTGGTCTGGATGCGATTCAGGATAAGTGTGCACAGTAATATGGCTTTTATCCAGATGCCCGAGAATAGTATCCTTGAGAGGACCAAGAGCCGGCTTGTTTTTTAAACAAGCCAGCTCTTCCGTTCCATGATTCTCTGCAACCAACATCGTCACCGAGGCCCCCTGAGGGTCATAATCCTGACTGGCAATATTTAAGACATTGGCGCCAATAATATCCGCCACATCGACCAGAATATTTGTCAGCCTTGTAGCAATGTATTCGTCGGCAATATTAACGATATAGTCACTTTTTATCTCAGATTTACTGGCGTAACAAATGTCGTAAAAATTAAAACTGAGCGTCTTTGTCAGATTATTAAAACCATAAAGCTTTAGTTTTTTGATTGGTTTTATTTTCAATTTGCCACCTCATGTAATCAACTTAACGGAAGCCGCCGCCGCCACCGCCGCCGCCACCACCGCCACCACCAGAAAATCCACCCCCGCCACCTGAGCCGGAGGAGCTCTTACTAGTTGCTGTCGAGATGGTGCTGCTTATCCCTGAACTCATTCCATCTAACATCGATCCCAGTCCTTCACCAAAACCATTTGGGGTGTTCATCGCTGACATGTACAACCAGCCATAACCAAAGGTCCGTTGTCCATCGTTCATATTGGGGTAGACAAGTTGTAACTGCTTAATGACTTGCTTGGCGACCCCTAGGGAAATTGCATAGACCAAATAATGCTCCCAAATAATCATCGCCGGAATATCGCTCTTATCTAAATTCGAAAAATCGGACAGAAATTTTTTAAAAGCCTTCCAGCGCGCGTATTGATTGGCCCCATAGTGGGTCCGACGCCGCATAAAAATCCCTGCAATTATTAAAATCAGACCACCGACGATCATACTAAAGCCGATTAAGAAAAGTTCTAATAAGACGAAGCTGGCAACTGCTAATGCTATTACTACTACTCCAGCCAAAATTTGAATTAATTGAGCTGTTTCCGTCTTTTTATCGAAAACTTTTTGCTTTACTACGAGTGCGGAAACTGACTTTTGCCACTCTGTCCAGCTCGCTTTAAACGAGTGAGGGAATTTTTTTGCGTAATACTCCAAGGCAGAAAAAGCAACTTTGCCAGAATTGAGCCCCACAGTTGTAAATATTAATTCCATCGCTAGCTTTTCATGATCCTTCATTGGCTCAGGATATCCAACAAATTGCACAAAATATTCTTTCTTCATTTTCTTGCCCAACAAGGATTTTTTCTCGACCTCTGCTTCCTCTATCTTGACAAAGCCGCGGCGCCCTAAATCCATTAGTGTCGCAAGAAAATCTTTTGCTTTGGGATGTCCAAAAGACATCAGAGCAGTCACTTCTGCAGGTGACATCGTATCCGGAAGTTCACGAAAATAATCCCCGGTAAAGTCAGGACGAAACTCTTTGCCAAAGAAAAGTCCACTAAGAAAGGCCACTCCAATAAACAGCAGGATAAAGATTCCAGGCAATATTAAATTCAACTTGGCCATGGTCCGCGAGCGATTAGCCTTGTCGGCCCACTCCTGTTCCTCAGCCAGGATCCCTGGTAATGCCTCGCCTTCTTTAATATAAGTGCAATCTGGAACAATTCTGGGGGGGAAAGTCGCTCTAAGCTCCACAAAAGTGTTATTCGGCAACTCTGGAACAGTCATCGTTATTTGCGTCGGGTTATCAGCGTAAACCTCCCCAGTTAACGGACCATGCCCCCAAACACGAATTTCATTAGCCTCTGATCCCGCAGGAAGGTTAACCGTAATCTGAACATCCTGCATGGGGAAATTCCATTCGTTCCCAATAAATTGATAGTATAGAACAGCGACATCGTCGTGCACCGCAACTTCGTTCCATACTGTATATGAGAGGTCAAATTCGCGCACCTGATCCGTGGCATCAAAACTAAAATCCACCATGAATCTGTCTTGCTCTTCACTAATATAATATGTCCCGGAAGGCCCAGGTGTTGCACCAGGGTTAAACTCATATGCCTGCCCAGCCTCGGCAACAACAATATCAGTGTAGCGGGAATCACCTTTCATCAACTTGTAGATATACATGCCCTGAAACGTACCGTTAAACTGAATCTGCCAACGCTCCACCACCTGCATGCTGCCATCAGGGTTAACCTGAGCTTCGATTCGCACTTGCTGAATATCGACACTACGATCGTCAGCCTGAGCCTCATTCAAAGAAAGACCAAAAACCGCGAACCCAATCGCCATAACCGCAATAATCATAAACAGCTTATTAAGTCTTTTCAGCTGAACCACCTCCCGATACTTATATCGATCCGACACTTAATCAAAACTTAACAGCGACAGCCTCACGTTGTTCGGGGCTTGCCTCAAGATTAAAATACTCTTCTTCATGAAAGCCAAACATTCCGGCGATTAGATTAGTCGGAAACATCTGTACCTTGGTGTTCATTTTCTGAACGGTGTCATTGTAAAACTGGCGAGAAAAAGCAATCTTGTTTTCCGTTCCAGATAATTCTTCCTGTAACTGACGAAAGTTTTCATCTGCCTTTAATTGTGGATAATTCTCCGCTACGGCAAACAAGCTCTTCAGAGCACCGGTCAACATGTTCTCTGCACCTGCCTGGGCAGGAATGCCCTGGGCTGCTATCGCACTGTTCCGTGCCAGCGTCACTTTTTCAAATGTTTCTTTTTCATGGGTCGCATAAGCCTTGACCGTCTCAACGAGATTAGGGATTAAGTCGTAGCGACGTTTTAGCTGAACTTCGACCTGGGACCAGCCATTTTTAACCCGCTGCCTCAAAACAACCAAGGCATTATAAGTTACCATTAAAAAAAGACCAATTAGGACGATCAGAGCCAATACCACAATACCAAATACCATCATTATTTTATTCCTCCTTAATTTTATTCCCGCCAAAACCGCGGCATTAACATCACAAGTACAGTATACAACTCCAAGCGACCAAGTAACATAAGCAAAGTAAAAATCAACTTGGCAAAGCTACTCGTTTCAGCAAAATTTGCCATCGGTCCGACGCCGGCAAAACCCGGCCCCACATTACCCAAGGTGGTCGCAACAGAAGAAAGTGTCGTTACAAAATCCAGGCCAGTCAGGGAAATCAGAACCGAACCGACGACAAAAATCAAAATGTAAAGGAAAAAGAACTGCAGGACGTTAATTAAAGTTCCTTGGTCAATACTCTTTGAGCCCATCCGCAATGTAAGGATCGCCCGCGGATGAATAAAACGATTTAGCTCACGTTTTCCCTGTTTATAAAGCAATACAACGCGACCAACTTTGATTCCCCCGGCAGTCGAACCGGCGCAGCCGCCTAAAAACATCAAGAAAAATAAAATCATCCCTGCCTGATTACCCCAAAGATTGTAATCCGCCGAGGCAAAACCCGTCGTCGTAGTAATCGAAACAACCTGAAAGAGCGCATGCCGAAACGATTCCTCATATTTCTCCCCCGACAAAACCAACACCACAGTTATGAGAGTGGTCGCAATCAAGACTATATAGATGTAACCGCGGAGCTCGGAATCCTTCAGAACATCCTGCCACCAACCAGTAATAATCAGCCAATATAAAGTAAAGTTTATCCCGGCCCCCAGCATAAAAAAGCTTGTCACATATTCAATAGCAGGACTGTCAAAAGAGGCAATACTGGCATTCTTCGTCGAGAACCCCCCAGTCGCCAGTGTTGTAAAACTATGGTTGACCGCATCAAAGAAATTCATTCCCGCAAACAGCAAGGCAACTATCGCCGCAACGGTCATCCCGACGTAGATATACCACAAAATTTTTGCGTTATCCCTAAGGCGTGGCACGAACCTCTCCTTGACGGGTCCAGGCACCTCGGCCCTGAAGAGATGTTGGGCGCCGACCCCTAGCTGAGGCAATACCGCGATAAATAAAACGATAATCCCCATTCCACCTAGCCATTGAGTCATGCTCCGCCATAAAATAATTGACATGGGCAGGGCTTCAACATCGGCTATTACCGAGGAGCCAGTAGTTGTAAAACCAGACATAGTTTCAAAAAAGGCATCGATAAAATGGGGGACTGCCCCTGAAAGTAAAAAAGGCACCGCCCCAATCATCGAGCAGACAACCCAGCCGAAAACAACGACAGAAAAGCCCTCGCGAAAGCTTAGCTCTTCATCCTTTTTTCCTAAGCGAGAGAAGATGTAACCGATTGCGATTGCAGGAATAATTGCAGTCAAAAAGGCGACCCATGCGCCATCCCTGCTGGCAATGGCAAGCGCTAGGGGAATAAGCATTGCTACGCCCATTACCATCACTAAGTAACCTAGCAATCTTAAAACTGCTGACCATCTCATCGTTGAACCTCATACTTCGATGCTGTCATAATAATACTACTCCCTCCAAAAACGCGGCAAAAATAAAACAAGTACCGTGTACAACTCTAAGCGCCCCAGCAACATCAACAAAGAGTAGACCCATTTGGCGAAGCTACTCGTTTCTGCAAAATTTGTCATCGGCCCCACGGCAGCAAATCCGGGACCAACGTTTCCTAAAGTCGTTGCCGTCGAGGTAAATGCAGTAATAAAATCCTGGCCTGTAAAAGAAATCAAAATAAAGCCCGTGGCAAAGACAAACATATATAAAAAGAAAAATTGTAACACGCTAATCAAGGTGCCCTGATCAACACTTCGAGCCCCCATGCGCAGGGAAACAATTGCCCGAGGATGCAGAAAACGATTTAACTCGCGCTTGCACTGCTTGTAAAGCAAAACAATCCGCCCCACCTTGATACCTCCGGTAGTTGAACCGGCGCAGCCCCCGATAAACATCAACACCAG
>CAZWXO010000008.1:0-21486 GCA_964637885.1 uncultured bacterium
AAAAATATCATGTCAAACATCCGGCAAAAATACGACAATGAATTCAAAAAAATGCCTTTCGACTAAGCTACGCGAGCAACAAAACAATCAAAGAGGTAGCTGACGATCTGGGAATTGTCGAAAGCACCCTGTCCCTAGCGTATATAAATATTATCTGGCCCTAAGCATGTTTTTTTTGGTACTATGTATATAGGAATCCAAAAAAAGGTGGGGCAATCGATGTTTAAACGCGGATCAGTCCGAAACAAAATGTTGCTGGGCGTTTTATTAAGCTGCATCATTCCCTATATCATCGGTGGCCTATATATCAAGAGCGCTACTGAAGAATGGTTGTATCAGAATTATATTGAGCATGCTAACACAATGCTGGAATCGACGGCCCGGACGGTGGATGAATCGATTTTAAATCCGATGGCTAATCTCACTGAGATGATGTCCAAGGATCGGCGTATTTTGCAAGCAAAAGATAATTTAAGGAATTATTCCGCGTATGAAAGCGGCGCGACTTCGACAATTAAGACCGATGCTGAACGTGAAGTAGAAGGCTACCTTAAAACGATCAAGGATGCTCAAAAGCTGGTCACGATGGCCTCGCTTGGGACGGAGGCCGGCGAATATGTCGAGGTTCCTGAGTTTAATCCGTCGGCCAATTACGATCCCAGGACCAGGCCATGGTATCAAAACGCCTTGACTACAGAAGGTGCCTATTTTTCGGAGCCCTATATCACCAAGGTCACCGAGGAATTGGTTTTTGCCGTTTCTCATACGGTTAAATTGGAGCAGCAGCTCATGGGTGTTGTTAGCCTGACGATCAAGCTCGACACATTGATGGAGGAAATTAATCGGCAGAGCACCTTCAAGGACGGCTACATTATTATTTTGAGCCCGGATAGTCGCTTCATCAATAGCCCTCGCCATAGCCACTGGCTGCTGACATCCGTAGAAGAACAAGAAGATTCTTTGTTCTCTAATCTTTCCCAACACCACGGAGAGTTTTTTGAGGGGATTATCGATGGGGAAGAGAGCATCCTAAGTGTTTACATCTCTCCTTACAGTGGATGGCAATATGTTTCGGTCGTCAAAAAAGCGAACGTGCTAAAGGCGTCGACGGTGCTGACGGGGATTTTTGTGCTCATTTACGCTATTACCTTGATTATTATTGTTATCTTGATTTTTCTGATAGCGACCTACATTACTAAGCCGATTCTGCGAATCGCCAATGCTATCAACGAAATGGCTGCTTTCAGGTTTGACCAGTATCGCGGCAAGGATTTTGAAATCTATGGTCATTTTAATGATGAGATTGGCGAGATTGCGCGCGCACTTAGGCGGATGCAGGATAACTATGTGGAATTGAATCATACCCTTTTAACGATGGACGACGAAATTAAACGAATCGACATTCAACACTCTTCCAAGTACCAGCTGCATTTGTCGGAAGGAAATCCTTTTGTCTTCATCATGGGATCGGTTAACGCTTTGCTGGAGAGAGTTCATCTTTATATCGACCAAATCAAAAGTTTCAACCGCGAAATGAAAGAAAAGAATCAGCTTTTGGTCGCTTCGGAGGAAGAGCTTACGGCTCGACTAGAAGAAATAGAATCGCAAAAAGAAATGATTAGATTTTTAGCCGAGCACGACCCACTGACAGATTTACCGAACCGCCGGATTTTTTACGAGCACCTATCGCAAGCTTTAAGCAGAGGCAGTTCAGGTGCGGTGATCATGCTGGATTTAGACAATTTCAAGGGAATTAATGATACACTGGGCCATGTTTTCGGGGACAAGGTGCTGCAGCACGTCGCTCAAAAGCTCAAGACAACTGCCTTGGGGCAGACTTTTGTGTCACGCTTCGGCGGTGATGAGTTCTTGATATTGGTGGAACATCAAGATTCGTCTGGCGATATCTTTGCCTATGTCAAAATATTGCAGGCGACTTTTAGTCAGAGATTTCTCATCGATACTCACGAGGTTATGATTGAGTTTAGCATTGGCATTACTCGTTTTCCGCTGGATAGCGTCGATATGGATCAATTAGTGATGAATGCTGATCTTGCCTTGTATCATGTGAAGAATTCCGGGAAAAACAATTATGCCCTTTTCAACGAGTCGATGTCCGCCCATCTCAATGCCAAGCGGATCATCAAGGAAACTTTAAGAGAAGCCATCGATCACGATGGGCTAAAGCTTGTTTACCAGCCTCTGGTTGAGGTAAGGACGGGGCGTGTCATCTCGTATGAAGCCCTCTTGCGGCTCAAGAATAACCTTTTTTCCCCTGGCGAATTCATTCCCGTCGCCGAAGAGGACAATTTGATTCTCACGATTGGCCGCCGGGTAACAGAAATGGCTGTCCGGCAAATGCATGACTGGCGGATTAAAGGGTACGCGCCGAGATGTGTCTCAATCAACTTTTCGGCGATCCAGATTCACGATCACAGTTATAAAAATTTCTTGATGGATTGCCTGGAAACTTACGATGTCGCCCCTGAGTTAATCACGATTGAAATAACAGAAAATATTTTTCTCGAAAACAAGGAGTCGACCCTTATTCTATTGAACGAGTTGCGGAGTCAGGGGATAAGGATAGCCGTCGATGATTTCGGGACGGGCTACTCCTCTTTAAGTTATTTGACCGAGCTACCGATTGATGTAGTTAAGCTTGAGCGCGCCCTGTGCCAAAAGTTTTTAGAGCTGGAAAACATCGCCGTCATGGATAGTTTAATCGCTTTAGCCCATAGCCTTAACCTTGAAGTTGTCGCTGAGGGTATCGAAGCTTACGAGCACGTCAGGCGCTTGAAAGTGGGTAAATGCGACGTTATCCAAGGGTTCTATTTCAGCCTTCCTTTGGAGGCTGCCGAGGTGGAAAAAGACTATGACCTCGTCTATCCGGTGTAATTCTCAATAAAATTTGATCTCTTTGTGAATTATGATCGACATTATTGACATATGCTCAATTCGTTGTATACTGAGAAGTAATGAACATACGCTATCAATGGTAGCGGAGGGGTGCGACATACTCCGCTAGGGGAGAGGGCGATGGTGGCTCCTTGGATGTTCAGGTCGCGATAAACAGTATAAAAACGGAGGAATTAGAATGAAGATTGCAGTAGCTAGTGAAAGCGGAATGGTTACGGAGCATTTTGGCCATTGCGAGGGGTTTGGGATTTTTGAAGTGGAAAACAAGACGATTGTTAAAAGCGAGACGGTTGCTAGTCCCGGACATAAGCCAGGCTTTTTGCCGGTTTTTTTAGATGACTTAGGGGTCAATGTCGTTATTTCCGGGGGCATGGGTGGAGGCGCTATCGACCTCTTTAATGAGAAAGGCATCCAGGTTATTACTGGAGCAAGGGGGAAGGCCGAGGAGGCGGTTGCCAATTATTTATCCGGGGAACTCAAATCGACGGGATCTGTGTGCCATGAGCATCAACATCATGACCAGTGTGGCAACTAAAAGAGACTGTCAATAAGATAGTTTTCTAGAATAAGGTTTTCCCTTCTCTAATCAGCGTCACCTCGTCGACTTAGCTAATGTGCTTGGTGGACAGGGGGCGCTTTTTATGTGGAGCAAAATGTGGCTGGGACTAATCGCCAGGTGAGAGAAATATGGAATGACAAAAATGTCACAGGTGCGGAAAAATGATATAATTACAGGCGGAAAACCTAGGGGCAAGATGGCTGACTTGAAGAGGCGGGCCTTGCTCTGGGAAGCACAATTGGGCTTCAGAGAGGAGATATCGAATGAATAGATTGATTGGGACGATGGCATGTGGCCTGCGGGCGCCGATAGTTCAAAAAGGCGACGATGTGGCGGTCATGGTGGATGCTTTGGTCGGGGAATTCTGGGCGCAGTCTGGTGTCGTGCCTCGGGACCGGGATGTGGTTGCTATAACTGAATCGGTCGTCGGTCGGGCGCAGGGGAATTACGCCAGTATCGATCAGATTGCGGCGGACGTGCATGCAAAGTTCGGTAACAATGATATCGGAATCATCTTTCCGATTACAAGCCGTAATCGTTTTGCGATATGCTTGCGCGGGTTTGCCAAGGCGGCTGCCCTAGGGGGGAGCAAGATAATTATCATGCTGAGTTATCCGGCGGATGAAGTCGGTAATAGTCTGTGTACATCTGAACGCCTGGAAGAAGCGGGCGTCAATCCGTGGCAGGATCGGCTTGAGGAAGAAGAGATGCGCCGGCATTGCGGAGAGATCTGTCATCAGTTTACCGGAGTCGATTATATTGCTTATTACAAGGGGATCGTTGAGGAATATGGGGTGCCGTGTCGCATGGTTTTTGCGAATCAGGCGGAGGCGATCTTGGAGTATACGGAGCATGTCCTCTATTGCGATATTCACACCCGGGAGCGCACCCGCCGCCGTCTGAAGGAAAACGGAGCCAAAACTATTTGCGGGATGGCGGACATCCTGCGCGCTAGCGTCAATGGTT
The DNA here is from genome assembly GCA_964637885.1 of uncultured bacterium. GTDB lineage: Bacteria > Bacillota > CAZWXO01 > CAZWXO01 > CAZWXO01 > CAZWXO01. The sequence continues at coordinate 4,442 of CAZWXO010000008.1, forward strand.
CGGGCTTTAATCCAGACTACGGTTTGCTGGGCTCCAATAAGGCCAACGAAGATAGCGTCAAGCTTTTCCCTAGGGACTGTCAGCCTTTGGTGCTGCGCTTGCAAGAGATGCTGCAGAAGCGCTCCGGCAAGCTGCTGGAGGTTATGGTTTATGGCGACGGTGCTTTTCGTGATCCGGTGGGGCAGATCTGGGAGCTGGCTGATCCAGTTGTCGCTCCTGGGTTTACGCCGGGGCTCGCCGGCCTTCCTAACGAGGTCAAGCTGAAATATTTGGCTGATGATGCATTTGCTGGCTTGACAGGGCAAGCGCTTGAAGCTGCTATTGTCGACCATATTCGTCGCAAACCGGATGATTTAATCGGCTGCATGGCTTCGCAGGGGACGACACCACGCCAATTGCCAGATTTAATTGGGTCCCTGTGCGACTTGACATCCGGCTCGGGGGATAAAGGGACCCCGGTGGTTTACGTCCAAGGATATTTTGACAATTACGCCAGCTAAAGCTTGGGAGTATATCTGCCAAGCTGTTGAGACATCTGAGGCTCTAAGAAGATTTAAAAGCCTCCTCTATTTGAGGAGGTTTTTTTAATCTCCCCCAAGGCAAAATTGATTTTACTGTGCTTTCTTCTAGTTGCTACAATAGAATCAAAATTTAACTTGAAAAAAAATAAAAATGCGGTAAAATGGAGTCAAGGTAAACGTTTACCCACGGACAAAATGTTTTATGCGTTTTTCAATATGATGATTATTTTTTGATTTTAATGGCGACTGGTTGAGCGAAGAAATCGGGAAGGGTGGGACGATGAAGGTAACGATGAAGCAAATAGCGGCCTTGTCTGGTGTATCGATCGCCACTGTTTCCAAGGTGATTAATAATAAGGACGGTAAGATCAGCCAGGAGACCCGGGATCGAATCCGGCGGATTGTCAAGGAGCAAGGCTACGTCGCTAATCGGATCGCCAGCTCGATGGTAACGAAGCGGACGAAAACACTGGGCCTCGTAATCCCTGATATTGCCAACCCTTTTTTCCCTGACCTTGCTAGAGGGGTGGAGGACGGAGCCAACAAGCTTGGCTATACACTGATTCTATGCAATTCCGACAATAATCTGGATAAGGAAGAAGCCTATCTGGAGATGCTTCAGGAAAAAATGGTCGATGGGATAATCTTTACCGCCTCGGGGGGGCGCAAGATGCTTAGCCCCGGGTTTAAACATCTCCTGACTCCGGTGGTGTGTGTTGACCGGGAAATCGAAGGACTGACACTCGAAGGCAAGATTGTTGTGGATAATCATCGGGGTGCCTTGGAGGCGGTGTCATATTTGCTGGGCAAGGATTATCGCAAAATTGTGCATCTTTCGGGGCCTCTGACCTCAAAAACAGCCCAGGACCGGTACCGTGGTTTTTTGCGGGCCCATGAGTTGCGGGGGATCGAGCCTTTGGCGGAGCATTTGTACGAAGGTACTTATTCCAGCGACTGGGGGTTTCGGGCAACGCGGCAACTGCTTGTGAGTAATGTTGACTTTGACTGCTTGTTTTGTGGCAATGACCTGATTGCCCTCGGAGCTTATAAGGCGCTCCACGAGTCGGGGAAAAGAATTCCTCAGGACATCGGGGTGATTGGTTTTGATGATATCTATATGGCGCAGATCGTCACCCCGGAATTAACGACGGTTCGCCAGCCAGCTTATACGATGGGTTATGAGGCCTCGTTGATGCTGATTAAAAGTATTCGCCAGGAAAAAATCCTAGAGAAAGAATTGGTGCTACCGACAGAATTGATTTTGCGGGGGAGTACGCGGTAAAAAATTTTGGCAGGGTAAACGTTTAACCAGAGAGGTGCTCCGATGAAGAAAATACTTGTACTAGGTAGTTTGAATATGGATCTGGTCACTCAGGTTAATAAAACTCCCCGTGTCGGCGAAACGGTTGTTGGCCACGGGTTGACAGCGATTCCTGGCGGCAAAGGAGCCAATCAGGCGGTGGCGATTGGCAGGTTAGGCGGCTTGGTGACGATGCTGGGGAGGGTGGGGGACGACAGTTACGGTGCGGCCCTGACGAGGAATCTGGCGGAGAATAATGTGGGCCGGCAATTCGTCGAGGTGGTGCCGGGGCAGTCCTCCGGAGTAGCGATGATTATGGTCAACGAGGATGGGGATAATTCGATTGTCGTGATTCCCGGAGCCAATTATGAGCTGGGGATGAGTGATCTGTGTCCGGAGATTTTTAGCGGTTACGATTATCTTCTTGCCCAGTTGGAGTCGCCAATCGATGTCATTGAGTCGGCTTTTAAGATGGCCAAGGAGTTGGGAATGGTGACTGTCTTAAACCCTGCGCCGGCAAGGCCTTTATCTAAAGAGCTTTTGCGGCAGGTCGATCTGTTGATTCCTAACGAGACAGAGTGTGAAGCGCTGACAGGGATTTTGCCGGATGACGATTCTAGTCTGCAAGAGTGCGGCGAGATACTGCAGCAACGAGGGGTCAGGGAAATTATCATTACCCTAGGGGTAAAAGGGGCGTGCTATATCAGCGCTGCCAAGGAGATGCGGCGCCTGCCGGCCCGCTCGGTCCGCACCGTCGATACGACGGCAGCCGGAGACGGTTTTATCGGGGGGCTGCTATATGGGATGGCCCGAGGTGAAGGAATCGAACAAGCGATGCTTCGGGGGGTAGCAGTGGCGGCGGTAGCTGTGACGCGATTGGGGGCACAATCATCTCTCCCGACGCTGGATGAAGTGGAAAAAATGATGGAGGAAGACGATGCGAAAAGGACCAATTCTTAATGGGGATATCGTCGAAGTTATTGCCAGAATGGGGCACATGGACGAGTTGGTGATTGCCGATGCCGGGCTGCCGATTCCGTCTGGGGTCAGGCGGATTGACCTTGCTCTTAAGGCTGGGACGCCGGGCTTTGTTGAAACCCTAGCGGTCTTGCTGGAGGAATTTGTTTGTGAGTCTGCTTGTCTGGCGGAGGAGATCCGCACAGTTAATCCGGTTGTCGAGCATCAGGTCAGAAAATTAATCGGCGCTGTCTCAGTTACCTACCTTAGTCATGATGATTTCAAGAAACGTTGCTCACTTGCTAAAGCGGTTATCCGCACGGGCGAGTGCACTCCTTACGCTAATGTTATTCTGCGCTCCGGCGTCGTGTTTTAGGAGATTATGGTGAAGAATCAAGTTCTAAAAATGGTCGATATCAGCAAAGATTTTCCCGGCGTACGGGCGCTTGACGGTGTTCACTTTAACGCTTATGCCGGCGAAGTGATGGCCCTGATTGGTGAAAACGGGGCGGGAAAATCGACGCTGATGAAAATTCTGACAGGGGTTTATCCAAAAAGTGGTGGAGAGATTTTTTATCGCGAGCAAGCAGTTGAGTTTAAAAATGTCAAGGAATCGCAGCTTGCGGGGCTGGCGATCATTCACCAGGAGCTGAATCTGGTGGAGGAACTGAGTATTGCGGAAAATATTTTTCTTGGTCGGGAGCCGAGTAAAGGGTTTTTAGCCATCGACCGGAAAAAAATGCTCGACGATGCCAAAGCTTTGCTCGGCAGGCTGAAGATGGACGAAGATCCGACCACGCTTGTCAAGCATCTCTCCATCGGGAAAAAGCAGATGGTGGAGATTGCCAAAGCCCTTTCCCTGGAGGCGCAGCTAATCATTATGGACGAGCCGACTGATGCTCTGACGGATAAAGAGTCGGATAGTTTGTTCGAGGTGATTGGTGTTTTGCGCAGCCAGGGTAAAAGTATTGTGTATATCTCCCACCGCCTCCAGGAGATTTTTGAGATCTGTGATCGGGTGACGGTGCTACGGGATGGACATTTTGTGGCGGAGAAGACCGTCGATGAGATCGATCAGGACGAATTAATCGAGATGATGGTAGGGCGTAAGCTCGAGGAGCAGTATCCTTACGTATATAATCCGCGAGGCGAGCTACTGCTTGCTGTCAGCGACCTCGCGAATAGCTATATCCGCCAGGCTTCGCTGGAGGTCTATGCAGGGGAAATTGTCGGGGTGGCGGGCTTGATGGGTGCAGGCAGGACTGAGCTTGCCAAAACTATTTTCGGTGTCTACCCCTTTAAAAAGGGTAAGTTGATTTGGCGGGGGGCTGAGGCTGTCTTCCATTCGGAGGCGGCTGCCATCAGGGCCGGCCTCGTTTACGTCTCCGAAGACCGAAAAAAGGACGGACTAATCTTAAGCATGTCTGTTAAAGAAAATATTTCCCTCGCATCGCTTAAACAACTGTGTCGCTACAAAGTGATCCGAGGCAAGCGGGAGCTGGAGCGGGTCAGGGAATTTATCGGCCGGTTGTCGATTAAGACTCCTTCGGAACGGCAGTTGGTTAAAAACCTAAGCGGGGGTAATCAGCAGAAGGTGAGCATCGCCCGGAGCCTGATGACCAAGCCTCAGGTCTTGATTCTCGATGAACCGACCCGGGGAGTCGATGTCGGGGCCAAAAAGGAAATCTATAGCCTGATGAACCAATTTAAAGCCGAAGGAATGGGCATTTTAATGATTTCATCGGAAATCCCTGAATTGCTTGGAATGTGCGATCGAATTCTCGTGATGCATGAGGGAACAATGCTTGGCGAAATCCCTAGAGAGAGTGCAACACAGGAGGCGATTATGCGATACGCGGTTGGCATAAAGGAGGCGGAGCATGAAGCAAGAGTATAAGGATACCCTCAAACGTTTTCAGTTGCTGTTTGGCCTATTGCTGTTTATTTTTGTTGTTTCGTTGCTGAGTGAAAGCTTTTTAACCGGGTCGAATATTTTTAACGTCTTGCGCCAGACCTCGGTCAATGCCATTATCGCGGCGGGTATGACCTTTGTCATTCTCACCGGGGGGATCGATTTATCAGTCGGCTCGATTTTTGCTTTCTCCGGGGCGGTGGGGGCATATCTCTTGGCATCCGGTCAACACGTCGTCGTGGCGGTCTTGGGAGCGCTGGCAATCGGTTTGTGTATCGGAATGGCTAATGGTTTTGTCATCGTGCGCTGGAATTTGCAGCCTTTTATCGTCACTTTGGCGACGATGGTTATTTTTCGTGGTGCGACTCTGGTGTTGACGGATGGGCGGCCGATTTCCACTGGCTTTAGTGACAGCGCCGCCATCTTTTCTAAGATTGGGAGCGGCAGCATCATGGGAATTCCCAACCCAATCTGGTTGATGTTGCTGGTCTTTGTCGCGGCGTATTTTATTCTCAAGCAGACGCGCATCGGTCGCTACATATACGCTACCGGCGGTAATCAAGAGGCGACCAAGCTTTCCGGGGTTAGTATCAGCAAGGTCAAGATTTTTGCTTATGGCGTCAGCGGCCTGTTGGCGGCACTGTCAGGGATCATCATTACTGACAGGCTTTCTTCGGCCCAGCCAACGGCAGGGGCTGGCTACGAGCTTGATGCGATTGCGGCCGTCGTTTTGGGGGGGACATCTCTGGCGGGAGGGATTGGCTCGATCTTTGGAACCGCTGTGGGAGCCCTGATTATCGGGGTGCTGAACAATGCCTTGAACCTGCTGGATGTGTCGTCGTATTATCAGCAGCTGGCTAAAGGGCTAGTGATCTTGATCGCTATATTGCTTGACCGCAAGGAGAAATAAGGAGAAAAACTTTTGGAAGTGAGAGGAGGGGTTGCTTTATCTGGAGCATTGAACGATGTTTTTTGTAACAGATGCCATATTTGTCCGTAGAGAAACAATAATAGTAGGAGGGTAAAAAATGAAAAAAGTATTTGCGATTCTATTGTCCATGGTGTTAATTGTTGGAGTCGTCGCTGGGTGCGGCGGCACAGCGGAAGAAGAAGCAGCCGAGAGCGCCGGCAAGGTCGGATTGATTCTCTCAACCCTTGACAACCCGTTCTTCGTCACTTTGAAAGAGGGGGCTGAAGAAGCTGCTACCGCGGCCGGGCTTCTGATGCGGTTGGCAATGCGATTGCGCTAGCTAACGAGCAAGGAATCCCTGTCATCACTCTCGATCGCGGCGCTAACAGCGGCGAAGTAGTGACTCACATCGCATCGGATAACGTTGCTGGTGGTGTGATGGCTGGCGAATATATCGCGGAATTGCTCAGCGGAGCTGGCAATGTCGTTGAGCTTGAGGGAATTGCTGGCACCAGCGCCGCTCGGGATCGCGGCCAAGGCTTCAACGATGCGATTGCCGGCACTGAGATCAAGGTTGTCGCCAAGCAGGTTGCCGACTTTGATCGCACCAAAGGTTTATCAGTGATGGAGAATATCCTGCAGGCCCAACCGGAAATCGACGCTGTTTTTGCTCACAACGATGAAATGGCCTTGGGCGCCCTGACCGCTATCGAGGCTTCGGGTCGCACTATCCTTATCGTCGGATTCGATGCTACGGACGATGCGGTGGCTGCTGTCGATGCCGGCAAACTTGCCGCCACAGTGGCCCAGCAGCCGGCGATGATCGGTAGCCTCGGGGTTGAGGCAGCTTTGAAGGTCTTAAACGGTGAAGAGCTGGATGAATATGTACCAGTTGAATTAATGCTCGTCAAAAAATAAGCCCATAGTATAAAGTTTTGTCGGCCCCTGGGGGAATGCTCTTGTTAGGAGCGCTCCTCCAGGGGCTTTTTGTTGTGCAAAAGTAGCATAGGAATAAAATGAGCCGATTTGTCAAGGGATAATAACGGAATTGGCATATAAATCGAGGGAACAAAGGGATATGCTAAAACATAGATTTGGGGTCTTATAAAAAACGAAAAAACGAAGGAGGATTGTCGCATGAAAGAGAATTCATCGAACAGTTTGGAATCAGGGGTCACCCTGAAAAAGGTCTTGTCGATGCCGTATCTGATAATGTTTGGCCTCGCTTACCTGGCACCGACGGTGGTGTTTAACTACTATGGCATCATTACTGAAATGACCAGAGGAATGATGGCTCTAGGCTATGCCATTACGACGGTGGTCATGTTTTTTACCGCCTATAGCTACGCGAAAATGGTTGAGGCTTTTCCTGTGGCTGGCTCAGCGTATACCTACGTCCAGAAATCCGTTAATCCGTATCTTGGATTTTTGACGGGCTGGATAATGATGCTGGATTATTTACTTTTGCCGATGATCTGTTATTTATTGATGGGAATCTACATCAACAGCTATTTCCCCGCCCTGCCAATTTGGGTGATAGTTGTTTCGGTAACGGTGCTGGGGGCGGCGATAAATATTATTGGTGTCAAGGCGGCAGGTATTGTCGATACCGTTATTATCGCAGCGCAGATGGGCTTTACCTTCCTGCTGATGATCGTTATTGCCAAATTCGTCACAGGAGGTGGCGGAGCTGGCACCTTGGTTGTTCCTGAGGCAATTTATAACCCGGCCAATTTCAGTATGGGGGCTATTTTAGGTGCCTCGGCTATTCTCTGCGTCTCGTTTTTAGGTTTTGATGCGATTTCGACCTTGGCTGAAGAGACGATTAACCCGGAAAAGACGATTAGCCGTGCTGTGATCTACGTTTGCGTCGGAGCTGGCATATTGTTTTTTGTCGTTTCTTATTTTACCCAGATTGCCTGGCCGACAGCATTTATGGAGATTGAGGATGTCGATTCCGGCATTTTTGAACTATTGCGCAATATCAACGCCGACTATATGGCGGATATTTTCTTTGTGACAGATAATCTCGCCAGTTTCATCTGCGCCATGGCCGGGCTGGCGGCGGTTTCCCGGGTGCTGTACGGAATGGGTCGGGATGGCGCTTTGCCGAAAGCATTCTTTGGCAAGCTCAATCGCAAATTTCAGACGCCAGTCAACAATATTGTTCTCACTTCCTTGATTGCTCTGACAGCCCTATTTTATCAGGATAATTTGTTTGGGGCCGCATCGCTAATCAGCTTTGGCGCTGTGTCTGGCTTTATCATGGTTAATCTCTCGGTGATTATGCACTACTACGTGAAGCAGAAACGTCGTCAAGGCATTGATCTGCTGAAGTATCTGCTGATGCCGGGAACAGGCATCATTATTTGCGCCGTTTTATGGATTAGCCTCGAGACCAATGCTAAGATTCTAGGCTTCGGCTGGCTCGCGATTGGCATTGTTTACTTGGCCCTGACGACTAATTTCTTTCGCAAGCTACCCCCGGATATGAAGCTGGATGACTAAGCCACAGTTAATTTGGCTAGGCAAGACGAGTAAGATAAAAAATGAGAGAGAAGGCGGATCGAAGTGACTACACTAACGGATAATTATGCCTTGCTGAATGTCAATGTCGTGGACGGAACGGGCGGGGACCCCGTTGAGGGGATGTTCGTTCAAGTGCGTGGCAATCAAATAATAAAAGTTGACAAGATGATTAAATACCAGCGGTTTGAGGGCGTTCAGGAACTCGATTTAGCTGGATATTATGTGATGCCGGGGATGATCGACGCCCATGTCCACATGGTAGGCGGGCGCGGCGATCTGGTGTGGCAGGAGCTGGAAGTGCTGGCGGAACCAAAGCTTGTCCGGGCGATGCGCTCGGTCTACGAGGCGCAAAAGCTACTCAAGCGCGGCTTTACCTCAGTTCGCGACATATCCTGGAATGGCCTCTATTTGAAACGGATTTTTTCTGACGGGATTATGCCGGGGCCGCGGATCATCGCCTGTGGCCCGGGTCTGGTGCGGACGGGTGGACACGCCGACGCTTTTCAGTTCACCGAGGAGTACGTCAAGCAGGAACATTTTTGGGGAGTGCTGGCCGACGGCAACGATGAATGTCGCAAGTGGGTGCGGCGGCTGATCCGTGAAGGAGCCGACCAGATTAAATTCTGGGCAAGCGGTGGCGACAATTGGCCTCATGACCGCAATTCGGATACGCACTATAATTTTGAAGAGATGAAGACGATCTGTGACGATGCCCACATGATTAAAGGCACGATGGTCTGCGCCCATGCCGAAAGCAACGAATCGATTAAAATGGCGGTCGATGCGGGCTCTGACACCATTGAGCATGGTGAGGACCTCGATGAGGAAGTCGCCGAAAAGATGGCTAAAAAAGGTGTCATTCTTGTCCCGACTTTGGGCCTCCTGATTAGCTGGTTTACAGATTTCATTCCCGCTGTCGATGAGGAGGCTCCGGCTGAAAAGAAAATTCGCCCTGACGCTTTTTTCTACCGGGACTATTACGATAAACCGGATGTAGATTTTGGCAAACGCTATGCCAAGCGCGTCGAAGATAGTTTCCGTTTAGCGATGGATAGTGGGGTTAAAATTGCTTTGGGCTCGGATACTGTTTATGAACCTCTAACGACCTTTGGCGAGTATAGTGCCCTGGAGTATAAGTATCTTGTCAAGTGTGGCATGACGGTCAAGGAAGCGATTAAGGCCGCGACATTGACGGCTGCCGAGGCCCTGGGGATGTCCCATCGAATCGGCACCGTCGAAGTAGGGAAGAACGCTGACTTGTTGGTTCTCAGGAAGGATCCTACAGCAGACGTGGAGGTTTTGTATAACGCCGAGAATATCTTCTTGACGATTCTGGACGGACGCCTGGCAGTAGAAGAAGGTCGCTTGGCCTTTTAGTGGATGATTGCGTTTAAAGGTTAACCCGCCAGGGCCTTAATGGAGAAATACATTTAGGATAAGCAAAAGGGGCTCCGCTTGTAGAACATAACAGGCGGAGCCCCTCTGGTCTTTGGGGTAAGATTGTTTTAGATAATGAACATCAAAATGACACCGACAACTGCCAAGGCGATGCCGCCATAGAGAGACATGTTAGCACTGCTTTTGTTGCTGTGGACCAAGTCTTCTTCGCTGCGAGTCGATAAAATGAAGGGTCGCTTGGGGTCGGCTGGTTTGGTGACTTTGAGCTGATCATTTTCAAGATACGCTTCCCCGAGGGCATAGAGGGGGTGATTGATGGGAATAATGTTTTCCACCATGCGGAATCCCAAGGTGCGCGCCCCCATGTTGCCAAAGGTAATTTGGCTAAAGAAACCGTATTGCTTCATATTATTGGAGGGCTCGAATTTGTCTAAAGACTTGACTGTGTCAAGCTGCATCCCAAATTCTAAAAGATCGACATAAGCCCGATCTTCGCCGGTAGCATCCTTTAGAATAACCGGACCTGGGCTTTTCTGTGTGGACATCTGGGACTCGGTCCGGACCATTCTCTGACGGCTCTTGCCGTCGGAATCCTCGTAGGTTTGCATTTCTTCGTAGACCTGATACAGCTGGGCGTCGAAGTACACGACGGGCGTTTCAGAATACGGTGTCTTGTGAGGATTGTCTGTCACAGCAACGCCTTTTACCTCAACATATTCCCGATAGCCGGTCAGCCCTTGGGCGGCATTTTCCTGCAGATTGCGCTTGAGCTCGGGAAGTGGGGTCGTTTTCATATACTGAATTTCGATATTTTTGTTGATAATTTTCTTTCGCACAACGGTGCTGATAACAGCACCGATAACGATCAATACTGCCCCGATGATAATTCCCATTTTTCATGCTCCTCCCTAAGATTGTTCCGCCATTTCTTTTTTCAAGCGCTCCATTTCGCTCTGGGCAGCGGATTGTTGCTCAAGCTTGGCGAAGGGGTCATCCTGCGCTACATCAAGCCCGGAGATTTCGGAATGGGCGTCAGCTTCAGCTTCTTTTCGGGCAATTTTTTGTTCCATTTTATCCATTTTGGCAAAGGCTCCCGAGCTGTCCAGGCCACCGGTGGCTTTGGCAACACTCTGACGGGCATCGGCTACTTGTGAACGCGCTACCAGCATTGATTGACGCGATCTGGCCTCGTCCATCTTTTGTTTGAGAACGTTGACTTGGTCGCGGACTGTGTCCACCTGGCCACTTAGCTCAGCATGCAGTTGTTGATATTGCTTGAGACCGCCATCGGCCTTGAGCTTGCCCTCGACTGCTTGAGAGGCCAGGTTCTCGTCGCCGGCCTTGAGAGCAGCTTTGGCGCGATCTTCCCACATTTTGGATTGGGCTGCGGCGTCCTCAACTTGTTTACGCATTTGGCGTTCGCTGGCCATAATCTGGCCAAGACCCTGAGTTGCTTTCTGCAACTCCTCTTCCATGTCGATAATTATTTGTTTGACCATTTTTTCCGGATCTTCCGCCTTGTCAATCAAGTCGTTGATGTTGGCACTGAGTAAGTCTTTTAAACGAGCAAAAATCGCCAATAGAAACACCTCCGATTATTGTAATTTTGATTTTCAATGCTGAGCAAACGCTATCACTGAAATCAAAAAGATTATAGCATAATTGCGCCGCAAATACAGAGTCAATTAAAAAAAGGGTTAGGGTAGAACAATGTCGAATTGTAAGAGTACCCGCGGAATATTGATATATTCAGAGAGGCTCTTTAGTGGCATAATAATGTGGCTGATGGGTTCTTAAAATACGACCGAGGAAGGGACTTTGCCAGATGGACATTCTAGGTGTGACAATTGCATTGGTGGTCGGGGTGTTGCCGTTGGTTTCCCTGATATATATCGGAGTGGGCATTAAATATCTGCGCAACTTCCGCCACGTCGGCATCAACTATTTTTCCCTGATGCTATTTGCTTGTGCCATTTATTCCATGGGATATTTTTTGGAAGTGAATGCGGAGACGGCGGCAGTAGCGTTTTTGGTGCGCAATTTTGAATATTTCGGTGTAGTTTTTGTGCCGTCGACGGGCGTTTTATTTATTATGCAGCTGACACAGCGGGAAAAAGTCAAGCAAGGCCTGGTATCAATTCTGTTAGGTTTTTCTGCTTTAATCTACCTCTTATACTTAACAAATCCCTGGCACTATCTTTTTTATCAGTCAATTGAGTTTGTCATGACCGCTTATGGCATGGCAGCGCTAACTACCAAGGGCCCGTTTTATTATCTGTTATTGGCTTACTTTAGTTTCTTTATGGTATCGGCGCTAGCGATGCTCTTTAGGGCATTTCGTCAAGCGCGTCAAAAGAATCGGCTTCGCAGTCTTAAATTTTTAATCTACGCTTTCCAAATCCCATGGTTAGCGATCGCTTTTATAGTTTTTGGCTTCGACGTCTACATTGACCCGACCCCGTTTATGATTGCTCTAATGTGCAGCTTGTTCGCTTTAAACGAGATTAGGAATGACATGTTTCAGCTGGTGATCCACCATTGGAGGAACTTTTACGACAATGTCGGAGAGCCGGCCTTTTTAACTGACTCCGAGGCACAAATACTCTGCGGCAATCCGGCAGGGCAGGCTTGCCAGCAGCAGGCTCAAGACTTGCCCGACCGGGAATTTCTCGGGCAGCTCGATGGCTATGAGGCCAATGGCGCTTTTTATATGGTTCCGATCCATGGGGACGATCGCTGGTTTGTTGTCAAAAAGAGTGTCTTTGGGGCCAAGAATGTTTTGACAAATTATATTTTCTCCGATGTCACTAAAAAGCGCCTCGAAGAGGAGCAGCTTATTCGGGCGAAAGAGCAGGCCGAGGAGGCAAGCTTGATGAAAAGTCGCTTCCTGGCGAATATGTCCCACGAATTACGGACACCGATGCATGGCATTATGGGTTACTTAGAGCTTTTGCGGGATGGAGACTTGTCGGAGGAGCAGCTGGATTACCTCGCTGAGGCCAAGTCAGCTTCGGAAATCTTACTGTACCTGATCAACGACATCCTGGATTTTTCCAAGATTGAAGCCGGCAAGCTTTCGATAGAACGCGTATTGTTTAATACTCGTGAGGTCCTCGACGATGCCGTCTCTGTATTTAAACCAAGAGCAGCGACGAATGGACTGGCAATCACGGTGAGCGTCGCTGAAGGAGTCCCGGAATATGCTATGGGCGACCCAGCGCGTCTCAGGCAGATCCTACATAATATCATTGGCAATGCCGTCAAGTTTACATCTCGAGGTGAGATTAAAATCACCATGGATTGCAGACACAAGACGGATGCGGTTTTTAACTTGTCTTTTGTTGTCCAGGATACTGGCATTGGAATCCCCGAAGAAGTGTTGCCCCAGCTTTTTCAACCTTTTGTGCAAGCTGACGAGACGATGACCCGCCGGTTTGGTGGCACGGGCTTAGGCCTCGCGATTACTCACGAGCTCGTCAAGCTGATGCATGGAGAGATTGCCGTCCAAAGCGCTATTGGGGAAGGGTCGCTCTTTAGTTTCGTGATTCAGGTCGATGTACCGGAAGAGTCGGATTTAGACAAGCTTTGCCAGGTGGAACATTTTAAGCAGTCTCGGACTACTAGTGAAGATTTGAAGCAACAAATTTCTTCTCAGCGGCAATCAGTCAGGTTGCCAAAAATATTGTTGGTCGAGGATAATAGGAGCAACCAGATGTTGGCAATGTCTGTCTTGAAACGACGGGGATGGACCTGTGATCAAGCTGCCAATGGGGTTGAAGCACTGGAAATGGTGCAGAAAAATGTTTACGATATTGTCTTGATGGACTGCCAGATGCCTGTGATGGATGGCTACGAGAGCACTAGGCAGATTCGACAGTTCGAGGGGGCCTCCAGACATACCACGATTGTCGCCATGACGGCTAACGCTATGGAGGGAGATCGGGCCAAATGTCTGGCGGCAGGGATGGATGAGTACCTGAGCAAGCCTCTGGATTATCCACAGATGCTGGCGCTGATTGCTAAGGCTAGCGGGTTGGAAGTGGAGACGCCGGAAGAGTGAAGTGGCGGCGATAGAGCACTGACGATAGGACATATTGTTTTTTTGCCGTTTTAATTGGTGGAGAGGACTCTATATCAGCCTTCGGAACAAGAGCAACTCTGATAGCGTCAGAAATAAAAAAACAAGGAGGTGGCACCATGAAACACAAGGGCTGGAAAATCGCACTTATCGTCGGTGGAGTGTTGCTTGGTTTAATATTGCTTTTAGCCGTGCTCGCCAGCATCGGTGCGGGTTTTATGTATCAGACCAGCAGCAAGGAAATGATGGATGCGGGGAGCAGTACAGAAAATTATTATGAAGAAAGCTTTGAAGTGGCCCCAGAAGCAGCCGTTGAGGTATCAGATCAAGCTTTGCGCAAGATTATTGTCAGTGCATCGCTATCTCTTGAGGTAAAGAAGCTGTCTGAAAGCGTTGGGTTGACAGAAAAGCTGGTGGCGGAGCAAAATGGCTATATCGAGAGCGTCAATTTCACCACCTACAGCGACGCCTCACGCCAGGCAGATTTAGTTTTAAGGGTGCCGGCGGATAAATTCGATCTAGTGATGGAAGCCCTGCGGGAGATTTCCATTGGTGTTAGTAACGAGAGTATCAACCGGGCTGACGTGACAATGGAGTACGTCGATATCGAAGCGCGCCTGGCAAATATGGAGGAACACGAAACAGCTTTGCGGACCCTTTGGGATAAGGCGACCAACGTCGAGGATATGATTAAAATTGAGGGAGAATTGGCGCGGGTGCGGGGTGAAATCGAGAGTTTGGTGGCACGCAAAAAAGTGCTGGATAATCAAATTCAACTGGCGACAATTTCAGTATATCTGACAGAGCAAGCGTCGTCTTTGCCTGCCAACGTTAAGGGTGAGGGCTTAGGCAAGCAGGCCTACAACTCCTTGCTGCGTTCGTTGCAACTGATCAAGTATTCGGCAGGGTTGTTCGTCATCATCGTGGCAGGCTTGTTGCCGCTTGCTCTTATTGCTGCGGTCATCGGCCTGGTTGTCTGGTATATCGTCAAGCGTAAAAGGCGCAAAGCATCGGCAGTAAAAAATCCGGAGGCATAGTTAATAACGATATTTTGGAGAGTCATTCCCTGGGGAGGGGGTGACTCTCTCTGTGTTACTGTGGGCAACAAATTAAAGATTAAAAGCAATGGGGGAGAGCGATGAGATTGCCGGGTTTTATTAAGATTTTTGCCTTTTTTTCACGTAGTTTTTTGTCCGGAGTGTCGCGGTTTTTTAAGTACCAAGTGGTGACCAAGCTTTTTTTCTCCGCTTTAATCATGCCGGTTTTTTGGCTTATCGCCCAATTTTTAATGGATTCCCGAGGGATGAGCGCGGTCAGCAATAGCCAGTTGGTAAAATTCATCCTTAGCCCCCAAGGCGTGGGCTTTTTGCTGCTGGTCGTCATTCTCGTTGCCCTGGGCATTTTGATTGAATTGTGCGGCTTTATCACGATCAGTGCTCAACTTATAAATCAGGCCGAGGAGAGTAGCTACATTGAGTTGCTCAAGTTTAATTTCAGGCAGCTCCCGCGGATGTTTGAGGTAGGGAGCCTCTTCCTGTTAGTTTATATTCTACTCTTGGCGCCGATGACGGGGGCAGGCTTTTCCCTCAGCTTTTTTGATCAGGTGGAGATCCCAAACTTTATCGATAGTGTCATCGAGGATAGCTTGCTGTACCTGAGCCTGTATTTTGTGGCCATCGCGGTAATGATTTATTTTAGCGTCCGTTGGGTGTTTGTCTTTCATTTCATGGTCATCGCCAAGATGCGCCCTTCCCAGGCGATGCGGGCAAGTGCCAAGCTAATCAGGCGAAATTTTAAACGCTGGCTAAAGGAGTTCTTTGCGGTGGCAGTCGTCCTCGGTGGTGCCATCATTGTTGCTGTTGCGACTTGGTTTATACTGATTGTTTTGCTAAGCGAGGGGATGAATTTTGATAGTCCGGCTTCCCGCATTTTCCTCTTCTTCTTGTTGCTGGCTCAGCACCTGGTGACGCTAGTCTTTGGACTGCTGATCGTCCCCTTTGAAGTTCATCAGTTTACCATTATGTTCTATGAATTTGTGGAAAAAGACGAGGAATTTGCGGATTTACATCGGGTTTATCCGCAAATCTCGGCCAAGGCTAAACGATCATACTTGGACCGTGTACTCGCCAAGAAAAAAACCTGGGGGGTTGCTCTCCTAATTGTGATGATCTTAGTGGCTGTTCCATCAGGTTTGTTTTTTGAGGAGATTCTTGGCGAGGAACGACAGATAGAAATAGTCGGGCATCGCGGCGGTGGTTTTGGAGCTCCGGAGAACACCCTCGCGGGAATACAGTTTTCCATCGATAACGGGGCTCAGTGGGTCGAGATTGATGTGCAGCGAAGCAAGGATGGCTTCTACATCCTAAATCATGATCAGACTTTTAAGCGCGTGGCGGGTGTTGCTGAGGAAACGACTGCGATGACGCTAGCCCAGATTCGTGCTTTACAGATTGGCGAGGCTTACGGCAAGGCGTATCGGGATGAGCGGGTGCCGACCTTGGAGGAGGTGCTCGATTATTGCAAGGACAAGATTGGGATAAAAATAGAACTAAAAGGTAAAAGCGCTGATGTGCAAATGGTGCGCGATGTCATCGCGATGGTCGCTGCGCGCAAAATGGAAAATCAGGTTATTTTAATCTCTCTCGACTATAATCTCATCGAGCAGATTGAAGACCTGCACCCTGAAATGCAGACAGGTTTCATTTTCTTTCTCGCCGTGGGGAAAATTGGCACGATTCGAGCAGACTATCTTATTTTAGAAGAACGTGAAGCCAAGAACAAAACACTCTTTAAGATTCGTCAGGCTGGTAAAAAAATCGTTGTTTGGACTGTCAATACTCCGGAAGGGATGCTGGCATTGCTGGATAAGGATATCGATGCTGTCATTACCGATGATGTTGTGATGGTTAGGGATGTGCTGGCCGAGCAGGCAGAGCTTTCGGAAAAAGAAATGCTGATGGAACTGTTTTTTAAACTTGAGGAGTAGACGGTGATTGCTCAAGCAAGTTGCTGGCAAAAATATCGAGAAGTGCTTCTTTATTGGTGGTTACCGCTAAGGCTTCCCCTAGCAGCGGCAATGAGGCCAAGGCCGGCAGACTCGAGTGGGTCGACCAATTAGGAGTGCCTTGCAATTTTCGATAGATTTCCGTAAAATCCCAGACGCGCATTTTTTCAAGCCCTGCTTTATGGGCAGCGTGCTCGATGGCTAGGGCGAGGATGTCTTCGTAGCTGGCTTTGGCGTCGAGCCCCAGGGCCGATGCCACCAAGGGCACTAATTTCTCAAAATATATCCGGCGACTATCGCCTTCATCGAGACCCAGTTTTTCTAACAATTTTATATTTGTGGCGATTTTTTCTTGTAAGAATGCTAAGGTATTCGTCGTCGTCTTGCTAAAATTTATGCAATAGCGGCGTCCCCGGCAATTACCTAGCACGTGCAT
>CAZWXO010000008.1:21496-34100 GCA_964637885.1 uncultured bacterium
TGCCTTGTGTCGGTATAACCGCGCTCAATCCGCCAGGCGACATTCTCGCTGGAAAAATCGAGCATGCTGCCGAGGGATTCGTCGGGAGCTACGAGGGTTATTTCGACGCCGTCTTGCTGGGGCAATTTGCGTAATTGCCTGGAGTGCAAAGAAACGGCTACGATTTTTTGATAGTCACGTCCGAGGAGCATCGAGATGGGAAAGTCGTCGAAATAGCCGCCGTCGATGTGGGTGGCTCCATCGATTTTCTTTTTTTGGAAGATTAATAATCCGGCACTGGCCAGAATATAGTTGATTAATTCTCCAGGGGGGATTTCGTCGATAAACATCATCTTTGGTTGATAGTGAGCCACTTGAACGGAGCACAGGCCATATTCACAGCTACTGCGCCGCAGGCGACCCTCGTCAATATGGGTGCGTAGCATTTCTTCCAGGGGAGAAGTGTCGAGGCCTCTGTTATCCAGGAGTTCTTTAAACGCTTCTGGCAGCCTGGCGCGGAGCTGGTGATTTCCGGTGATCAGGTCATTAAAGGCCCCGGCGTATTTTTCCCAAGCTACTACTTTATCGGGAGAAATATTGCGCCAGAGAGATTCGGCAAGTGCTAAATCTCCCTGGACCATCATCGCTCCGTTGATCGCTCCGATAGAAGTGCCGACGACGCCATGAAATTCAAGGTTTAAATCCCTAAAGGCCCGCCAGGCACCAATTTGGTAGGAGCCTTTGCCGCCACCGCCCTGTAAGGCAACTCCTGTTTTCATCCCATAGCCTCCCCGCAACTTACTGCTACTATTGTAGCATCATTTACCGAGGCGGTAAGCAGTGGTTGGTATTTGTTTAGTTTTTTCCGATCTCACTCAACTTGTTTTGAAGGTCCATCTTTTCGAGCTTCTCGAGGGGCAGCTGTAAGAAAAGTCGAAAGCGTTGATCAATACTTAGAGCAATGTTGCGAATTAGCGCTGTGGCTTCCTCTTCGTCTTCGATTTCAGCAGGATCGGGGTATCCCCAGTGGGCAGTGACAGGCGACCCTGGAAATACCGGACATTCTTCGTTGGCCCGATCACAGACTGTGAAGACAAAATTATATTTTAAATCCATTACTTCATTGATTGACTTGGGATACAGACCTTGAGCCTGGTCGGGGCAGATGTTTTCTAATACTTCTAAAACCAAGGGATTGACTCTGGGTGCCGGTTTTGTTCCGGCACTGCGAATGACAAAGCGGTCGGCGGCTAGGCATTTGGTGACGGCTTCGGCTATTTGACTGCGGGCTGAGTTACCGGTACAGAGAAAGAGGATATTCATCTTTTCCATTTTGTGACCTCCAAGTTTTAATTATTGAATACGATACAAGTGCCGCGTTAGTTTATAATTAGGATATTGTTATTTTTAGGTTAAATTTTAATGGAGGTGTTGGCAGTGCATGGTTTGCCGACGGGTTTTCGCATCGGGCATGGCTCTGACCCAGGGCAGAACACCGGCTGTACAGTGGTGCTTTGTCCGGAGGGGGCAAGGGGTGGGGTGTCTGTGCAGGGAGGGGCTCCGGGGACAAGGGAAACAGACCTTATGCGCCCGGAATGTACGGTGGATGTGGTGCATGGATTGTTTTTGGCGGGGGGTAGTGCTTTTGGCCTTGATGTCGGCAGCGGGATGATGCGGTATTGCGCCCAGGAGGAAATCGGGTTTCCGACAGCATTTGGCAGGGTGCCGATTGTCACTGGGGCGGTCATTTTCGATCTAAGCTATGGGGGCAGCAAGGCATGGCCGGATGCGCAAATGGGTTACGATGCATGCATCAAGGCAGCTGATGATAATGTGAGTCGAGGCTTGGTGGGAGTTGGCGTCGGGGCGACTGTCGGCAAGGTGCTGGGGTTTGACAGCGTCAGTAAAACAGGCTTGGGCATCGGTAGCATTACGTATCAGGGGGTGAGTGTTGTCGCCCTGGTCGTCGTCAACGCGTTTGGTGAAATCATCAGCCCTGATAGCGGTGCAATACTGGCTGGGGCCCGGGATGGCGAGGGCAACTTTGTGCGGACTCGAGATGTGATTATGCAGGGAGACGCTGTGGCTGCCCTAGGGCAGAATACGACAATCGGGGTGATCCTGACTGACGCCAAATTGACAAAGGCTGAGGCGACCAAAATGGCGATGATGGGACACGACGGGCTGGCGCGGGGCATTACCCCGCTCCATACGCCCTACGATGGCGACACCCTCTTTTGTCTGGCTTCGGGAAAGGTCGAATGTGACTTCGCTAACTTAGCTATTTTGGCCGCCGAGGCGGTCCAGGCAGCCGTGATCGATGCAGCTAGTCTTTAAGAGAAGCACTGGGCTTTTTTTTAAAAAACTGACAAATGGCTACTTTTTCAAGGCTGCGACAATACTTGCGATAACGCGGTCCCCTTCGTCATATGGGACCTGACAAGTTCCGACCATTTTATGACCGCCGCCTCCGTTGGCCAGCATCAGCTTGCCAATGTGGACATCGCAGGAGCGGTTGAGGATGCTGTATCCGCAGGCAATCGATATGTTTTGCTTTAGGCGCCCATCAACAATCCAGACTGAGACGTTTTGGTCCGGATACAAGCTATAGATGTAAAACCGGTTTCCCGTCCAAATAGGGCTGACATCTCTCAGGTCAGTGATGATGACGTTCTCGTCGATTTTTGTATAATGAGAAACCATCTCGCGAAATTTGGTGGTTTGTTCATTGTAGAGCTCGGTTCTTTCCTTGACGTCGGGCATCGCAAGAATCTCTTCGATGGATTTATGCCGACAGTAAACGATTAGATCTTCCATCAGTTGGTAATTGCTGATGGTAAAATCACGAAAGCGGCCAAGTCCCGTCCTAGGATCGGATAAAAATCCTAAGAGAATCCAACCACTGGGGTTAAGAATCTCTTCCCGGGTGAGGTTGCCGGAGTCGACTTTGTCAACGGCAGTGATCATTTCCTCATAATCCTTGAAGCGGGAGCTTCCACCATAGTATTCATAGATTATGCGTGCAGCGGAAAGGGCCTCGCGGCTCTCCCCTCCGACGGCTTGGTTCCAGCCTATCCGGTCTGCTTCGGTGACGTGGTGATCAAACCACATGCCACAACCCGGAACATAGGGGACGTTGGCCAGAACATCATCCGGGGTGGGGGTGAATAAGCCATCTTGGAGATCTTTGGGATGGACAAAAACCCAAGAGTCGATAACTTCGGCTTCCATCAAAAGCATGCCACAAATCAGGCCATCAAAGTCCGAGCGGGTGACTAAACGCATTTTCTTCATTACTTATCATCCTTTCCGCTACATCATCTTTTGGGAGTTAGGTACATTATACACATTTTTGTAATGCTTTTATATCATGAACCAGGGAAAAGAGCGGTCAATTGGGGTAAGACAAGCAAAAATGCTTTTAGTCTGCTCGATTTTCCTGTAGAATTGGATGACAGAGTTACGGTTCAGCTTATTATCTCTGGTTATACAAGTGAGTGTCAGACGACAGATTGAGGGGGCGCAGCAATGAAAAAAATTATAAACAATTTTTATATTTTTGGCATCTTTGTCGTAATTGCTGTCATGGCGGGTCTATTTTTGCAATATCTGAATGCCGGCCGCCTATTAAATGATAATGCGCAGCGGATCACGCACATGTCAGTCGAGCAGCTTGGGGACCAATTAGACTTATGGCTGGCTAGAAATGCCCAGGTGGTGAGAGATGCGGGCGATTATGCATCCCTGGAACTAGCTGGTGATGCCGAGATGCTGGTTTTCTTGCAAAAACTACTTGCGGAGAATCCTGACTACACCTCCTTGTACTATGGGAGTGTCGGCAACAAGATGATTAATGCCAGTGGTTGGATTCCACCGGCGGATTGGGATTTACGCACCCGGCCATGGTATCTCCAAGCCGTCGCTGCGGACGAATTAATAGTTACCCAGGTTTTTGTCACCGCCAGCCAGGACAAGCTGATCATGACCGTAGCGGTGCCCGTTAAGGATCAAGCGGGGAATTTAATTGGCGTTGTTGGCGGTGATGTGGCGCTGGACACGATTATCAATCTGGTCAGCGCAAAAAAAATCGGCTTGGCGGGTTATTCCTTTTTGATTGATGGAGAGAACAACCTCATTGCTCATCCAACTCTAAAGTACACCGCGGGCAGTGAAATGGTCCCATTGAGCCAGCGTTACGAAGATCTGGCAGAGCAGCTTGGTGCTTTTGAGGAAACGGTAATTCGCTACGATGACAAGAATGTGCGAGGTTTTTTAGCCCATGCCGATGTTGACGGAACCGATTGGCGATTGATCAGCTTTGTCCCCATCGAGGAGTATACTGGCGAGATGGATCGCCTTTTTAATGGTTTGCGGATTTCAGCGTTTCTGTCTTTAATGATTATCAGCTTCTTTTTGTGGCTCTTCAATCGCAGTATTGTAGCGCCTCTAAGCCAGTTAAGCCGAGATATATCTGCAATTGACATCAAGGCGAATCCAAGCTATCGCTTGCCAATGCACCGCAAGGACGAATTTGGCAGAATTGGTGGAACGATCAATGAAATTCTCGATACCACTGACTCTTATGTCAGCGCTATGGCAGCCAGTGAAGAAGAGCTAAACAACACCAATCAACAGTTGGAAGCGATGGTGGAAGAACTGACTGCGACAGAAGAAGAGTTGCGCTCGCAAAATGAGATGCTGATTGCCCAGGAAAGGCGATTGCGGGAGAGTGAGGGGCGCTACCGCTCTTTGGTTTCCAATTTGCCTGGGGTGGTTTTCCGGAGCGTCTTTAATGAGCGCTGGACAATGCAGTACATGAGTGAAATCGCCGAAGAATACTTCGGCTATCCCGTCAGTGATATTGTGGACGATGCGAAGATTTGTTTTTCGGAAATAATACATCCTGAGGATATTGGGACGGACACAATTTTTATTAAAAAATCTTTGGCTAATCGGATGCCCTATGAAGCGACGTATCGTATCGTCCGCTCTGATGGCGAGGTGCGCTGGATTTGGGAGTCGGGGCAGGTCGATAGCAATTACCAAGGGGAAGGGTATTTGGTTGACGGGGTGATGCTCGACGTCACCGAGCGCAAGAAACAAGATGATCGCTTGCGCCACATGACGATGCATGATCAACTGACAGGTATCTATAACCGAACCTATTTTGAAGACAGTTTGCTGCGCCTCAACAACAATCATCAGCGACCGGTGACGCTCATTTCCGTCGATATGGATGGCTTGAAGCTGATTAACGACACCTTGGGTCACGACCAGGGTGACAATTTGTTGCAGTTTTGTGCTCAGGTGCTAGGGCGTGCTTTGCGCAGCTCAGATATCCTGGCCCGGGTCGGGGGCGATGAATTTGCAATAATTTTGCCCCAGACGGAGCTTGCGGCGGGGGAGATGGTTGTGCAAAGAATCGAAGAGGAGATGGCTGCTTATAATCAGCATGAACCCAGGCTGCCGCTTAGTGTTTCTATCGGAGTTGCCTGTGCCCTTGACGATGAGAAATTAGAGCAGGTGTATAATCGGGCAGACGATCAGATGTACCGCAACAAGCTCTACAAGGGAACGGGGGCCCGGGCGCAGATTCTCGATGTCTTGATGGCTGCTCTGGAAGAGCGCGATTATCTGACCCATGGCCACGCTACCAGATTGCTAGAGCTGTGTTTAAAGGTGGGGCAACATTTAGGGGTGAGCAGCGAGCAGCGCGGCAATCTAGCACTGCTGTCCAAGGTGCACGATTTAGGCAAGGTCGGCATTCCCGATCACATTTTATTCAAACCTGGCCCGCTTTCAGCGCAGGAGTGGGAAGTCATGCGGCTGCATCCGGAAAAGGGCTATCGAATCGCAGTTGCTTCACCGGATCTAGTCGGGATTGCCGAACTGATTTTAAAGCACCATGAGCGCTGGGATGGTTCGGGTTATCCCTTGGGGCTTAAGGGCCTTGACATTCCGCTGGAGTGCCGGATAATGGCGATTGTCGACTCCTTCGACGCGATGACCAATGATCGTCCCTATAGTAAAGCTCGCAGCGATGCCGAAGCTGTCGAGGAGATACTGCGCTGTGCCGGGACTCAGTTTGACCCGGAACTGGTCGGTGTTTTTGTCACAGAGCTAAGCAAGGCCAGAACTGATATTTAAACTAACAGGACTAGTGTTGGCAGCCAAAACAAATTTGCGGGAAATGGTGTATAATATCTAACCGCACACTCGCAACTAATCGGCTCACAATGCAAGCAAGAGGTGACTAGATTATGCACAGGGTAAAAACTGATTTTTTGGTGATTGGAAGTGGCATTGCCGGATTGGCAACGGCCCTCGAATTGTCTGCCCTTGGTGAGGTAACGGTTTTGTCCAAGGATCAACCAGATATTTGTAATTCGGTGCTGGCGCAGGGTGGTATCGCCGCCGCTGTAGGTGTTGGGGATTCACCGCATCTCCATAGCGACGACACTGTTAAGGCTGGGGCTGGCATTGCCGATGCGGACGTGGTGGATATTGTGACTTCAAACGCACCCGATGTCATTGACAGTTTAATCTTGATTGGGACAAATTTTGATAAGACACCTGATGGAGTGTTAGCCCTAGGTATGGAAGGGGCGCATTGTCGACCCCGTATTCTACATCACGGAGATCAAACCGGGGCTGAGATCTGGCGGGCTTTGTACACGAAAGCACGAATGACATCGCAGATAAAACTGTGCACTGGAGCCGAAGCCTTGGAGCTTATCGTGTGTCATGGTGAGTGCCATGGAGCAGTGGTTCATGTCGCAGGAGAAAGCTACCCAATTTTCTCTCGCGGGGTAGTTTTGGCTACAGGTGGTTACGGAAACCTGTACGGTTACACGACCAATGCCCGGTTTAGCAATGGGGATGGGATGGCTTTGGCCTGGCGGGCTGGGGCTGACTTAGCGGATATGGAATTTGTGCAGTTTCACCCGACGGCCCTCAATGTCGGAGCTCCTCCGTTTTTCCTGATATCGGAAGCGGTGCGGGGCGAGGGTGCTTTGCTGGTTAATGAAAATGGCGATAAATTCATGGATGGAGCGCATCCGATGGCTGATCTGGCTCCAAGAGACGTTGTCAGCCGAGCAATCGTTGCCCAGCAAAGTGCCGGACATCAGGTTTTTTTGGATGCCCGCTGCATTGGCAAACACTTTATCACGCGATTCCCCCGCATTACCCAGGAATTATTTCTGCGTGGAATCGATCCAGAGACGGAGTTAATTCCGGTTACTCCTGCAGCCCACTTCGCCATCGGTGGCGTGGCAACGGACACCTTTGGGCGTTCTTCCATCCCAGGGCTTTATGCGTGTGGTGAAACCGCCAGCACGGGGGTGCACGGTGCCAATCGCCTGGCGAGTAATTCTTTGCTCGAAGGTCTGGTTTTTGGGCGCCGCCTTTTTCAAGCTGTCAGTCAGCAGGGAGGCGAGGTCCCCCCGGAGTGTACCCAGACGGATTTGTTGCAGAAGAAAAGAATCGCAGCAAAGCTTGGTTTTGTGCCGGTTCCCTTAGCGGACAATGATCCTCGTTTGGTGCGCCTGCAGGATATTATGTGGAGGAAAGCTGGAATCATTCGCAGCGGACCGGAGATGGCAGTAGCCAAGGTCGAGCTGGAGCAGTTGATGAGTGAAGCTGGTCCTCATGAGTTGCAGTTGCAAAATATCATTCAGGTCGGGATGTTGATTGTCGAAGCAGCTCTTTTAAGGGAGGAAAGTCGGGGCAGTCATTACCGCACTGATTTTCCTGAAGCCGCCAATTTAGGCCGCTTGATTCGTTCGCGTCACAATCAGGTATTTGGAGAAGAGGAGTAAAGGACAATGATTCCACTGCAATATGAAGCAACGATAAGAACTGCCTTGGCGGAAGACCTTAGTCAAGGCGATATAACCTCGGCGGCGATTGTTGAGGGCCAGCAGGTATCGACGGCTGTGATTGTCGCAAAGCAGGCCGGAATTCTCGCGGGATTGCCCGTGATGGAAGCGGTGTTTCGTCTAGTTGATCAGGAACTTGCCTTTACGACTCGTCTGCAAGATGGGGACAAGGTTGTGCCGGGTCAAGAAATTGCCCGGGTCAGCGGTCCGACGGCTTCGCTGTTGAGTGGGGAGCGCACCGCCCTCAACTTTCTGCAAAGGCTTTCGGGGGTAGCGACGGTGACCGGCCAAGCTGTTGCTCAAACTGATGGACTGAAAACCCAGGTAATCGATACGCGAAAAACTACCCCTGGACTTCGACAGCTGGAAAAATACGCAGTATTGATGGGGGGCGGGCGCAATCATCGCTATTGTCTTGGCGATGCGGTGATGATCAAGGATAATCACATTGCCGCTGCTGGGGGAATTACCGAGGCCGTCAGTCGGGTGCGCCGTCGAATTGGGCCAACTGTTAAAATCGAAGTCGAAACAGAGGACCTTGGTCAGGTAGAGGAAGCTTTGGCTAATAAAGTTGATATTATCATGCTGGACAACATGCCGGTAGAGATGATGATCCGTGCCGTCGAGTTAGTCGGCGGCCGGGCTCTGACAGAAGCTTCCGGAGGTTTGCGCCTTGACAACATTAGGCAGGTGTCCCAGACGGGCGTGGATTATGTTTCTTTAGGATGGTTGACGCATTCAGCGCAAGCGCTGGATATCAGTTTAAATATTATTGATTAAGAGGTGGATTATGAAAGCAACAGACGCCGGGATGGAGATTGAGGCGATTCGTAAACGGATGGGAAAGGATCTTGTCATTCTTGCTCATCATTACCAAAAGGACGAGGTCATTCAACATGCGGATTTTCGTGGTGATTCATTGAAACTTTCCCAGTGTGCCGCCCAAGAAAAGGACGCGAAGTATATCGTTTTTTGTGGTGTCCACTTCATGGCAGAGACGGCCGATATTCTGACTGAAGCCGGGCAAAAGGTAATCTTGCCGGATCTCGCAGCAGGTTGCCCCATGGCTGAGATGGCCGAAGTGCCGGATGCCGAGGCTTGTTTGCAGGCCCTGCGGGATGCCTATGGGGATCTTTTTGTGCCGGTGACCTATGTTAATTCCAGCGCGGCAATCAAAGCTTTTTGCGGCGCTAATGGAGGGATGACGTGTACCTCCTCTAATGCTGACAAGATTTTTCGCGAGATACTCGAGAATCGGAAGCAAAATATTCTATTTTTGCCCGATGAGCATCTAGGGCGCAATACTGGAAATAAATTTGGTTTGTCAGCTAAAGATATTTTCTTGTGGAGTCCGGGGATGGCGGCCGATCTTTTACCCGACCTTCCCCCGCGCCTTATTGTCTGGAAGGGTTTTTGCTGCGTTCACCAGCGTTTTTCCGTGGCCGATGTGCGCCAGGCTCGGGCATCGATGCCAGGTGTGAAGGTCATTGTCCATCCGGAATGCTGTGAAGATGTGGTCAATGCTGCGGACGATGCGGGCTCCACCGAATATATCATCCGGGCAGTGCAAGCGGCTTCGGCGGGTAGCAGCTGGGCTGTCGGGACTGAAGCCAACCTGGTCCAGCGTTTACAATTAGACTGCCCCGAGCAGACAATAGTCTCTTTATTGCCTGAGGGTAGTTATTGCGGGGACATGAATCTCTTAGACGAGAAAATTCTGCTTGCTACGTTGCAAAGCGTGGAGGCGGGGCAAATCACCAATCAGGTTTCGGTTTCGTCGGAAATTTCAGTTTTGGCGAAGGCTGCCGTGCAGCGGATGCTGGATTTGTCTTAAGGGCTTCGGCGGCTAAGAGTGTTAAATAGGGGTTTGCGGATTTTTATTGAGAAGCTTGCAATTTTGAGCTTCTTTTTTTTGCATTTGCGAGGATATCAAGCTATGATTGCTTTATAATCTTTCCAAGTAGGAGGATGTTTAAAGGAGGGATGAAATTTGCGATTTACCGAGGCACGGCAAGGGCGGATTTTTATTCTGCGGTTGGAACACGGCGACCGCATCCCCGAGACAATTGAAATTTTTGCTCGCGAGCATCAGATAGGTGCTGCTGCAGTTTGGATGCTGGGCGGGGCGGATGCTCATAGCAAAATAGTCGCTGGGCCGAAAGACGGAGCAGCTGAGCGGCCCGTGCCGATGATTGCCGGCTTGCCGGGAGTGTGTGAGGCTGTTGGCTTTGGCACGATTTTTTGCAATGCAGAGGACGAACCGGTTTTGCATCTCCACGCTTCCTTCGGAAGAGGTGACGCAGCGAAGACTGGTTGTGCCAGGGCTGGCGTCGAGATTTGGCAGATTGGGGAAGTCATTGTAATGGAGCTGCTGGATAGTTCGGCGCATCGATCCTTAAACCCCGTCAATGGTTTTGAGCTATTGGAAGTTTAAAGATGCTAGTGGAGCGAGGTGTTTATTATGGATAAGGAACAGATTGCCCAGATGTGTCTGGCACAAACTGGCGCTGCCGAAGATTTTCAACAAGACTGGGAAGCTTGGCGTTACAGGGTGGGCAATAAGATGTTCGCTTTGATCGGCGAATACCAGGGGCGCCCGATCGTGTCACTAAAATGTGATCCGCTTAAGGCCTTGGAGCTACGGGAGATGTATGAGGATATCTTTCCTGGCTATTACTTAAACAAAGCTTTGTGGAACTCGACCTATATGGATGGCGATGTCCCCGATGAACTGATTGCGGTTATGATCAGGGATTCCTATCAACTCGTATTCTCCTCACTGACGAAAAAGTTGCAAAAGGAATTGACGGAAGCGAAATAAATGGAGGTTGGGCGGGATTGGAAAAAGACACCCGGTCGATAATTTTGGTCGTTGATGACACGCTGGAAAACATCGATGTCATCAGTGGCATTTTAAAGCAGGATTATCAGGTACGCTTTGCGACTTCGGGAGCGATGGCTTTGCAGGTGGTTCAAAAAGTGCGGCCGGATTTAATTCTCCTTGATGTGATGATGCCGCAGATGGATGGGTATCAAGTTTGCCAGGCACTAAAAGCAAATCCGTCTTGGCGCTGGATTCCGGTTATTTTTGTCACAGCTCTCAGCGATGATGTCGACGAGGCTTATGGGTTTGAGGTTGGAGCGGTGGACTACATTACCAAGCCAGTCAGTCCGCTTATTGTCAAGTCCCGCGTGCGTACGCATCTGACTTTGGCGGACGTCCAAAGAGACTTAGCGGCGATGGTTAGAGAGAGGACCGCCGAGCTCAGCGAGACTCAGCATGAAATCATCCGTATTTTGGGTCGCGCCGCTGAGTTCAAGGACAATGAAACGGGGATGCATGTCCTGAGGATGGCCAAGATTTGCTATCTGATCGGCCAATCCTATGGTCTTGACCCCCGGGAACTGCATCTTTTGGAAGCGGCTGCGCCGATGCACGATGTCGGGAAAATCGGGATCCCCGATTACATCCTTGGCAAGCCTGGGCGTCTTGACGTTGAGGAGCGAGTAATTATCGAGCAGCACCCCCAAATCGGCGCGAATATTATCGGGCCACAGAAATCAGAGCTATTGCAGATGGCGACGGTTATTGCGGATCAGCACCATGAAAAATGGGATGGGTCCGGCTATCCTCTGGGGCTAAGAGGCGAGGAGATTCATCTTTTTTCCCGCATAGTCGCTGTCGCCGATGTTTTTGATGCACTAACCAGTAAGCGTCCGTACAAGGAAGCATGGAAATTTGAGGACGCAGTGGAACAGATAGCAAAAGAACGTGGCAAACATTTTGATCCAGAAGTAGTGGACAAATTTGTCAGTGTTTTACCCCAGATTCGATGCATCCTCCAGGATTTTATGGGCTAATCTGGATAAACGTTAAAGATACCGGTGACAGGATCGGTCAAGGAAAAGCGAGCAAAGCAGGCGCGGAAAGCATGGTTATGGAAAAAGATGGAGGTGTCGGAATGTACCGGCTATTGATTGTGGACGACTCGGAAGAAAACCTCGAGATATTGAAAAATGCCTTGCAGAATGATTATCGCATTTCCATCGCCAAAGACGGTAGCAATGCTTTAAAGCTCTTGGAGGTTATGGTGCCGGATCTGATATTGCTGGACATCAACATGCCGGTTCTGGATGGTTTCGAAACCTTGCGGGAGATTAAACAAATTGAAAAACTGCGCGATGTCCCGGTGATTTTTGTGACAGGAGAAACCTCGATTCGTGACAAAGCGGCGGGTTTTCACGCCGGTGCAGTCGACTATATCACCAAGCCCTTTGAGCTATTAGAGGTTCGGTTGCGTATCCGCACCCACCTGGAGCTGAGCAAGAGTCGGGAAGAAAAACAGGAGCTGCTCCGAGGAACCTTGTCAGGAACAATTCAAGCCTTTCTGGAAATTTTGTCGATGCGCAATCCTTTTGCTTATACTTTTTCCTGCGGGACAAAAAAAATGGCTTCGGCGGTCGCTACCTATCTGCAAGTGGAAGAACTGTGGAAGGTGGAAATAGCGGCGATGTTGAGCATGGTCGGCACTTTTAATATGGAGCCAAAGGCTTTGGAAGCCTTACTGGCAGGTTATTCGATTGCCGAAGAGGATCAAAGCGTTTTTCTGGGGCATCCGGCAGCAGGTGCGCGTTTGCTAGGAAAAATCCCCCGCCTCGACGATGTGGCGGAGATAATCCGCGGACAGGGAGAGCCATTAGGGGCAATCACCTTTGATCCAGCTAATGCAGTTTTGGCAGGTAGT
>CAZWXO010000008.1:34110-40216 GCA_964637885.1 uncultured bacterium
CGGTCATCAATCATCAGATTTTGGCCTTGCGTGGGCACAATCGTGGGGCGGCAGTGATTCTGATGATGCAGGACAGTGAGCGTTATAATTTGCATGTCCTCAAGGCGCTTCGGCAGGTCGTACAATCTGAAACCGAAGAAGTCGTCAGCATCCCCGTCAGCGAGCTGCGCATCGGCATGCTGATCCAAGAAGAGATTAAATCCGCTGATGGCAATGTGGTCATCGTTCCTGGAGCAGCTCTCAGCTCCTTGATGCTGGAGCATCTTAAGCTTTTAGCCGAGACAGGGAAAATCGGGCGTACAGTTCGGGTCCGTTTCTTTGATAATGAGGCTAATTTGCGATGAAGCTAAAGTTTAAGCGACCGGGCATGAAAATTCAGACAAAAATACTCTTGCTTTTTTTAGCGAGCATGGTCTCGGTGGGGCTAGTGTATTTTTTCATTATCATTCCCCAGTTTATCCAATATGAATATGAACGGATTGAAAAAGACCTGGATCAGCAGATGGTACAAGCCGAAGAGATGATCGATCAATTCATCACCCCATTGACTCAAGGGTTAGGTGGCATTTCGGCACATCTGGAGAGGGATTCGGCAGGGAGCTGGGACGAGGTCTCTTTTTCGCAGCAAGCGGATGAGGTAATGAAGGAGAATTGGGCTGTTAAGAATATTGCACTCCTGGAGCAGGGTCAGGTCATCTTGTTTAGCGGCGAGAGCCTGACGAACACATCCTTGGGCCAGTCCCCTCATAATCTGCCGGTTTGGAACAGTGCCGCCTTGACATCGCCGAATCAATATATTTATTACGGCCCGTACCAAGTCGAGGACGACTCCTCGTTTTATTTAACTGTGGCAATAAATATTCAAGACGACTCTGGCGGTAGCAGCTTTGTTCTGGCGATGGAAGTAGATATTGAGCAGTTAGGGGGACTCGTAAAAGGCCCGCGAACCGAAATCTCTGGGCGGCGCGGCCTTGTCATGCCTGATGGTATTTTGGAATCCGGACTAGACGGAACGACATCGATTGTAGAGGCATCGACCCTGAAGACCCAGATCGAAGACAGTTTTGCCGAAGGTTCGTGGGAAACAGATGCTCTCATTTCTGACAACACTGATAAAAAGTCTAAGACCAGAGATTATCTTTTTGCCCATAAACTGAAACATAACGACTGGATTATTTACATGCTGATACCGGAGCGGGATTTATTTCAGCTGGTTAGCGGACGGTCCTTTCCGGTGCTCATCGCTGGGGGATTGCTTGCCCTGACGACTTTATTGTTCTTGTTGTTGGTGATCCAGCTGCTGGTGGTGCGGCCTCTGGTTCGGTTGCAGGCGGCGACATCCTATATCGCTCAAACAGGGGATTTAGGAGTGAAGCTCCATGAGGGCAGTAGCGATGAGTTGGGAAAAATGGCTCGCTCCTTCAACAAAATGATGCGGGAAATCAAACTCCACCGGGAGAACCTTGAAAAAATGGTAGAGGAGAGAACGAGAGATTTAAAAAAACTCAGTGTCGCTGTCGAGCAGAGTCCACTAGCAATTTTGATCACGGGGCGGCAAGGCGAAGTCGAGTATGTCAATCAGCAGATGATTGAATTGACCGGCTATAGCAGTGAAGAATTAATGGCAGAGGGCTTTGAGCTTTTATTGCCGGAGGATAGTAAGGAAGTTATTCATGCAAGTATCGAGAGGGCGATTCTAAGCGGCGATGTCTGGACATCGGACATGACATACCGAGGCAAAGACGGGCGCGATATCTGGATTAATTGCCTGGTCGCTCCTGTCTTTGACGAGAATGATGCGATCGTGCACTGTGTCTCGATTTGCACTGATATCACAGAGCAGAAAAAGGCGTACAATGCCTTAAATGAAGCTAAGCAGTTGGCGGAGAAGGCGGCTAAGGTCAAGAGTGACTTTTTAGCCAACATGAGCCACGAAATTCGCACTCCGATGAACGCGATCATCGGACTCAATAGCCTTCTGGAAGGAACGAGGCTTAGCCCGCGGCAAATCGACTATGTCCAGAAGATCAAGCGTTCTTCTGGTAGTCTGCTGGCTATCATCAACGACATTCTTGATTTTTCGAAAATCGAAGCCGGTAAGCTGTTAATCGAGAGAGTTGAATTTGATCTGGAGGAACTCATCGAGAATATTTCGAATGCTGTCGGAATGCGGGCCTTTGCCAAGGGGCTCGAATTGATTATCGACAAGAAACCGGATGTTCCGACCTGGTTATGCGGTGATCCTCTTCGCCTCGAGCAGGTCTTGTTGAACATTGCGAGCAATGCGGTCAAGTTTACCGAGCATGGGGAAGTGGTGGTTAGCATTCAGCGGGTGGATGGCGTAAATCCCGAACAGATTCTGCTGCGCTTTGACGTGGCAGACACGGGAATTGGGATGACGGAAGCCCAGATGGAGAGCCTGTTTATTGCCTTTACCCAGGCTGACACCTCAACCAGCCGACGCTTTGGCGGCACGGGGCTGGGCCTGGCTATTTCCCATAATTTAGTTGACTTAATGGGGGGTGCCCTAGAAGTGACATCCCATGTCGGGGAAGGAAGCCGGTTTTTCTTTCAACTGCCTTTTCAGAGGGCCACTAAGGAGAAAGTAACCGGGCGGCTGCTACCACAAGAGATTAAGTCGCTTCAGCTATGGATAATCGAAGACAATAAAACTGCTCGCGAGGTCTATGCTAATTGCCTCGTCGATTTTGAAATCCCTCCACGTTTTTTCGAGGGGGGTGAAGTCGCCCTCCTGGCTTGGGAACAGGCGCTCTTTGCGGATAAGTTGCCAGATGTGGTGGTACTTGACTATCGCTTGCCCGGGATGAACGGTGTGGAGACGTGGCAGGGGATGAGGCAGATGATGGAGCCAGGGCGGTTAGCGCTTCCCCAAGTCATAGTTGCTACGGCTTATGGCCGGGAGGATGTGCTGGCTGCCATCGATGATGCCGGCATCAAACACATTTTGATGAAGCCAGTCACTCGCTTAGGTTTGTTCGCTCGCTTGGCTGAGATAGCCGGGTTGCCGGGGGAAGGAAGAGCCTCTCTTGGTAAAGTCATTGACGCTGAAAGTCTCGCCGCTATTCAGGGTGCCCGGATTCTTCTCGTCGAGGATAACGAAATCAACCAACAAGTTGCCCGAGAGATTT
This sequence comes from uncultured bacterium, assembly GCA_964637885.1. Taxonomy (GTDB): domain Bacteria; phylum Bacillota; class CAZWXO01; order CAZWXO01; family CAZWXO01; genus CAZWXO01. Next base: position 37,260 of record CAZWXO010000008.1, read on the forward strand.
TGGAAAGCAAGGGTTTTTGGGTAGAGGTTGCTAGCCATGGGGCCGAGGGGGTTAGCCTCCTGAGGCAAGATCCGGGTCGCTGCGATCTGGTCTTGATGGATTTGCAAATGCCGGTTATGGACGGCTACGAGGCTGCCCAGGAAATACGCACGTTCATCTCCGCTGCGACCTTGCCGATTCTGGCTTTGTCCGCTGATGTGCAGGAGGGTATCGGAGCGAGGGTAATCGCCTGCGGGATGCAGGGACATTTAGCTAAACCCCTTGAACCCGCGGCGCTTTTTGCTGCTCTTTGCCGCTGGGTAAGGCCCGGGCACAGGTCCCCCGCTGTCTCGCCGATGGAAAACAGGGTGCCCTGTGAGGACGACCTCGATCTCCTGCGCCAATCACTTTCTACTTTTGACCTAAAGGACGGCCTGGGTCGTCTTGACGATAATGTTGCCTCCTATATCAAGGTTTTAAGGCGTTTTGCTGGCAATCAGGCCCAAAGCGTCTCGCAGCTGCAGTCTGAGATGAAAGCAGGCAGGCGCTCCGAAGCGGAGCGGACAATTCACACTCTCAAAGGGGTTGCGGCTTCCTTGGGGGCGACTGAGCTTAGCCTGGCTGCCCGGGAATTGGAAAGCCGTCTTTTTGAAGAAGCGGAAATGGCTCCGTTAATTTTAGGTCCGGAAATGCAACAGCTATCGATACAGCTGACGAAGGCGGTAAGGGAAGTGGAGGCATTTATCGCGCACTGCCCCCAACAAGCGGCCGAGGCCGGCCCCATCCTCACCACCCAGGAGCTGGTTGCCAAACTGGAGGAGCTAGCCAGCCTTTTGGAGAACTACGACACCAGGGCGGAAGATGTCCTGGCAGAGTGCGGCAACAGTCTTGCGGCAGCGGAAATGGGAGACGCGGCGGCAGCCCTGGGCGCTGCGATTGCCGCATACGATTTTCCGGCGGCGGCGGCAGTTTGCCGAGAAATATTGGCATCTGTGGGTAAAACTTAAAAACCACCCCCTTAATTCATCGATTTATTGAAAAAATAAGGCAAAATACCCCGTACTAGGATCAGGTCGGGGCATTTTGTCAGAGTTTTGTCAGTGGGGACTGCTACAATGGTCTTAAGTGGGGTTGTTTGCCTCTTGGGTAGAAGGGTGGTGCTGGTAATGAAAAGAACATTGCAAAAATGTGGCAGGGCGCTTCTAGTGCTGGCCACTGTTTATGGAGTTGGTTGGATCGGTTCAGGTTCGGCGGTGGCGGCCCTTCCCGAATACCAGCCGGAGACGAGTCTGTATGAAGCACTGCCCCCGGTGGGGACGAAGTTTGGTACGGTGTGGATTCCTGCGATGAAAGCCAGTTTCCCGCTGATTCAGGGAACTGCTGAAGCACAACTTAAAAAGGGCGTCGGGCATATGTGGGAAACGGCGCTGCCGGGCGAGCAAAACCTTTGCGCAATCGCTGCCCATCGAACCACTTATTTTCGCCGGCTAGGGGTTGTCAAGGTGGGGGACCGGGTCGTTATCCGCACTGCCGCCGGACGATTTACCTATGAAATAGACGAGATCAGGATCGTCGATAAGGCCGACACATCCATCGTTGTGCCCAGCACCGAGGCGCGGATTGTCGTCTCCACATGCTATCCTTTTATTTACAAGGGAAATGCCCCCAAGCGCTACGCGCTATTAGGGTGGCTGGTGAAGAGTGAATGAGGAGGGAACCTGTCATGAAAAAGATTTCGCGCGCAATTATTTTGATAATTGCTCTGTCATTAGCTCTCATTCCGACATTGATATTGGGAGCTGATTTCACTGGTAAGCTGATCGATTTAGAGGTTGAGGCATGGCAGGATGGTGCAACAATCGCAGAAGCCGATTGGGGCAATATTGTGTTAGACGATGAGATTACTCTGGCATTTTCATTTCGCGTTCCGGTTATTGGGGACGGAAGCTATGATGCCGGTCAGATAGTCAACCATAATGATACAGCTAGTTTTCAGGTGGCTCGGGGATTTGAGCTGAAAAGCCCGGCCGGTCCGTTTAATTTAAACTTTAGCGGAAAAAAAGTAGGAACATTGACTTTATCGAGTGACTCTGCAATCAAAGTTGTCACAGCTAACATCGTGTTTGATGGTGATGCCGATATTTTTGCACCCGATGGTGGCTGGAGTGATGTGAATATCACATTTAACTCCACCATCAAATATGAACGGGATCCGGCTAAAGTCGAAGGCGGAACGGAAACTGTTGCTTTCCTTATTAAAACTTTTGAGATCGATGTTCCGCCGCTTCCGCTAGTTGTGGCTGGGGATAAAACGGGTGTTAGAGATGGCCAATTTATTGACTGGAAAGTCAGAGTCAAGGGCACCAAAGGGGCGACAAATGCTGATCTTGAGGGCTATGTTTTTAGAGATGATTTAAGCGGCGTTGGCGAGTATGTGCCAGGAACGTTTAAAGTTCATACAGAAGATATTCCGGGAGCGGCGACTCCGGTTGATCCTGCTTTTGGGGCTGATGCTACGGAGCTAAATTATACTTTCCCGGCTGGTTCTGTGGGTGACCGCTTCTTGTATTTCCAAACCAAAATAGGCGACGATATCTTTATGAGCGCCGGAAGTAAAACCATTACTAATACCGGGAAAGTATTTAGTGGCCTAGACGAAGCATGGTCAGCTGCGGCAGTGGTCACCTTTGCGGTCGAATGGATAAAAAAAGAAGGCGCAATCAGCAGTTTCGACGCTGCCAGCAATACGGGGCAAATAACCTGGACAATTACAGCTAATCAGCTAGGGGCAACCTTGACCAACGCCGTAATAACAGATGTACTGAATGACAAGTTGGAGTTCACAAGTGCCACCTGGTCGACCTATGTGGCTGATGCCTGGGGTGCTCCGGTGCCGATTGTACCAACAGACTCAAATTCAAAATATAACCTTGGAAATATTACTACTCCGATACAACTAAAAATTGTGACGACTGTAC
>CAZWXO010000009.1:0-7533 GCA_964637885.1 uncultured bacterium
CCATTTACGGATTGTCCGGTCGGGCGGTTTTTACTTAGCTGACTGTCGTGCAGGTGAAAATGTCAATGGTCACTGCCCCTCGGTGGATGTCTTGTTCCATTCTGTCGCTGAGTATGTCGGGAGAAATGCCATCGGAATAATTTTGACTGGCATGGGAGGCGATGGTGCCCATGGGCTTTTAGAAATGCGTCATGCAGGCGCAAAGACAATAGGCCAGGATGAGGCTAGTTGCGTCGTTTATGGGATGCCAAAAAAGGCTAGGGAATTGGGAGCCACCGAGTACACAGCGTCCTTGGCTTCGATTCCACAAAAAATAATGGGGATGCTTGCGAATTGATACAGAGAAATCATTTAGTAGTCGGAGTTGGCGAATTTTCCGTGACTCACGACGAAATGCGGACAATTAAGACGTTTGCCTTGGGGTCATGTGTGGCAGTAATTTGTTTGGCGCCACGCAAGGAAATGGCTGGCTTGCTTCACGTTGCCTTGCCGGAAGCTAAGATTAATCCCACGATGGCTCAGGCTCGACCTGGGATGTTCGCCGATACGGGTATTCCGGCGATGCTTGACATGATGGTGCGCCGGGGTTGCAATTTAGCGGAGCTGAAGGTTAAATTAGCTGGCGGAGCCAGTATTCTTGATACCGAGCAAAGGTTTGAAATTGGCAAGCGGAATATCCTTAGTGTCAAGAAAATATTGTGGATGTATCGCCTTGGACCGGTTGCTGAAGACGTCGGTCTTAATTATTCCAGGACAGTTACAGTTAGCGCTGAGACGGGGCAGGTTGTGATCAGTTCCCCAGGTAAGGGAGAGTGGCAGTTATGAGTGGAAGTAAAGTTGATAAGGTTTTAGTAGTTGATGATTCTGGAACGGCAAGGATGATCATCATCCAGTGTATGCAGATAGCCGGCTTGCGCGATAGTCAGTTTTTTGAAGCGAAAAACGGGATGGAAGCTTTGAAAATTGTTGCAAAAGAAGACCCTGATTTGATTGTCACGGACATTAATATGCCGGTTATGGATGGCAGACAGTTTTTGATTTCATTGCAGCACAACGGTGTCCCCCTTGTTCAAACGATTGTCATATCCAGCTTGCACAACGATATAGTGGTTGCCGAATTAAAAGAGCTGGGGGCCGCTTATGTGTTGCGCAAACCGGTCAATCCTGCTGCAATCCTCGAAGCGCTCACCGCAGTTAATATTATATAGGAGTAGATTAATGAACAGCGATCAAATCATTACATTAATTAAAGAGCATCTCATTCAGACTATTGAAGAAATGGGTTTTGTATTCCTTTATGATGGAGTCGAAACTGTCGAGCAGGGCGACTCTGGTTCGATTTGTGTCGCGATCGATGTTGACGGCGGTATTAAGGGAACGATCGGTTTGATTTGCTCGGAAAATCTGGGACGAACTATTGCTCAGAACATACTTTGCCTTGAACCAGATAGTATGGATTTAGAGATGATTAAAGATTCGATTGCCGAAATATTGAATACAGTTGCTGGCAGAGTCATGGAGAACGTTTCTAAAGAACAGAGTTATTCAATCAGCCTGCCAAGCTTCCACTGTGCCACCGATGGTGAAGGAATATGTCTAATCAATATGTCGGCGGACGATGGTAATATTACAGTCATTCTTAAATTTTAGGAGGGATATTATGGGTAAAATTAGATTGATGGTTGTCGATGATTCGCCTTTTATTCACAAAGCGGTAAAAAGGGCTTTGCCAACAGACGATTATGAGATTGTTGGGTGTGCTGAAAATGGCAAGGATGGCTGTGAAAAATATAAGGAATTGAGGCCGGATGTCGTCTTAATGGACATAACGATGCCTGTTATGGATGGTCTCGATGCAGCTCAGGCAATTTTGTCCGACGATAGCAGTGCAAAAATTGTGATGCTCAGTGCCATGGGCGATGACGAACTGATGGAGCGGGCTAAAGGCATCGGAGTTAAGGATTTTATGCAGAAACCTTTTGATCAGGATTTAATTAAAGAAGTTTTGAGCCGTGTTGCGGGAGGGGCCTAATGAGCGAGAATAATGACCTGGATTATATCGAAGAGTTTTCTAAAGCCATTATTGGTAATTTGCAAATGATGGCGGACACAGGTTGCACTGTTGAAGCACCTGTGGCGCACGACGATGCGATTCTTTCGGCAGGAATCTCTGTCATTGTGGGGATCACCGGTAAAAGGCCTGGACGAATTATTTTGGATACCGACATGGAAACAGCAAAAAAATTAACTGTGGCGATGAACGAGGATGAAGAGATCGACGAGACTCTAATTCTTGACACAATGGCCGAATTTTGTAATATCGTTTCAGGTCACACGACAACTAGAATCAATAATAAAAATAAGGGGCTGGGTCTGATGTTGACGCCTCCAGGTATTTTTATGGGTAAAGATCTTAAGGTGATTAGCCCGCGCATCCATTCAAAATTAATTACCGCGGTCAGCAGTCTAGGGATATTTACTGTTTCTGTCGGCTTTGAGAGGGGGAATTAATTTGGATGCAAAATTAATGGCTCCTTTTGTCGATGCTTTTTTCAATGTCTTGCCTCAGCTTGGCTTTACGCAAGTTGAAAAAGGCGGTCTTTCGTTGAAGGAGCGTTTAATGACAAATTATAACGTTACAACGATGGTTGGACTTACTGAAAAGCTCCGGGGAAATATAGCTTATAGTATGAGCGAGACGACTGCAAGACAAGTTGCTTCAAAGATGATGATGGGGATGCCTGTAGAACAATTTGACGAAATGGCTCAAAGCGCAATATCGGAGCTTTCAAATATGATTACTGCTAATGCGGCCATTTGTTTTGAAAGTATGGGGACCCCCGTGCAAATCTCGCCCCCGACGATGGTGATTGGAGACAATGTCTATATTCGGCTAAGCAAGGTCAAGACGGTAGCCGTCCTGATTAATACCGAGGCAGGGGAAATAGAATTGAATATTGGAATTGAGGTCTAATCGATGCACGGAATTTTCCGGAACCCTCCGCCCTGTCGGGCGGTTCTTTTTGATTTAGATGGGACTGTCCTCAATACAAACAATCTAATAATCCAGTCATTTAAACATGTTTTTCAAAAGATTAACGGCCAATCGATTTCCAGCGATGAAATTATTGCCTGTTTTGGTGAGCCATTAAGCGTGTCTTTGCAAAGGTTGGCTCCCCATAATTGGGAAGCTCTCTTGGCGGAATATCGCCAGTATAGCTTGCTGCATCACGATGAGTTGACTGAGATTTTTCCTGGTGCGGAAGAGTGTCTAAAACAGCTTCGTTGCGTTCCAATCAAGCTTGGGATAGTTACCTCTAAAATGCGCAGGACTGCGCTTATGGGCCTGGATTTGTTCAATTTGACGCCTTTTTTCGATGGAATAGTTGGCATGGAGGATTGTCAGAAACATAAGCCGGATCCAGACCCGGTTATCAAGGGTTGCGCAGCTGTTGGGGTAAGCGTGGCGGAAGCTTTGATGGTCGGGGACTCGGTTTTTGATATTAAAAGTGCCAAAGCAGCGGGGGTATATGCGGTCGGTGTCAAGTGGAGCATGAATGATTCTGACCTTTTGATCGAAGCTGGAGCAGATGCCATTGTCAGTTCCTTCAATGAGGTGCATCACTTAGCGACATTCAACAACGTTTAAAATCCCCATAGACGTACTTCTGGTTCAAGATTGATTCCGCTAGCGAGAGCTCGGGTTTGAATTAAACTCATCAGTCCATAAATATCACTGGCGGAAGCATTGCCGGTATTGACTATAAAATTTGCGTGCTCTAATGAAATACGGGCATTGCCGAGGCGTGCTCCTTTTAGACCAAGCTCCTCAATGATTTCTCCGGCAAATTTTCCTGGTGGATTTTTAAATATCGAACCAGCACTCGGTTCGCTAGGGTGTTTTTTTCGTTTGTCGCGAATTTCATCGATTGTTTGACGCATCAGGCTAGAATCGGCCGGTGCGATTGCTAGCTTTGCTCCGACTATGATCAGTTGGTCTTCACGGTGAAAGAGGCTACGGCGATAACCAAAATTTAATTCTTCTCGTGTTAACTCGATTTCTTCACCCGCTGAATTGACTATTTGGACACTTTGAACAAAATGCCCGATGCTGACGCCGTATGCGCCGGCATTCATGACCAGGGCGCCAGCCAAAGAGCCGGGAATCCAGCTCAACAATTCAAATCCGCCCAACCCCAAATCGGCAAGATTTTCGATTAGTTGATGCAGTCCAATGCCGGCACCGGCATTGCAGACATTGCCTTTAATTTCAAAATTTTTTAGTTGACGCAGTTTAATAACTAAACAATCCAAACCTCGGTCCGCTATTAGAAGATTGCTTCCATTCACGATCACCTTGTAAGGAATCTGGCGGGTAAGAGCAAATCTTAGGCATTCTTGGAGTTCGTTGATATCTGCTGGTTCGCAAAAATAAGCTGCTGGTCCACCAATGCGGTATGTGGTGTGCTTGGCCATTAATTCATTTTCGATGATTTTCAATTTGTAATCCCTCATTTTTTGCAATATGCTATATAGTAGCACAATTAAGCAATTGTGCGATATATTTTGCCTGGACTAAACATTATCAAGGAGAGAAATTTTGCGTTTAAAAGCATGTATCACTCAATGTATTTTTCTTTCATTATTTTTTATGGCTTTGGGCGGAATACCGCAAGCTGAAGCTGCTCCCAAGCTCGAAATTGAAGGGGTGGTGACGGGGGAGGCTCCGATCGTCGTCAACGGCCGATTACTGGTTCCCGTGCGCACAATCTCCGAGGGATTAGGTGCAATTGCTTCCTGGGACAAAAAGCGGGAAGCTGTTATACTTATCGATGGCAGTCGTCGTATAGAATTGTTTATCGGACGCAATACGGCGGTTATTGACGGAGCTGTGGTTGGGCTGGAAACACCGCCACGCATCTACAACGGTCGGACCTATCTGCCCGTCCGTTTTATTGCCGAGACACTAAAAGCCAATATAAGCTGGGATAAGGAAAGTGAAACGGCCAGTGTCTTTCGTGGAATCTGCTTGTTAAATGCTTTAGAGCTTTTTCCCCAGGAGGATGGACTTTTAATTAAACTTAGCGGAGATAAGCCTATCCGGATTAGCCAGGTAGCAGATGCTGATGCATCAAAAATCGTATTCGATTTACCTTTGACGCATTTGGGGATAGGCGAGGAGCATTTTTCCGTCGGGATTGCAGGTGTCAAAAACATTAACTTGGCATATGACGGTATAGCCGCAGATTCCGTTCAGATGTCAATCGGCGGGGAGAACCTGATTTACCGCGGCTCACGGGGAATTAACAGCTATAGCATCTTCTTTCCCTATCAGATCGTCGCGATGGAAGAATTGTCAGGCTTGCCATATCCCTCGCTTCGCATCGAGGGCAATGGACCGATTGCAGGGGTGCTGAGCCGGGGTGTTCGTGAATATCATATAAGCTTTTCCTCGGCAGTGATCTCCCCGAGCTTCGCAATTCCAAGTAATTTGCCCCCACCTATAGTCGCAATCGATGCGCAAAATTATGATATTGGCTCACTGATTGCTTTTGCTCTGCGCGAAGATGTCCAGGCGCGTCTTGTTAGCAGCTCCGACGACAGAACAATCATTATCAGTTTCAGTCCTGTTTTAAAAAACATTACTGCTCATGGGAGAAATACATCGACTTTGATCAACGTCGCGGCGACGCATGGGTTTAATAACGAATATGAAATTAGTGTGGCAGGCAACAAAATTATTTTTGATTTTAAATTTGTGCAGTGGGATCAGATCGTCAAGAATATCCCTTTAACCAGCGGCAATGTAACATCACTACAAGTGCAGAAGTCACCCCTTTTTCCCCAAGGTTTTCGCATTGTTGCTAACGCAAAGACGCCAGGTGGGTACCGCATTTTAAACCAAGGAGAGTCAGGCGAATTTGTCGCAGAAATTATCGCTTCGCCTGTCTATGGTAAATATATCGCTGTTGACTCGGGGCATGGTGGTAGCGATTCTGGCGCTGTTTCGATAACGCAAAAAAAAGAAAAAGATTACAATCAGGCCGTAGCTGAACGCTTGGTGCGCTTGCTCCAGGATGCAGGGGCAAAGGTCTTGGTTACGCGACCTGGAGATGCAACTGTATCTTTGCAGGAAAGAACGGATAGAGCTAATGCTGCGGGTGTTGACATTTTTGTCAGCATTCATCACAACTCAGTGGTCAACCAAGACATTTTCGGCACGGAGAGTTTTTTCTACCCGGGAAAAATCGAGTCGCAGCGATTGGCGACCGACATTCACAGCAATTTAGTAAAGGCTTTAAACTCTACGGATCGGCAGGTAAGGGCTAAAGATTTTTTTGTTTTGCGAACGACATTGATGCCGGCTGCTTTGGTTGAAATAAGATATCTATCAAACATGACCGATGAAAAAGCAGCCAGTGCCGTCATTAATCAAGACAAGGCCGCACAAGGAATTTTCGATGGAGTTTCCCAGTATTTTGACGCAGAAAGATAGGAGATGAGGATGGCTAGACTATTATCTACTAAAATTATTGGTGATGAAGTTGCTCGAATGTGTCATGAGGCGAATTTCATTTTACCCCAGGACGTCATGGCTGCTTTGCAGGAGGCTAAGATGCAGACTTGTGGCCTCGCTGCTGCATCCTTGGATGTTGCTTTAATGAATGCGAGCGCTGCAGTCCAAGAGAACTTGCCCTTGTGCCAGGATACCGGGATTGTTGTTATTTTTCTCGAGATTGGACAAGACGTATCCTGGGAAGGCAACTATCTTGTCGAGGAGATTAACGCAGCTGTCGGAAAAGTCTATACTGAGTCATATTTTCGCGCTTCAGTTGTCCGGGATCCCTTGGGGCGTGAAAATACCGGTGACAATGCTCCAGCAGTCATACACATCGACATTGTACCTGGAGATAGAGTTAAGATTTCTGTTATCCCCAAAGGCTTTGGCAGCGAAAATAAAACGATGCTTCGGATGCTGAATCCAGCTGCTGGACAAAGCGGATTGGTCGAGTTTGTGCTGGAAACTGTTAGAAAAGCCGGCGCTGATCCTTGCCCACCAATTGTAGTAGGGGTAGGAATGGGTGGCACATCGGAGAAGTGTGCATTACTTGCTAAGAAAGCTTTGTTGCGTAAAATTGGAGATTACAATCCAAATGAAGCGCTTGCTTCCTTGGAAAAGGAGCTGCTACGCGAGGTGAATAAACTTGGAATCGGGCCCCAGGGGACCGGCGGATCACCTACTGCTTTATGGGCTGCTGTCGAATCATACCCGACACATATTGCTGGTTTTCCAGTCTGTGTTTGTCTAAATTGCCATGTTGCCCGTCATATCGAGGTGACAATATGATAGTGAATGCGTGTGAGACTACTGTAGCTAGTAATGTCATCGTTCCTTATTCAAAGAAAGAGGCCATGAGCTTGCGTTGTGGTCAGAAGATCCTTTTCTCAGGTTCGCTGATTACCGGCAGGGACGCTGCCCACATGAGATTATTGGCGATGCTGCAGAATGGGGAAGAACTCCCCATTGAATTA
>CAZWXO010000009.1:7543-8076 GCA_964637885.1 uncultured bacterium
TCCAGCCCCGCAAGGCAAAGTAATTGGTTCGGCAGGGCCAACCACAAGCGGGCGAATGGATTTTGCGACGCCAGCTTTGCTGGATGCAGGCTTGGGAGGCATGCTGGGCAAGGGAAAACGGGATGATAAAGTGCGGGATGCTGTTGTACGAAACGGTGCGCCATATTTCATTACCTATGGCGGGGCAGGGGCCTTTCTGGCGTCAAAAATTAAAAGTGTGGAATTGTTAGCTTTTGCCGAGCTTGGCGCGGAGGCAATGTATCGATTTGATGTCGTTGATTTCCCTGCAATTGTTGCGATTGATGTGCTGGGACATGACATTTACTCCAAATCATTAGAGGGGAATTGAAGGATGAAAAGACTCGATGGTAGAAATCATGATGAATTAAGACCAATACGCATTACACCCGATTACTTACTCCATCCAGAGGGGTCTGTTATGATCGAAATCGGCCAAACGAAAGTTATTTGTACCGCCAGCATCGAAGAGAAGGTGCCACAGTTTTTACGCGGTAGCGGTACGGGCTGGGTGA
>CAZWXO010000009.1:8086-36876 GCA_964637885.1 uncultured bacterium
CCTTCCGCATGCACGACCGCCTGAAGCTCTACCGCAAGGGCGAAGGCTGGGTGACGGCGGAATATGGCATGTTGCCTCGGTCGACGGATTCAAGGATGGCGCGCGAGGCTGCCCGTGGTAAGCAAGGTGGGCGGACAATGGAAATTCAAAGATTAATCGGGCGCACGCTGCGGGCCGCTGTAGATTTAGGAAAATTGGGAGAGCGGAGTGTTCTCATCGACTGCGATGTTATTCAGGCGGATGGTGGGACTAGAACCGCTGCAATTACCGGCAGCTGCGTTGCTTTAGCCATCGCTATTAATAAATTGCTTGAGGATAAAAAATTAGTCGACAACCCTCTCAAAGAAATGGTCGCGGCGGTCAGTCTTGGTATGTTTGAGGGAGCAAAGATGTTGGATCTATGTTACCAGGAAGACTCAACGGCCGATGTTGATTTAAACATTGCGATGCTGGAAAGCGGTACTATCGTTGAGCTGCAAGGGACAGCTGAAGGCGCCGCCTTTTCCCATAGCGATTTAAATGAAATGTTAGAGATCGCCGCACTAGGGATTAAGGAATTGATCAGGGCGCAAAAAGATACACTCGCAAGGAGGAATATATGAAAAAAATAATTTTGGCGACTTCAAACGAGGGTAAAGTCAAAGAATTTCGTGAAATGTTCTCTGCAGGTGGATTTGAATTGATAGCCGCGTCGCAATGGGTTGATAATTTTCAATCACCTGAAGAAAAAGGAAGTACCTTTGAGGAGAACGCAATATTGAAGGCAACTGCGCTTGCTCAACACACTGCAGAAATAATTATTGCGGATGATTCTGGTTTATGTGTCGATTATTTGGGGGGGGCTCCTGGTGTTTTCTCGGCCCGTTACGCCGGCGAGAACGCAAGTGATGCTGAAAACAACATCCGCCTACTCCAGGAGCTAGACGGGGTAATGGCCGAGGCTAGATTGGCTAAATTTGTCTGTGCGGTAGCTTTGGTACGAAAAGGAACTGAGCCAATGATTTTTTCCGGTGAGTGCCACGGGCAGATAACGAACACTCCTGTGGGGGAGGGTGGTTTTGGTTACGATCCGCTTTTCATTGAATTATCGACGGGGAAAAGTTTTGCTGAGTTGCCTCTTGAGCAAAAGAATATTTTGAGTCACCGCGGGATTGCGATTAGAAAGGCTTTGAAATATTTGGAGGAGTGTCATAGATGCTAATCGGTGTAATCGCTGACAGCCACAACCGCATCTCTGATTATGATTTGGTGCTGCAAAGGCTTAAGGATGTGGAGATAATCATCCATGCAGGTGATTTGGTTGCAGATGCCAGGGATATCGGTTTGGCTATCGATAAAAAAGTCATCGTAGTTTCAGGTAATTGTGAATTGTCCACTGAGGTCAGTAATGAAACTGAAGTCGACCTCGAGGGCTGGAAAATTCTAATAACCCATGGTCACCAATATGGGGTCAAGGCCGGTCTCGATCGATTATTAAACAGGGCGTCGAGGCAGCGCACTGACGCAGTGATTTTTGGGCATACTCACATACCTCATCTCGCAACGTATAGAAAGATTCTCGTTTTAAACCCGGGCAGCATCGCATTGCCGCGGGGTGGGTCGGTTGCGACATATGGCATTATCAAAGCGGAAAAAGAAAGTTTGCAGGCATGTGTTTATGATTTAGGTGAGGGTGCGCTTCTGATGCAGTCTGAAATTAAAAGATAATTTTTGGATTACCATATAAAAGCGTTGACCGCTAAGCAATCGGAATGATATAATGTTGCTCGTCGTTAAGACGGGGCATAGCGCAGTTTGGTAGCGCACCTGGTTTGGGACCAGGGGGTCGGGGGTTCGATTCCCTCTGCCCCGACCATTCACAATACCCTTGGTGACAACTTAGAGAACTGTTGAAAAACTCTGTGTGGTATTTATGCGGTATTGGTAAAAAAGCAAGTACATAAAATCCCGCAAAGCCAAGCAGAACAAGGCTTGCGCCCATAGCTCAGCTGGATAGAGCAACGGACTTCTAATCCGTAGGCCGCAGGTTCGAATCCTGCTGGGCGTGCCAGTTTCAAGGTATGTGGTGGGTGTAGCTCAGTGGTAGAGCACTGGATTGTGGCTCCAGGTGTCGTGGGTTCAATTCCCATCATCCACCCCACTATTAATTTCACCGGTTGACTTGCTTGTTGGGGTGTCGCCAAGCGGTAAGGCACAGGACTTTGACTCCTGCATTCCGTAGGTTCGAATCCTACCACCCCAGCCATTATATTTTCGCGTTGCGAGGGTGGCGGAATTTGGCAGACGCACTAGATTTAGGATCTAGCGGGAAACCGTGCGGGTTCGAGTCCCGCCCTTCGCACCAAATTACGCGGAAGTAGCTCAGTGGTAGAGCATCGCCTTGCCAAGGCGAGGGTCGCGGGTTCGAATCCCGTCTTCCGCTCCATCAGTTTTACTGCCTCGGCGGAAGTCGCCGGGGTTTATTATATTACGAAAAAAATATATAATAATATTAAAGGCAGAAAGCCTATCTTTGAGGAGGATTTTGATGCAATCAACAATCGAAAAAACCGGGGACAATTTAGTCAAATTAACTGTTACCGTTGAGTCCGACGCGGTAGACAAGGCGTGCGAAGCGGCTTATATTAAAATGAGAGACCGTGGTGATATCCCTGGTTTTCGCAAGGGTAAGATTCCCAAAGGAGTATTTTTAACAAAGTACGGCAAGACTGTTTTTCTTGATGCCGCCATCGAAGATATCGTTTCCGATGCTTATACTTTAGCGGTCGATGAAAATGGTCTCGAACCGATCGATACGCCGCAAGTTGATATTATTTCTTCTGAAGTTGGCAAAGAGTTAGTCTTTTCTGCTGTGATCGAAGTAGCTCCGGAAGCAGTGCTGGGGGAATATAAAGGTTTAGAAATCACGACCCCTTCGACTGAAGTGGCTGAAGCGGAAATTGAACAGAAGATTGAATACTTGAGGGAAAAACATAGCGAACTTGTTAATTATGAGGGCGAGGATGCCGCACTGGGACACCATGCCGTAATTGATTTTGAGGGATTCATCGACGGTGAGCCTTTTGATGGTGGGAAGGCTGAGGCTTATAGTCTGATTTTAGGTTCGAGCAGCTTTATCCCCGGTTTTGAAGAGGGTTTGGTCGGGATGAAGCGCGATGAAGAAAAAGATTTAACTTTAAAATTCCCCGAAGATTATCACGCTGAGGATTTTGCGGGCAAGGATGTTTTGTTTAAAGTCAAGATGATTGATTTAAAGGAAAAAAAATTAGCTGATGTTGACGATGATTTGGCAAAAATGGCCGGAGACTACGAAGACCTCGCCCAGTTAAAAGCTTCGATTCGTGAAAATCTAGAAAGAGCAGCTGAAAATTCGGTAGAAAGACAAAAACGCGAGCGGGTATTGGCTAGGGTCGTTGAGAATGCCAGCGTCACTATTCCTGACAAGATGATCAAGGTTCAGGTTGAAAAAATGGTCAATGAATTTGCTTCGCGTTTGCGCGCCGAAGGAATGGAAATTGGAAAATATCTCGAATATACCGGAACAGACATCGACTCCCTCAGGGAAAAACTCGAACCTGAGGCAGAAAAAGTTGTTAAGACGGAATTGGTAATCAAGTCTCTGGTCAAGGCCGAAGATTTGTCAGTCAGTGAAGAGGAATTAGAGAAGGAAATTAGTGAACTGGCGTCGAAATATGATAAAGAGCCAAAAGAATTGCGTGCTTTTCTCGAATCCCAGGGTACCTTAAGTGAATATAAACGTGCCCTAGCAGCCGATAAAGCTTTTGAATTTCTCATTGGACAGACGGTTTTTGTTGAAGGGGGAGAAAAATAATGGGGTTAGTTCCAATCGTCGTTGAACAGACAAGTCGTGGCGAGCGATCCTATGACATTTATTCGCGGCTTTTAAAAGATAGAATTATTTTTCTGGGTACGCAGGTTTCGGATGACATCGCCAATTTAATTGTCGCACAGCTTTTATTTTTAGCAGCGGAAGATCCTGAAAAAGATATTAACTTGTATATCAATTCTCCGGGTGGTTCTGTAACGGCTGGCCTGGCTATTTACGACACGATGCAGCATATTAAACCTGCTGTTTCGACAATCTGTGTCGGTCAGGCTGCAAGCATGGGTGCCTTGTTGTTAACAGCTGGTGCTAAAGGTAAAAGATTTGCTTTGCCTTACTCACGGATAATGATTCACCAACCTTTGGGAGGTGCCCAAGGCCAGGCATCCGATGTTGAAATTCAGGCTAAAGAAATAGTGCGCATTAAAGAGATAATTAATGAGATTTTGGTTAAGCATACCTCGCAACCTAAAAAAAGAATTGAAAAAGATACCGATAGAGATTACTTTATGTCCGCCGAGGAAGCCAAGGTTTTCGGATTGGTCGACGATGTTATTTACCCTAAGTAATCTTTTTGAAGGCAGGTGCTGAAAATGTACAAATTTACTGATGACAAGGATCAATTAAAATGCTCTTTTTGCGGGAAGGGTCAGCAACAAGTTAAAAAATTAGTTGCCGGGCCTGGTGTATACATTTGTGACGAGTGCATTGAGCTCTGTAACGAAATTATTGTCGAAGAAAGTTTAGATAAGACTTCTGGCGAAGGACACAAGCTTGCCAAGCCAGCAGAAATAAGGGCTATTTTAGACGACTATGTAATTGGGCAGGAAAACGCTAAAATTGTGCTGGCTGTAGCTGTTTACAATCACTACAAGAGAATACGGCAAAGCAAAAAGCATGACGATGTTGAGTTACAGAAGAGTAATATTCTATTAATCGGACCGACAGGTTGCGGAAAAACACTATTTGCGCAGACATTGGCCCGCATTTTAAATGTGCCATTCGCAATCGCAGATGCGACATCGTTGACTGAGGCCGGCTATGTCGGCGAAGATGTGGAAAACATTCTACTCAAGCTTATTCAGGCTGCTGACTATGATGTGGAAAAAGCACAACGCGGAATTATCTATATCGATGAAGTTGATAAAATTTCGAGAAAATCTGAAAATCCGTCGATTACTCGTGATGTTTCAGGCGAAGGTGTCCAGCAAGCTCTTTTAAAGATCCTCGAGGGAACTGTTGCTAGTGTGCCACCTCAAGGTGGGAGAAAACATCCCCACCAGGAATTTATTCAGATCGATACTTCCAACGTTCTCTTTATTTGTGGCGGTGCTTTTGGCGGTTTGGAAAAAGTGATTCAAAACCGGATCGGTAAGATGGCGATCGGTTTCGGTGCTGAAAGCGTCACCAGAAAAGATTTAGGCTACGGGGACTTAATTCGAGAAGTTCAACCGACAGATTTGATTAAGTTTGGCTTAATTCCGGAATTTATCGGACGTCTCCCTGTCGTCGTTGCCCTTGATTCTTTGGATGAAGATGCTCTTGTGCAAATTCTTACGGAGCCTAAAAATGCGATTGTAAAGCAGTTTAAAAGAATATTTGAGATGGAAGACGTTGAATTGTCTTTTGAAGAAGAAGCATTGGTGGCAGTAGCAAAAGAGGCAATTAAGCGTGAAACCGGAGCGCGGGGCTTGCGATCGATTTTAGAGAAGGCGATGCTGGAGACGATGTATGAAATTCCAACTCGCAGTGACATAATTAAGTGTGTAGTTACCCCGGATGTAATTACAGATAAGCAGCAGCCTCGCCTCGAACTATCCGGAGCAAAAGCCAAAAATACCACCGATAAAGAATCTGCTTAAAAAGCCCTTCGGGGCTTTTTTTTTCGGTTGTTGTTCGAAGAACGTTTAAATTGAAGTATAATATTGCTAGTAAATCATGGAGGTGCCGCATGGAAAAAGAATATGCGAATTTGAATCAGTTACCGATGCTGCCTTTGCGCGGTATTTTTGTTTTTCCCGATACGATTACACATTTGGATGTCGGACGAGAAAAGTCGATTCGCGCAATTGAAGATGCTGCGTTGCATGAACAGACTGTTTTTCTGGCAACGCAAAAAGATGCAACTATTGAAGATCCGTCTCCCGATGATCTGTACGCATTCGGTACGATTGCTGTTATCAAGCAAATGATTAAACTGCCGGGGGGCGTCGTTCGTATCTTGATTGAAGGCCAAGGGCGAGGGAGAATAGAAAAGTTGGTGATCAGAAACGGATATTATCTGGTTGTCTTGTCTGAGCTTCCAGAGGAGGACGAGGCATCGATTGAGTTAGAAGCGCAGAGGCGTTTCTTATTGGATCTTTTTGAGCAGTATGTTAAATTAGGCAAAAAGATTCCGCCGGAGACATATAATAATGTTGCCAGCATCGAGCAACCTGGACGAGTGGCCGATGTAATCACCTCGCACATGACTTTAAAAATTGAGGATAAGCAAAAAATTCTAGCTGCTTTCGAAGTAAGTACCCGCCTTGATTTGTTGATCGGTATTATAAAAAATGAGCTTGAGATACTCGAACTGGAAAAGAAGATAAGCAGTCGGGTGCGCCGCCAGATGGAAAAGACCCAGCGCGAGTATTATTTGCGGGAGCAGTTAAAAGCTATTCAAAAAGAACTGGGAGATAAAGACGAGCGTTCGGCTGAAGCAGATGATTACCGTCAAAAGGTTGCGGAAGCAGAATTACCGGAAGGTGTTGCGGAAAAAGCGGAAAAAGAGATTGCCCGCCTGGAAAAAATGCCACCATTAGCAGCTGAGGCAGTTGTGGTGCGCAATTACTTGGATTGGTTGATTGCGTTACCTTGGTCAGTAGTGACCAAAGAGAGAATAGATTTAAAACATGCCTTAATGATTTTAGATCAAGACCATTATGGCCTTGAAAAGGTCAAGGAACGCATCATAGAATTTTTGGCAGTCCGGCGCCTGACCAAGGCCATGCGTGGTCCGATCCTATGCCTTGTTGGTCCACCCGGGGTGGGCAAGACGTCGCTGGCACGCTCGATTGCGAAGTCGATCGGCAGGAATTTTACCCGAATATCTTTAGGTGGAGTCAGGGATGAGGCGGAAATCAGGGGGCACCGGCGGACGTACGTAGGGGCGCTTCCGGGCAGGATTATTCAAGGCATAAAACAATCCGGTAGCTCAAACCCAGTTTTTTTAATGGATGAGATTGACAAGATGAGTATGGATTTTCGTGGGGATCCCTCTTCAGCATTATTGGAAGTATTGGATCCGGAGCAGAATTTCTCTTTCTCCGACCATTATCTAGAGATTCCCTATGATCTTTCTTCAGTTATGTTTATTACGACGGCAAACGCTCAGCACAATATTCCGCGTCCATTGCTGGACCGCATGGAGTTGATTTATCTGAGCGGCTATTCTGAGATAGAGAAAATTGAAATTGCAAAACGTCACATTCTACCACGGTTAATCAAGGAGCATGGGATAGCGAAAACCGACTTCCAGCTGCCTGATGCGACTATCGGAAAAATTATCAATGATTACACAAGGGAAGCAGGTGTGCGGAATTTAGAACGCCAGCTAGCAGCTATTTGCCGCAAACTTGCAAAAGAAAAGGTGATTTCAAAAAAAATCCATGTCAGCTTGAACAGTAAAAAGCTGGGACAGTATTTGGGCTTGCCACGCAAAAGGTCTTTGGTTATCGGAAAGGACGCTGATGTTGGAGTAGTGACAGGTTTGGCATGGACGGAGACCGGAGGCGAGCTTTTAATCATTGAAGTGTCTGTTGCCAAAGGCAAAGGCACCATGCAGCTTACAGGGCAGATTGGCGACATAATGCAAGAATCTGCTCGGGCAGGATTGAGCTATTTGCGCTCCGTTGATTTACACAATTTCATTGCCGACGATTTCTTTGAGAATAATGATATCCACATTCACGTACCAGAGGGTGCAATCCCTAAAGACGGCCCTTCGGCCGGGATATCCATGACGGCTGCCATGCTCTCGGCCATTACAGCTCAACCAATAAAGCCGGTCTTGGCGATGACTGGCGAAGTGACGCTAAGGGGCAAAGTCTTGCCAGTCGGGGGGATACGGGAAAAGGTGCTTGCGGCTGCCCGTCATGGCATTGCGATTGTTGTTTTACCAGAGGAAAACATGGTTGATGTATCCGAATTGCCAGCTTCAGTGCGACGAAAAATTAAATTTGTCCCAGTAAAAACAATGGTTGATGTCGTTAAGGAGGTCTTTGTAACACCAGATGAAATATTATGATGTGAAATTTCATACTTGCGCGGGCATTCCTTCGCAATTCCCTGAACATGAACTGCCAGAGATTGCTTTTGCCGGGCGTTCTAACGCGGGTAAATCGACTCTCATCAACAAACTGCTTAATCGTAAGGGGATAGCTAAGATAAGCCGGCAACCGGGGAAAACCCGTACAATAAATTTTTATGATGTTGACCAAGGTTTGATGCTGGTGGATCTGCCTGGCTACGGGTATGCAAAAGCAGATGCCAGCGAGAAAAAAAGATGGGCTAATCTGTTGGATGGTTATTTTTCCCGCCACAATTTTATCAGGTATGTCGTCATCATCGTTGACGGCCGTCACGATGCTATGGCGAAAGATGCTGAAATGATAAACTATGTTCGCCACATGGGTTTACCGTTTGTCGTAGCAGTCAACAAAATTGATGCCGTTGCCAAGACTAAGCGGGAAAAACATTTCAATAAATTATGCATTGACCTTGGCTTGTCTCTCAGCGAAAAAATGTCATTTGCCGTTTCTGCAAGGACTGGTGAAGGAATCGATGTGTTAAGGGAGCATTTGTTTGAAGGGTTATTTTAAGAAATCTCTATTTTTATTTCGGTTGCGGGCAAAATCAACAATCGGATCCAGACATCTATCTCTTGCCGAAGGTTGGACGGGATATTGAGAGTGTTTGCTGGTCGACCACTTTATAGCATCTATTTTTTTAAATTTCTCTTGCTCGTCACAATGGGAAGTTTGTTGGTCGGGTATTTTTATCTTGTGATTTTCTATTGGCCATATTTTCGCACCATCGAAATTTTCAGCGCTAACGAGACAAAGTATTTATTTATCTATCTAATTGCTACGTTTTTAACATACACCGTTGAGATTGGTTGCTACGCAGCTTACGCCAACGTCGCTTCATACGTAATTGGAAAAATGAGCGAAGAAGAGCTGCTCGTGCATAGTCAGAAAAGGCAAGGGACAATAATGCGTGTTAAACTTACCCGCAGTGGGGATTTTATACTTTATCTCCGTAAAACGGGACGAAAAATAACCGCAGTGAAACTAATCGGGACATATGACATGCTCCCCGAGTTATATTCAAAACTTAATATTAACAAAGTTCTCGGTGTTGAAGGTTCGTGGCATCCCGAAACAGAGTTGGCTCGCTTGCTCCTCGCCTTTGTGATTAAGAATAATCTGATACCCGCAGCCAGCCTAACAGCATTTGCAGTCGCAGAGCATATTGTTGCTTTCTCCATGGAATACAGTTGTTCGGAGAACGTCTGTATTCACAATACATAAGCGTAATTGTTGACACTGTTCATCCATTTTGTTACGATTGCTCAGTGTGCATTAGTCATATCTTGCGTTCTTTAAGGAGTTGGTTTTTTTGGAAAAAACGATAATTTCGAAGGTTAAGGATATTAAAATTAATTTAGATTGTGTAAAGGTTGTCAAATTTGTCAGCAATTATGCCCTAAGAACGTTTACGACGTAAATAAAATGGGCAAACCCACTCCGACTAGGATCGAAGAATGCGTATACTGTCGGATGTGTGAATTGCGCTGCCCTGATCTTGCGATAACTATTACGCCTGAAGATACCAAAACGGAGAAAAAGGCGGCGCTTTTACGATGCCAGGGTAGCTTGCTCAAAGCACCGGATCGGATTTTTTATGAGGAAAAAATAGATTGCCGCAAACGGCATTATATGGACGGCGGCAGCAAGCAATGTGAGTATGGTTGCCTGGGTGGTGGGAATTGTATCGAGGTATGTCCTACCGGAGCGATAATCATGGGACCAGAGCGTCTGCCGGTCGTTTACGAGGAGCGTTGTACCGCTTGCGGATTGTGTGTCGATACATGTCCGCGCAAATTGTATGTTATTCATGAAAAGCGTAATGACTTTACAGTTCGTTGTCTTAACCATGACAAGGGGGTTGCCGCGCGTAAGGTTTGCTCGGTGGCCTGTATCAAGTGTCGTCGTTGTGAGCGCTCGTGTCCCTTTGGGGCGATTGACTTTACCTCGGGTGTCGCCTTTATTCATGAGGATAAATGCCTGAATTGTGGCATTTGCTCGAGCGTATGTCCCAATGGTTGTATCACCGATGTGCGCGAGAGGCCGTTGACAGGACACTGTCATGTCGATACAAATCTTTGTTCGGGTTGTGGCATGTGTATGGCAATCTGCCCCGCCAATTGTATCCAGTTTGACGCTGGCGGCCACGGAACTGCTGTAATCGATGAAGATCCTTGTATAGGCTGCGAACTATGCTTGAGGCTATGCCCCCAGGATGCAATTTCGGCTTATGCTAAAGGGACCTGTCGCATCATCGAAAACAAATGCACTGGTTGTGGTGAATGCTTCAAGGAGTGCCCGGTTAATTGTATTAAGCTAAGCGGTGGCAAGGCTGTCATTGATGAAGATGAATGTACTGATTGTGAGCAATGTCGACGGACATGTAAATATGCAGCGATTGAAACTCATCCTTCGTTCAAGCGTTGATTATACAGGAGGTATAATATGGATGGTTTAAGACTAGGAGTACATCGGCTAGTGCAGGGAAATGAAGCCTGCGCCGAGGGAGCTATTGCTGCAGGAGCAAAGTTTTGTGCGGGTTATCCCATAACTCCTTCGACAGAAATTATTGAAGTACTGGCTCAGCTTTTACCGATTAACGGTGGAAGTTTTATTCAGATGGAAGATGAAATTGCGAGTATGGGTGCCGTTATTGGAGGATCTCTAGCTGGTGCAAAAGTCATAACTGCCACAAGCGGTCCTGGTTTTTCTTTGAAGCAGGAGAACATTGGTTTTGCGGTCATGGCAGAGACGCCCTGTGTCATCGTCAATGTAATGCGTGCTGGACCAAGTACTGGCTTGCCTACTCAAACTGCTCAGGGTGATGTGATGCAAAGTAAGTGGGGCACTCATGGCGATGTCCCTTCGATTGTGCTGTGTCCTTCATATGTCAGAGAAGCCTACGAAATGACTGTTCGTGCTTTCAATCTGGCCGAAAAGTATATGATGCCGGTGATACTTTTAATGGATGAAGTTGTCGGACACATGCGCGAACGCGTGCTCTTGCGACATCCGGATGAATTTGGCGGGGTAGCCGTCCGCAAAAAATACTCAGGAGATAGCGCTGATTATAAACCTTATTCAGATGATGGCAGTCATGTCCCATGCCTTGTGCCTTTCGGCGATGGAGTGCACTACCATGTTACTGGGCTATTTCATGATGAATTAGGTTTCCCGACAACTAGCCCTGAAATTGTTAATCGAATGATGACACGCATTCATAGCAAAATCAATGAGAACCTTGAAGATATAATGGCTTGGCAGGAAGTTGAGTTGGGTGATGCTGAGATAGCTTTGGTGGCCTACGGGTCAACGGCTAGATCTGCCCTGGCGGCAATAGCTGAGTTGCGAAAAGAAGGGATTAAGGTTGGCTTGTTCCGGCCAGAGACGATATGGCCTTTCCCTGAAGCGCGCATGCGCGAACTGGCTCAAAAAGTGCGTAAGATAATTATCCCCGAACAAAATCTAGGGCAATTGGTGTACGAAATTGAAAGAATTGTCGGTTGCGAAAGCGAAGTAATTTCTCTTTGCCAGGTGAATGGAGAAATGATAGCACCGGATATGATTGTCAGAAAGGTAAGGGAGGCGCTCAAAGATGAATAAAAATATGAGCGACTATTTGAGGCTTAATCGGATGACGCATATTTTTTGTCCGGGTTGTGGCCACGGAACGGTGATGAATAGCCTTGTGCGGGCTTTGGAAAGTTTGCAGATTGACAAAGACAAGACAGTCTTTGTTTCGGGAATCGGCTGCTCCTCCCGCATTCCAGGTTATTTGGATTTTAATACCCTGCACACAACCCACGGTCGCGCCTTGGCCTTTGCAACGGGAATTAAGATGGCGCGACCAGAGCTCAAGGTCATCGCGATCATGGGTGATGGAGATGCGGCCGCAATTGGCGGGAACCATTTAATCCATTCCTGCCGTCGCAATATCGATATTACGGCGCTGGTATTAAATAATTCGATTTATGGTATGACAGGTGGTCAGTATTCGCCTCTGACTCCGGCTGGCAAAATGGCGACTACAGCTCCCTATGGTTGTTTTGAGAGAAGTTTTGACCTATGTGATTTGGCAGCTGCTGCGGGAGCAACTTACGTCGCCCGGGGGACAACGTATCATGTGCGACCGATGGAAGACTACATCAAGGCGGCAATTGAGCACAAAGGGTTTTCTCTTGTTGACTTAGTATCCCAATGTCCAACTTATTACGGAAGAAAAAATAAAATAGGTGACGCTGTGGCGATGCTTAAAGATATGCAAGATAATAGTGTCTCGTATGACGAGGCCTTGCATCTAGCACCTCATGAGCTTGAGGATCGAATTGTGTGGGGCGAATTTGTCAAGCGGGACGATGTAACGGAATACACCGAGCTGTACTTCGGTACAATAGCTTCAGTGCTAGGGGATGAGTAAATGAATGATATTTATCAAATCAGGTTAACTGGCTCAGGAGGACAGGGTCTTGTCACTGCTGGAATTATTCTAGCCGAGGCAGCAATCAATGATGGAAATGACGCGACGCAGACGCAGAGTTATGGTGCGGAAGCTCGTGGTGGGGCCAGTAAGTCGGAGGTTATTGTCAGCACTAGCTCGATTGCTTATCCAAAAGTTATCAGCCCTGATATTTTGTTAGCAATGACTGCCAATGCTTATCAAAAATATGGTGCCGACGTTCATGAAAATACTATCTCTGTTATTGATTCATATTTTATCGATGAGTTAGTCGATTGCCCAGGCAGATCTTATCTATTGCCGATATCCGACACGGCAGTCGAGGTGACTGGTCGAATTGTCGTCGCTAACATTGTCGCCGTAGGAGTGATGGCAGCCTTAATTGATCCAATATCTGCTGCCGGTATTCAACTGGCTGTAAAAAACAGAGTGCCTAAAGGCACGGAAGATATAAACTTGCAGGCGTTGCAAGCGGGGATAGAAATGGGTAGAAAGGTTTTCACGCACTGTCGTAGTGGAAGCAGTCAGTGTAAATTAACTTTCGCGGAAATTTAGCAGCGAGGCCAACATGATTCGGACATGTTGGCCTCTTTTAGGAGTTGTTCTGTTTGATTATTGCAGTCAGCGGCAGTGGTTCAAATTCGGGCAAGACGACACTTTGCATGGGTATTTTGGGCTTGCTGCCAACATTAATCCCAATAAAATTTTCGCCGCGGCCAGGGCTAGGAGCTTGTGAGATTTCT
This sequence comes from uncultured bacterium, assembly GCA_964637885.1. Lineage (GTDB taxonomy): Bacteria > Bacillota > CAZWXO01 > CAZWXO01 > CAZWXO01 > CAZWXO01. The sequence goes on from CAZWXO010000009.1 coordinate 21,479, forward strand.
TTGGAAAACCAAGGGGCTATCACGCATTTTGATTCGAATAAATTAGCTCAGATACGAGGTTTTTGCTATCATGTCAAAGGAGAGAGGGAATTATTTGCAGCGACTTTTCGTGGGATATTAAAAGAGCATCCCAAAGCGGCAGGTTTTTTGATCGAAGGTAATGCCGCAGCTCGGAAAATATGCTCTGATATTCTTATTTTTATTGACGGGAACAAACAATGGAAGCCTGGTGTTGAGGATCTGGCGGAGCAAGCCCAGCTGTTTTTTGTCAACGAAAGGGAAAACAGTGGCCGCAAAAATGCAGGCCACGATATTTGGAGGCTGCTGGGTGATGGTGTTATCGAACCAGCTGCGGAACTTGTTTTATTAAAAATGGTGCAAAATTTTAGTCAAAGAAGTGAAAAAGATGAAGGATGAATTGTATAATTTGCTAACAGCTGCACAGGCGCGCGCTCTTTTGCTAGAGTATTCAGCTGAGCGCGTTGCGTTGCCCGAGGAAAAAGTCTCTCTTCTCGAAGCTAATGGGCGTATTTTAGCGGAATCAATTGTAGCGCAGCATAATTTGCCTGAAGGACAACGCTCAACAATGGATGGATATGCAGTCAGGGCTCAGGACACTAACGGAGCCAGCTCAGGCACTCCTATCTACTTGAAGATTGACGGAGAAGTTGCGATGGGTGAACAATATGATAGAGCCCTGTCGCGGGGATGCTGCTGTCGAATCTGGACGGGGGGTTTTCTGCCCGAGGGCTCCGATGCTGTTGTTATGATTGAGTATACTGAGGAAGTTGACGCGATTACCCTTGAAATCTCCAAGGCTGTAGCAGTGGCAGAGAACACGATGCTACCAGGAGAAGATTTACGTCAAGGTGAAACGATCTTTAGAGCTGGACATTGCCTTCGTGCTCAGGATATTGGAGTTTTGGCCGCAATGGGAATTTACCAAATCCCGGTGTATCAAAAATTGAAAGTTGGAATTATCGCATCGGGAGATGAACTGGTCAGCCCGGATGATATTTGCCCGCTCGGAAAGATACGGGATATCAACACATATACGATTAGTAATCTCTTAAAAAAAGACGGATTCATCCCATGCCAATATGGGATTGTCCACGACGACGAACTGGCTTTGCGGAGCAAAATAATTGATGCCCTGCGGGAATGTGATGTGCTTCTCTTAACTGGGGGCAGTTCTGTCGGCGTGCGTGATCTAACTATTAATGTCTTAAACAGCATGGAAGACAGTCGCGTTTTTTTTCACGGTATTTCTGTTCGCCCAGGCAAGCCAACTATCTTTGCTAGAGTTGGGAATAAACCTGTTTTTGGCTTGCCTGGACCGCCGGTGTCTGCTTATGTTATCGTAAATTTCTTTGTCTTGCCTTTTTTGAATAAATTTTCGGGAGGGAGCAATCCACCTCGGAAACAATCGCTACAGGCTATTGCCGGAGAGAATATTCATTCAGTGGCTGGGCGGGAAGATTATCTGCGTGTTAGAATTGTTCTTAGCGAAGAGGAAACTAAATTTTATCCTACCAACCAAAAATCCGGATTAATAACATCGCTAACCGACTCTGACGGATATGCTTGTGTTCCGGAGGGATGTGAGGGTATTCGCCAAGGTCAAGAATGGGAAGTGTTATTACATGAATGAGAAAAGTAACAAGGTATTTTTACAACGCCGCGATTACCTGGATATTTTAGAGGATCTGTTTCAATCTATCTCTTGGGGAGACGCTTCTGTATTTGTGCCTGTGGTGGATTGTGTCGGGCATGTCGCTGCAGAACCGATTTTTGCAGCTGCATCTTCCCCACGTCACGATACCGCTGCTATGGATGGAATTGCTGTTGTAGCTGCATTGACTACGCTAGCCCGTGAAGATGCTCCGGTAAGACTTGACATAGGTGATAATGCTTTTTGGATCAATACAGGACACCGTTTGCCGAATAACTGCAATGCGGTGATTATGGTAGAAGATCTTGTTCTGGAATCTGAGGATACAAGAGCACGCATCGTTAAACCTGTTGTCAACTTTGAAAATGTTCGTTCGGCAGGAGAGGATTTTGTCGATACGGAACTATTATTTGTTGAAAACCATTGTTTTTGTGAGCGGGATCTACCATGCTTGCTCGCAGCAGGAATTAAAAAAATTTTAGTGCGTAAAAAACCACTGGTTGCTATAATCCCGACTGGAGACGAGCTAACTGAGGAAATTAATCCAGCAGGGGAAAGCATCACTGAGAGTAATTCAAAGGTTTTATCTGTGCTGGTTAAAAAATGGGGAGGCGAGCCGCTTGTCAGTCCGATAATTCCAGACGACAAGGAGCTGTTGCTGGATTGTGTGCAGAAATTTGCACATCAGGCGGACATTATCGTAATGCTTGCTGGCTCATCGGCTGGAAAAAAAGATTTTGCGATCGATGTTCTTGAGGAATTGGGATGCGTCATTGCTCACGGAGCAAATATTCGTCCGGGCAAGCCGGTTATCGTTGGAACGATTAGCAAAAAGCCTTTCATCGGATTGCCAGGCTATCCTTTAGCTAATTATCTGGATGCTGAGCTTTTCTTACAGCCGTTAATAAGGAAAGTACTCCGCCTAGAAATTTTAGAGCGATCCTGCATTACGGCAGTAGCCGGAAAAAAAATTGTTTCCCCGGTGGGGGAATATGAGAGTGTCTTCGTCAAACTGGGTAAAATCAACGAAAAAACGATTATGGTGCCAATGCCTAAAGGCTCTGGTACGACAAAGAGCCTTTCTCGAGCTGATGGAATATTGCGCATTCCGCAGATGAGTCAGGGAATCAACAAAAGTGAGGCAGCGGAGGTTGAATTGCTGATTTCCGAAAAACAAATTGGTCGGACAGCGATAGTTATCGGATCCCATGACGTTTGCATCGACATTTTAGGGAACGAGATTTCTAAATCCATGCCAGGCTTTGGCATTTCTTCGGCTCACGTTGGTAGCATGGGTGGTTTTGTTGCCGTTAGTCGGGGGGAAGCACATTTTGCTGGCGTTCATTCTTTAGAAGAAGATACGGGAGAATATAATGTTGCCTTTGCCCAGCAATTTTTACCGGAATATCGTTTGATTAATCTAGTCAATCGAGTTCAGGGACTGATAGTTGCAAAAAACAATCCCCTCGGGATCAAATCCTTAGCAGATATCGTCGAGGGAAAGTTGCGTTTTGTCAATCGACAAAAAGGGTCGGGGACGAGGCAGTTGCTTGACTATGAATTGAAGAAAAGTAGTATTTCCGAGGATTCAATTCTGGGTTATGAACGAGAGGTGTTGACGCACCTAGCGGTGGCAATTGCCGTCAAGGTTGACAGCGCTGATGTCGGACTTGGCGTTCAAGGGGTGGCAGACTCGCTGGATTTATCTTTTATTCCCTTGGCGGATGAACGCTTTGATATTATTATGGGACCGGCTTTTTTCGAGCATCCATTGTTCGAGAGGATGATGTCGATACTTTGTTCCGATAATTTTCGCAACACTCTAAATGCGATGGTTGGATATCGGGCTGAACGCACGGGTGAAGTTATCAGTGAAAGAGGCTAAGGATGACAAATATACTCCAGGATGGTTATTCTCGTAACGTCGACTATCTGAGGATTTCAATTACGGATAGGTGCAATATGCGCTGTACTTACTGTATGCCCAACGAGGGAGTCGAGATGCTGTGTCATCAGGATATTGTTCGCTATGAGCAGATTTTGTTTTTGATTCAGACGGCAGTAAGCTGTGGCATTAAAAAATTTCGCTTTACGGGGGGAGAGCCTCTCGTGCGGGCTGGGTTTGTCGACTTTGTGGCGGAAGTGGCGAATATCCGGGGCGTGGAGGACATTTCCTTAACAACTAATGGGGTAGCCTTGGCGCCTGTGGCGCAGCGACTAAAAAACAACGGCTTGCGACGTATTAATATTAGCCTTGATTCTCTAAACGCCGAAAACTTTCTGAAAATCACGCGGACAAACTTTCTAGGACAAGTCCTTGAAGGTATTCAAGCAGCACTAGATGCGAGACTCGATCCAGTAAAAATTAACACTGTCATCATGCCGGAGAATATTACTGAAGTTGTCGATTTTGCCCGACTTAGCATCCGTCAGCCGTTACATGTCAGGTTTATCGAATTTATGCCGATAGGCAATGCCGCTTTGTGGACTGACAAGGGTTTTATCCCTGCGGAGCAAGTGCGAAATGCTATCGAAAGGGAGTTTGGTCAGCTCATCGATGTTCATTCACCAGGAGGAGCGGGGCCTGCAAAATATTCACGCTTAAATGGCGCCTTGGGAACTGTCGGTTTCATTTCTCCCATGACGGGACATTTTTGTGCAACTTGTAATCGATTGCGAATGACATCTGATGGAAGACTACGCGCTTGTTTAACTGTCGATGACGAAATTGATATTAAAGGCTTTTTAAAGGATAAGGATGCGGACAAACTTGTCAGCGCCTTACAAGAGATTATTGGGCGCAAGCCAGGACTGCATGCCCTCGAGAATTGTACTGTCAATGATTTTAGTCGACACATGTCGGGGATCGGAGGTTAGAATGAATCAATTATCACATTTAAATCAGGCTGGAGAATCAGTCATGGTGGAAGTTTCTCAGAAAGAAGAGTCCTTGCGGCTGGCGATAGCTGAAGCGTGGATTAAAATGGCTGCTAAGACATGGAAAGCAATCGATGAAGGTAGCGGACCTAAAGGCGAAGTTTTGGCAGTGGCCAGGGTCGCTGGGATTCTAGCGGCGAAAAAAACGGCTGATGTAATCCCAATGTGTCATCCATTACAGATTACTGGAGTCACAGTAGATTTTTCTTTAACCGAAAGCGACGATGATTTTGTTAAGCTACTAGTCACGGTGACGGCAAAAAACATTGGACGCACCGGCATTGAAATGGAAGCCTTGTATGGTGCCAATGTTGCGGCTTTAACTATTTACGACATGGTTAAAGCTATCGACAAGGGGATGGTTATCGGCGGCAATCGTTTAATTTTTAAATCGGGAGGGAGATCTGGGATGTACTGCCCTCTCCCTTGGTCGGGTGCACCACGGATTGCGTCGATCAACTTGTCAATGCAAAAAGGCGAGCGCAAAATGCCTGTCCATGAAACCGAATTAATCGCCGAGCATGGACTAAAAGACGATGGACATGCTGGCATGTGGCATCGGCAGGTCAGTCTCCTGGCAATGGAGAGTGTTGACAAAATGGTACAAAAAGGACTCAGTGTCGTGCCAGGAGATTTCGCTGAAAATATTACGACGGTGGGGATTGACCTAGTGGGACTGCCAATTGGAACACGCTTCAAATTGGCAGAAACGCTTTTAGAGGTTACTCAAATAGGCAAAGAATGTCACAATCGTTGCGCAATATATGAGCAGGCAGGTGATTGTGTAATGCCAAGAGAAGGAATATTTGCTAAAGTATTAACAGGAGGAACAGTTAAAACCGGTGACATAATCAATCTTATTTAGATTTGGGGGAGAAGGCGTGTTTAAAGTAGCAATCATAACAGTCAGCGATAAAGGGTTTCGAGGGCAACGGAAGGACGAAAGCGGCCCAGCTATCGAGCAGCTACTGCTGGGCCAAGATGGATATATTGTCGACGAGAAAGATATCGTTCCCGATGAGGTCGACTTGATCAAAGAAAAGCTGTTGCTTTTTTCTGATGGCTTGGAGTGCGATATTATTCTAACTTCGGGGGGAACTGGCCTTGCTCCAAGAGATGTTACCCCAGAGGCAACGAGGGGAATACTTGACCGGGAAATAATCGGCATGAGCGAAGCCATGCGCAGTGTCAGCATGGCGATTACTCCAACAGCGATGCTGTCCCGGGCAGTCTGTGGTGTTCGTGGCAAAAGCTTGATAATAAATTTACCCGGCAGCCCCAAGGGGGCAGTAGAGTGTTTGCAGGTTTTATTGCCGGTTTTGCCCCATGCTTGCGAGTTGGTACAAGGAAAGTCAGGTGACTGTGGTCGCCATTAAGACAGGGAACAGGAAGGGAGTAAAAGATTATGAGCGATGAGCGAATAAATATCAGTTTTGGAAATTTAACCGTAGGTCGGGCGGCGATGCTTTTAGCGTTGACGGCAACACGCGAAGAAGAGGATACTTTAAAGGCAATTATTGAACAAGGGAAAAATATAAAATGTGCAGTGACCGAGGTCGGTGGCAAAGTCAACGACTTTAAAGAAAAAATAACTAATTCTGTCATTGGGGCTGCCTTAAACTGTGGCGTAATTAACAAAGACTCCCGCCAAGTACATGCGCTGCTACATGCCACAATGGAAGCCGAAAATGGAATGTTGTTTGGTTCCGCCATTGGTCTGAATTTAGCCGTCAAGGTTGGCATTGCATGTGATGCTGAGTGGATAGCGGTAGCACTGTTTGGGCAATCAGGGGCGCATTTCTTGACTTCCCATGAGCGAGCCGGTTTCGGTTTGATGCATCTTTCAAACTGAAGTGGCATCGCAAAATAATTCGTTCAACTATAGCCTAATCAAAGAAGAAGCGGTAGCCCAAACTGGCCATTATGGTCCGATGCGGCTTTCAGTAGCACTTTGCTATCCTAACAATTATAGTGTGGGTATGTCCAATCTGGGTTTCCAGATGCTATATTCCTTTGGATTGGCCTATCACGGCATCTTTGTTGATCGGTTCTTTGCTGATGCAAAAATTGCTTCACGATATTTATCTGTTGGGAAGAAAATGGATTTGAGACAATTCGACGTAATTATTTTTTCCATCAGCTATGAACTTGATTATATCCAGATGACGACGATGCTCGAAGAATCGGGCATCGCTGCCTTAGCCGCTGATCGGAGTGCAGACGCACCGCTCATTATTGCCGGTGGAATTGCTCCAACGATAAATCCCTTTACTGTTTCCCATTTGGCTGATGCCGTTTTTCTTGGAGAAGGCGATGGGATGGTCGATGCTTTGTTTAATTTGCTGCTTAGAGAGCGTGATAAACCAAAGTTGTTCAAACTCCAAGCACTGGCCAATGAAATCCAGGGTTTTTACATTCCTCGCCACCACAGAAATTTAAGAGATTTAAAAATTTCGCCAGGTTACTACGCTGACTTTTCGGTTTCGCCCCCTGCGACGACCGTGTTTTCTTCCCAATTCGCATTCGCCTCAATGTTGCTATTGGAAACAGTGCGCGGTTGTAAAGGCGGCTGTCGTTTCTGTGCTGCTGGTTTTGTGCTACGTCCTTTTCGTTGCGTTGAGCCTGATGTGGTGTTTAGGAACGCTGAGCAAAGCAGAGCTTTTACGACAAAAATTGGTTTAGTCGGTGCCTCAGTTTTAGATCACCCAGCCATTTCTGAAATACTTGAAGGCTTGCTAGAGAGACAATTTTCTCTAACAGTGTCCTCCGTAAGGGCTTCAGCTGCCAGCCCCTCGATTATGCGACTTCTGGCTCGGGGAGGGATGAAAAGCGTTGCTTTTGCCCCCGAGACAGCGTCTGTCGATTTGCGTCGTACAATCAACAAGCATTTCACTTACGATGAAATGGAGAAGGCGGTTCTTAGCTCGCTTGAAAATGGGATTAAAAGGATAAAACTTTATTATATGATAGGTTTGCCTGGTGAAATCGACGATGATATTTTGAAGAATGTTAACGAAATTAAAGAAGTGTTTAAAAAAATGCGCTCGCTCAATCATAGCTCGCATTTGAGTGTGACGGCCAGCGCCTTTGTGCCTAAGCTTGGCACTCCACTGCAGTGGTGTGATTTTATCGGGGTCGATGGAGCCCGGCAGCGGCTGGGTTTATTTAAAAAAGAGTTGCGGCGGGCTGCACCAGGAGTTTACTTCTTGCCAGAATCACCAAAAGAAGCTGCTTTGCAGGCTATCTTTGCCAGCGATGATGGAAGGATTGGTGCGATGTTGCCAACTATCATCGCCAAAGGTTCTAAATATCAGCATTTTAAAGAATATCTCACAAACGAGATTAGCAAAGAAACGGCTATTCGGATGAGGGCCGATCTTGTCGCTACTCCCGTCAGGGAAAATTTCTTGATTAGTGAGTATGATTCATCTTTGGCCGGGAGGCTAACGCCCCGCTGCCAGGACAAGTGTGATAAATGCGGAGCTTGCGCCCAAGGAGTTGATTAGCATGAGTTTTCGTTTCGAACCAGAGCTAGAGCCATCTTATTTGTTTTCAGATGTGGCTAATGGGGTTGGTGCTGAGTTTATTTTCTCGACGCGTTTAAACGGCACTAGTCCGATTCCCTTTGATTCTTTAAATATGGCATTTACCACCGCTGACACGGTGTCAAACATTATTAATAACAGGCGCTTATTTTTCAAGAGATTCAATATTGATCTATCCAAAGTTGTCTATATGCAACAAACTCATGGAATCAATATCCAAATCGCCGATAAAAGTGATGCTGGGCGAGGAGCCAAGGAATATTTATCGGGGTTTCCTGATACCGACGGCATTTTAACTAACGACCCGGAGATCGTCGTTTGCGGCTGTTTCGCCGATTGCGTCCCTGTGTGGATCTACGACCCCATCCGCAAGGCGGGTGGAATTATTCATGCTGGTTGGAAAGGAACGGCGCAATCAATCGTCAAACATGGTATTAAGAAATTGTCAGAGTGGTTTGGGACTGAGACAAAAGATATTATTGCCGGTATCGGGCCTTCGATTGGTCCATGTTGTTTTAAAGTCGATCAAATAACGGCTCAAGATATTACGTTTTCTATCGCCAACCATCAGCGCAATCGAGTCACATCGGATGAGAGTGGCGAGGATGTGAACTTAGATCTTTGGCTAATTAACTCTTTACAGTTGCAAGATGCGGGAGTTTTGACGCAAAATATTATTACGGCTGGGCAGTGCACTTGTTGTATGCAAGATATCTATCACTCATTCCGACGTGACAAAGAAATGTCAGGGCGGATGTCGGCAATATTTAGAATTTTGAGGTGATTATTATGGCAAAAATTCTGCTCGTGGATGACGATAAAAATATTTGTGAGTTGGTGTGTTACAACTTACAAAAAGAGGGGTTTTTTGTTGACAGTGCTATGGATGGCCGCACAGGCCTTAAGATGGCTTGTTCGGGGAATTATGATTTAATTATACTAGATATTATGCTACCGGGGATCAATGGTACTGAAATATGTAAAAATCTTCGCCGGGAAAACGGTGTGAGTCGTGTCCCGATAATTATTCTTTCAGCGCGGGGCGATGAGGTGGATCGGGTTGTCGGTCTCGAAATCGGGGCAGATGACTATGTTGTCAAACCATTTTCTCCCCGGGAATTACTTGCCAGAGTCAATGCTCTTTTGCGCCGCGTCGAAATGACCGCTAGCAAGGAGCCAGAATCAATCTTGGTTATCGAGGGAATTGAATTGGATAATAAAACGCGCAACGTCAAGGTTGATGGGGTAAATATTGATTTTACTCCCAAAGAATTTGCCATGATGGAGCTATTGATGCGCAATTCAGGGCAAGCTTTTTCGCGGGATTACCTGCTTGAAAAAATATGGGGTTACGATTATGTCGGGGATACGCGGACTGTCGATGTCCATGTGCGGCATATTCGACAGAAAATTGAAAAGGATCCGGCAAACCCGCAACTGCTCCAAACAGTTCGTAGTTATGGATATCGTTTTAGAGGTAAAGAGAAATGATTACTAAAAGCTGGGGCTTTTATCAGAAAATTTTCGTTATCAATATGGCAATATTGGGCATATTATTGCTTGTAACCAGCTTTTTTGCTCATGGCCTATTCCGCGGTTATATGCTGGAGGCAAAATATCTCGACTTATATCATCAGGCCGAAACCATCGCAAACTTGTTTCCTGAAAGTGTATTTTTAAGTAATTCCCCGGAAGAAAACGCCCAGGAAATTGTCATTATTCTTTCGGAACGTACGGGTACCCGCCTGACTCTACTTGCGAAGGATGGCCGAGTCCTAGCAGATTCCCACCACGATCCTGCCAAAATGGAAAACCACATGAATCGTAAAGAAGTATCGAGCGCATTGCACGGTTTTTATGGAGAAAGCCGCAAATTCAGCGCAACCCTTGGGCATGAATTTTTGTATGTGGCAGTTCCAATTAAAAAAAATGACGGCCAAATCGTGGGTGCTGTCCGATCATCGGTGCCATTTCAGGGGATGGATGAAGTTTTTAGCAAGTTTAACCGTGTGCTGTTATATTTTGCTCTCTGCGTTATGCTCTTGTTTGGCCTATTGTTTTATTTTTTATCCTCCAGGATGGCGAAAAATTTAAGAGAAATGAGTATTCTGGCTGAAGAAATCGCGGATGGCAATTTTTCTCGTGAGCTGCAGATTAGCTCGCGAGATGAAATCGGCAGTCTTGCAAGGGCCTTCAACCGCATGACAGATAAGTTGAAAATACAAATCGATCAAATCGGCACTGAGCGCGCTAAACTTGTAGCTGTTCTGAGCGGTATCAATGATTGCGTAATCGCCGTTGATCGCGAATGTCGTATTATCGTGTATAATCCTGCCGCATCCCGCATTTTCACTCAACTTGTCGACAAAAGTATCAACAAACCCTTTCTCGACTCTATTCGAGACAATTCATTATATGAATGCATTGTGGATGTTATAAAATCTGGTTCTTATTACCATAAAGAGATCTCGCTGTTTCACAGCAGCACATACAGTTTGACAGTCGCACCTATACAAAGCGAGGATGGGATTGTGATAGGTGCAGTCGCAAGTATGCGGGATATCAGTGAGGCCAAGGCGCTGGAAACGATTAAGAGTCAATTTGTGGCCAACGTCTCACATGAATTGAAGACACCTTTGACCTCGATTAAAGGCTTCGTCGAAACGCTTCAGGATGAAGTCAAAGAGAGTGAGCCGATCCAGCGTCATTTCCTCCAAATAATCGCCGAGGAAACGGAAAACTTGACGGCGATGGTCAACGACTTACTTAATTTGTCCGAGATCGAATCAGGGAAAATTACGTTGCGATATGCGAGTGTCGATTTGCGCCAACTTGCCAGTCATTGTGGAGTACTATTGAAAAATTCTTTCGATAAACACTGTATTTCTTTTCTTAATCTAATTCCTGAAGATTTTATAAAGATTGAAGCCGACTCTTATCGTTTACAGCAAATGCTTGTTAATTTGCTAGATAACGCTGCTAAATACGCCCCAAACGGGAATGTTGAAATTCAGGCCCACGAGGTCGATAAAAGTTTTGTTGAACTGGTGGTGGCCGACAATGGGAAAGGCATCCCAAAGGTGGATCAGGCAAGGCTTTTTGAGCGATTCTACCGCGTCGACAAAGATCGCGCCCGGCAAACAGGTGGTACGGGTCTGGGCCTTGCAATTGTGAAGCATATTGCGACAGCTCATGGCGGTAGCGTCCAGATTGAAAGCTCAGAAGGTAAAGGCACCAAGGTAATTGTTCGCCTTCCAATTAAGCAAGGAAAAAATTCGCCTTAACAATATCTTAACATTGCCACAATATTTCGATAAAGCTGCTGGTTTATGATACATCTAAATCCAAAACAACTAAGGAGGAAATGAAATGTATCGTAAGTTCAGCGGAAAAGTTTTATCAATGGTGGCTATCGCCGGTTTGACAATTGCAATGCTCGCCGGTTGCGGTGGAACCGAGACAACCGAAACTGATGGTCTCAGCGGAGAAATTAAGGTAATAGGATCTGACACTGTCTTACCTGTCGGTCAGATGACTGCCGAAATGTTCATGGAGGCTAATCCGGATGCCATTATCTCTGTTACTGGTGGCGGATCCGGCGTCGGTATCGCGGCATTGATCGACGGGACAACGGACATTGCCAACGCATCACGTGGAATCAAAGATGAAGAAATAGAAGAAGCCGAAGCTAATGGAGTTACCCCAAATGAAGTCAAAGTTGCTGATGATGGATTAAGCGTTATTGTAAATCCTGCCCTCGGCCTTGAGAGCTTGACATTGGCTCAAATCAAAGACATTTTTACTGGCAAAGTATCAAACTGGAATGAAGTCGGCGGTCCGGACCTGCAGATTGTTGCTATCACGAGAGACAATAGTTCTGGGACGTATGCCTTTTTCAAAGAAGAGGTTTTAGAGGATGAAGATTTTAGAGCCGACGCTTTAACCGAACCTTCCAATGGCAATATTGTTAAAAACGTTTCTCAGACCGAAGGTGCGATCGGGTATGTAGGGCTCGCATATTTAAATGACTCCGTTGTTTCTCTTTCTGTTGCTAAGGAAGATGGTGCTGCTCTTGTCGCCCCTTCATTAGAAACAGTTAAAGACGGCACGTATCCCATTTCCCGTCCATTATTCATGTACACCAATGGCGAGCCAGAAGGATTGGTCAAGGCTTACATCGATTTTGTTTTAAGCGCCGAGGGACAAGCCCTAGTAACTGAAATTGGTTTTATTCCTGTTAATTAAGTGTAAAGAGAAAAAATGTGCACACCAGCGCTGGGCTGGTGTGCACATTTATAAATGAGGCAATGATATGGACTTAAAATATAAAATTGAGCGCATAGTTGATCACCATATTAGCAAATTGCTGCTGCTGGCAGCTTTTTTTTCAGTTCTAGCTTTATTTCTAATAATACTATTTCTTTTCAATGAAGGGTTTCGTGTATTTAATTACACAGATATTAAAAGTTTTTTTCTAGGGGAGTTTTGGTACCCGACGAGCAGCCCGCATCAATTTGGTGTATTACCACTAATTTTAGGAACTCTCATGGTTACTCTTGTTTCGATTGTTATCGCTGTGCCAATCAGTGTCGCAGCGGCGATATATTTGGCAGAGATAGCACCAGGCTACATTAGGGACATTCTTAAGCCGGCAATTGAGTTGCTAGCTGGGATTCCGTCAGTTGTTTTTGGTTTCTTTGGCCTTGTCATCCTAATTCCTGCGATTCAAAAGGCCTTCGATTTGCCGACAGGTTCGACGGCGTTAGCTGGCTCGCTGATGCTCGCTGTAGTTGCTTTGCCGACTATTGTCAGCGTTTCAGAAGATGCTATCAGCTCTGTGCCAGCTAGCTACCGCGAGGCTTCCTTTGCGATGGGAGCGACACACTTACAAACGATAATACGGGTTTTGTTGCCTGCTTCGGCATCGGGGATAATTACTGCGGTAATCCTTGGTGCAGGTAGAATTGTGGGCGAGACGATGGTTGTTTTAATGGTGACTGGCAATGCTGCTGTGATTCCCTCTTCAATTTTCGAGCCTGTCCGCACAATGACCGCCACGATTGCCATTGAAATGGGTGAGGCAGTCCAAGGTGGCGACCATTACTATGCTCTATTCGCTATCGGGGCCGTCTTGTTTGTCATGACACTTATTATGAATTTTGTTGCTGACGCCCTGACCTCGAAATGGAGGAAGATAAAAGAATGATCAAAGGAAAATATGTAACGCAAAAAATCGCTTTTTCGCTATTTGGAGCTTCAGTCGTGTTAATTGTTACAATTTTAATGATCCTGTTAGGATACATTATCTATCATGGCTTTGGCGCTTTAAGTTTTGAATTCTTCACTCAGCCGCCGCGCAATGGCATGACTGAGGGAGGCATTTTGCAGCCCTTGGTAGGAACCCTCTACTTAATGGGACTGACGGCGCTAATCTCTCTTCCATTGGGGACAATGTCAGCAATTTATTTAACTGAATACGCCGGCAAAAATGCGATGACCAGTTTAATTCACCACGCTATTAATAATTTAGCAGGGGTGCCTTCGATAGTTTTTGGTTTGTTTGGGTTGGCTTTTTTTGTAAAGTTTATGGGTTTCGGGATTTCAATTTTATCAGGAGCGTTGACACTCTCCATCGTTATCTTGCCGACTTTGATTCGCACAGCAGAAGAAGCAATCAAAGCAGTACCTACTGCTTTTCGGGAAGCATCCTATGCTCTCGGTGCGACAAAATGGTACACAATCCGACACGTGGTTTTGCCAGCGGCCTTGCCGGGGATGCTGACCGGCAGTATCCTTGGCTTAGGTCGGGCTGCAGGAGAGACAGCACCGATACTGTTTACAGCGGCGGCCTATTACTTACCACGATTGCCCAGGGGGATATTTGACTCGACAATGGCCCTTCCCTATCATCTTTATGTGATTTCGACCTCTGGTCTCGATATCCAAGGTACGGTGCATTTGCAATACGGCAGCGCCTTAACTTTACTAATAATAGTTTTATCAATTAATATGGTGGCGATTCTAATACGAGTCAGAGTTGGCCGCCGCAAGAAATGGTAGGTGGGAATGATGCAGCAACCTGTAGTTGAAGCAATTAATTTAAATTTCTATTACGGAGCGAATAAAGCCTTGAACAATATTAATCTAGCGTGTCAGCAGCAGCAAGTTACGGCGCTGATTGGTCCGTCTGGCTGTGGTAAGTCGACCTTTCTGCGGACGTTAAATCGGATGAACGACTTAATTGACAAGACAAGGGTCGAAGGGGAAGTCCGGATTGACGGTCAAAATATATATGCCAAAGACGTCGATGCCGTCGAATTGCGTAAACGAGTGGGCATGGTTTTTCAAAAACCCAATCCGTTTCCTAAAACTATCTACGAAAATATTGTCTATGGTCCCAAAATTCACGGTGTTCGTAACAAACACGAGCTCGATGAAATAGTAGAGACGAGCCTCAAAGGCGCCGCTTTATGGGATGAAGTCAAAGACCGCTTGAATACTTCGGCTCTAGAGCTTTCCGGAGGTCAACAGCAACGCGTTTGCATCGCCCGGGCACTGTCTGTGGAACCGGAAATCATTTTGATGGATGAACCTTGCTCTGCCCTTGACCCCATCTCAACACTGAAAATTGAGGAATTGATAGTTAATCTGCGGACAAAGTATGCGATAATCATGGTGACGCATAATATGCAACAGGCCGCACGAGTATCGGACTATTCAGCGTTTTTCCTTGATGGAGAAATCGTCGAAGCCGATGATACGGAAAAAATTTTTACATGTCCGGCAAACAAAAAGACCGAAGACTATATAACGGGACGTTTTGGCTAATAAAGGAGGTTGCGAATAATGCAACAAACACGAGAAGGCTTTCACCAGGAATTGCAAGAAATCCATGATATGCTGCTCCGGATGGGCAGTTTGGTGGAGGGAAGTATTGCGGCAGCTGTCAAGGCACTAGCTGAGCAGAATATCCCGATGGCCAAGCAAGTAATTGAAAGCGACGATTTAATTGATGACCTAGAGATTGAAATAGAAGACAAGTGTCTGCGCTTGATAGCACTGCAACAGCCGATGGCGTCTGATTTGCGCTTGATAATTACCGGCCTTAAAATTGTGACCGACTTGGAGCGAATCGGGGATCACGCCGTCGATATCGGTAAAATTACTATCCGCATGCAGGATTATTATTTGTTCACATCCCTGATCGACATTCCCAAAATGGCTGTCATCGCCCAGGAAATGCT